>DYOK01000045.1 GCA_020720565.1 Acetofilamentum sp.
TAAAAAAGGATCGTTAATATACGATTTCGAAACCGCAAAAGCCGAATTTGATAGTGTTGATTACGATACTATCAAGACAAATAATGTAGACAATCAACTACTTGCAACACTTCAAAGCATTGTTTTGGAACAAAAAAAAATAATGTAAACGGTATTGGTATTGGCTCTACAATAAAGCGAAAAAGGATGGAAGAAAAGATTAACGCTTGGAGCGCAATGTATTTTTTTATGGTTATTTCTTTTTTTGAGGTGCTATGAATTTTTTCTATCTTAGCAGTCTATGGGACAGAAGAAAAAATCACGTCCGTCTACGGACACAATATTTGAGACCGTATCTCGTATGTTGGTTCCAGATTATATTTTGGAGAACTTCGAGATTTATGGTGCAAACGAGTTTCCCACTTGCTGGGTTATAGAGTTGCGTGAGAAAGAAGACAGGATACCTGTTGAGTTAAAAGATAGCCATGAAGTAGTTTTTGACGGTTATTGCAATCCGATAGAGACCTTGAGTCATAGTTTTGTATGCAAGCCGATTTACTTAAAGGTTTATCGGCGTCGCTACAAGCTTTCGGGTGAAGACCGACACTACAGCAACAACTACGAATTAACCTTGAAAGGCTTAAAAATGGTACCTGAATTAGGTCTTTTTTTAAAGGATGAAGATTGAAGAAGAACCGGTAAACATATCGACAGTTGCTCGGGTTTTCAGTCTCAAGCCCAAGAGTCTTTATCATTGGTATCGCAATCATTTAAGTGATTATAAGCCTGATATAGAGAGCAATATATGGCATCCAAAATACTTGGAAAATGTAGATGAACAGACGGGAGAAATCACGCAAGGTAAACCATTGTACGTATTTAACCCCGAAAACATCGGATTGAAAATGAGCATAGATGATAAGGCAATCGGGCACGAAGGATTCAGCATTTTGAGCAATGGAGAAACGGGTAAAATAGCCATGATGATAGAAAGTTGCAAGAGCATTGAGGTTTCTCAAGCAATTTCGTTATTCGGAAATGAGTTAAATAAAGTTGAAAGTATCAGTTGCGATATGGCAGCAGGCTATCTAAATGTTTGTTCACAGGAACTTCCTCGTGCAAAGGTTGTTATAGATAAATTTCATGTAATGCAATATGTGTATGATGCAGTTTTAGATGTACGAACAAGAATCAAGAAAGAACTATCAGGGCAATTAAGCAAAGGCAAGGAAAAGACAGAGCAAGACAAGGAAATACTCCTGAAATTGGATTTGCTTAAACATTGCCGTTACCGCCTGACACAATCACCTGAAAAATGGAGCGAAGCAGGAAGAAAAGTTATGTATCAAGTATTTGAAAATAATAACGAGCTTAGTGAAGCATACCAATTGACACAAAAATTTAAGAAGTGGTACGATATATCAAATCATATAAAGGCTAAATCTCTTATCATTCAAGAATTACATCAATGGTATTTGGAGGTAAAAAAAAGTGGATTTGATGAATTTACATCAGTAGTAAAAATGATAAGAAAACACGAATATGAAATTGTTAACTTCTTTGAATGCAAACAAACGAATGCAAAGGCTGAGAGATTAAACGGCAAAATCAACAGATTCATTTCTAATAATTATGGCATCAAAGACAAAGACTTTGCAATGTACAGAATCGCTAAATATTTTTCATAGCACCTCAAAAAAAGAAATAACCCATTTCCATTTTCTGAAAATTGTTCGGACACTTATGAATTGATACAGATAATTCAACCTCTTATGCTAAATTTAATGAAATTGATGTTGAACACAGACCACAGGTCATCCCAAAAGAAAAAGTTAATGAAATGTTACCTTGGGTTCATATTGCGATTAGTAATGCAAAGCGATTATTGTTGGATATTCACCATGATATTGAGCCACAATATCTTCAAAACTATTTAAATGAGTTTTGTTACAAATTTAATAGGCGAAATTTTGGAGATAAATTATTTGATAGGCTACTTATAGCCTGTATTACTTATAAAAACGAATCTTAGGTATCCAAACGGATACTCATATTATTAATTCTTTCATCCGTTGTTTTTCATCATCCGTAAAAGGTACGGCCGCACAATCCACTATTTGCCCCAAAAGCGGCATCCTCACAACCGGATTAACCGTTAACAGTTCCATATCTATTTCATAATCAAAATAGTTTGCAACCGCTTGTTTATAATCTTTGAGCGTTGCGCGGCTCAATTTCATATCATTAGCCAAATACACCAAAAAATCAATAATATGTTTTCGGTTGATTACTTTTACATCAACATCCAATTTTTTATTAACCAAATACGCTACAAAGGTTCTGAGTTTTGTTTGAATATTGGAATAAGTAACCGCCGTTTTTTGTTGTTTAATATAAGTCAGGTAGTTACTTATATTTTGTCGAATGGTAGGTAATTCATTTTTAATTTTTCCATACAGGCGCGTAACGTTGGAATATTCCAATTCGTCAACATATACCCGCGTTTTATTTTCAGGTTTCAAAAATCCGCCATCATCAAGCCATTTACGTTTATCCGCAATAATTTTGTCCGCTAATAATCTTCTTTGGTCAACAGTACCAACCTGCAAACCTTTGTATATCCGTTCCGAAATTAGTTTACGTTCGTGCGGAACACGATATTTATACTCAACATACCAATCTTTAGATACATCACCCGCACAATCATTTAAGTGCGGATAAACAATAAGAGTCTGTTTTCTTCCCATTTTCGTCTACTTTTTTAAAGTAAGTGTTTAAAATTCAGCTATATACGTCAGTCAGAGAAAAATAGATTAATATTATAAAAACACAAAAGACCAATAATCAATTGATTATTAGTCTATTTGTATGTTTTTCGTGCGGCTGAAGGGACTCGAACCCCCACGCCTCTCGGCACCAGATCCTAAGTCTGGCGCGGCTACCAATTACGCCACAGCCGCATGTTTTTACTATTAGCGGGTGCAAAGATAACTATTTTTCTTTTGCCCGCAATACTGAAGTGATAATTTGTTTTGTTTTTACTTTTTGCAAAGTACCCACGCCGTACTGAATCGCTCATCAGTGGTACGCAGATTTTCCATATAGCGAATTGCTTCTTCTTTGTCGGTGAACGACTTAATGGCAACCCGATATGTTTTTACAGGTTCTAAAACCTTTGCTGCAGGGAAATTTAATTCATTCAATTGTTTGCAATAATCCTCGGCCGATTGCTGTGTAGGCATGCTGGCAACAACTACATGGTACGCCTTCGTGTTGATTGTCATTTCATCTTTTGTAGGCTGTGGGGCTTGTTGCGAGGTAGTATCGGCTATTGCGATTGTATCTGTTAGAGTTTTAGCTACCGTTGTTAGTTTGCTCAAACTTACGATAGCTGCCGATTGTGTTCTGCTACGGTCGGGATGCTGTTCTGAAACAAACATAAGGCTTATTAACAAAGCAAAAACAGCTGCATAGCGCAAAATACTTTTTGTCGAAAGCGATTTATGTTTTATTGGTACAAGTTGTTGTTTAGTATAATCGTTTAACTGTAAATCAACTACCCCGATATTTGAAGGAATAAATGCCGCTTTTGTATTGGGGATAAAAACATAATTGCCTTCATCGGTGAGATTGAAAACACCAAAATTTCCGAATTCAAAACTTCCACTAACTTGTAGTTGCTTTTTGAAAAGTTTGATTTCAACTTGTAGTAATTCTTGTGCTATTCGGTAAGAAATACGTTCGGTGCGAGCAATTTCAATGACCAATAATCCATCAGCATGATGCATTAAAGCATTGAATGCTATCGTTTTACGTGGGGCTATTAATTTATTGTCGATTATTGCAGCTGACTGTTGCTGCAATACAAAACCTCCTAAGCCGGGTACTACGACGTAATCGTTACGCCCTAATAGTTTTTCGATATGTTCGTAAATTTTTTCCACAGTGCAAAAGTAGGATATTCCATTCGCAAAAAGCATACTTCATCCAAAAAGTTATTAACAAGTTGTTAAACCTTATTTGTGACAGAATTTAAAATTGCTGTTGCCTTATTTTTTTGTACTTTTGTGTCTTCATTTTTCAACATTAAAAATCAATGCGATTTCTTTTCTTTTTTGTGTTTCTTACTATTCTTATATTCGTGCGACGAACCAGTTGAGCCGCAAGAAGATTATTCGTTATATATCAGTGATGTGTTCAGATACGTGTATGCGCAGGGGCAACATGCTGTATTGGCATTGACATCCGAATCAACTGCTTTCGTAGGAAATCCCGATGATGATAGTCGTATTGTATATCTTGGCGGATTTGGAGGTTATATTATTGCCGGATTCAATCATAATATTGTAAATCATGCCGTTGACCTAAACGGAAATCCTGTATCGTTAGCCAATATTCGCTTTTTAAAAATACAATCAGCTGTTTTTCAGCAAGCCGGCTGGCTGAACGAAGTGTCGTCGGAACTGCTTGGCGCAAAAGAAATTAAATAAACTCTATCTCACCCACAACCCATCTCCTTGAGGCGAGGGGAGCAATAGATGGAGTAGAGCGCAATGGATAGAATTAATCGTAATTAAGATGTTTCACATAATTTTATAAACTAATCATAAATGGATTATTCAAAAATACCTTTTCCCTGTTATGTGCTCGACGAAGTGGCATTTCGCCGCAATCTGGAACTTATTCGTTCTGTTAAAGAGCGGGCAGGAGTGGAGATAATACTGGCTTTCAAGGCCTTTGCTATGTGGAGTGTTTTTCCCATTGTGTGCGAATATATTCCGTATTCTACAGCCAGTTCGTTGGCCGAAGCCCGTTTGGCTTTCGAAGAAATGGGCAGTCTGGCGCACACGTATGGACCTGCTTATACCGACCGCGAATTTCCCGAAATTGTAAAACTAAGCAGTCATATTACTTTTAACTCGCTCACGCAGTTTGAACGACTTTATCCACAAACACAATTTTATAATGTGTCGTGTGGGTTGCGTATTAATCCCGAATTTTCGGATGTGGAAACCGATTTGTACAATCCCTGTGCGCCGGGTTCGCGATTGGGAATAGTAGCTAATTTGTTGGGTAACACATTGCCCGATGGTGTTGAAGGGCTTCATTTTCATACACTTTGCGAATCTACTTCGTACGATTTGGAGAAAACATTGAATGTTGTGGATGAAAAGTTCGGAAAGTTTTTCAGTCAGATGAAATGGCTGAATATGGGTGGCGGACATTTAATGACAAAGGCAGGGTACGATGTGGAGCATTTAATCAGCTTGCTGCAAAATTTCAAAGCTAAATATCCTCATTTGAAGTTGATATTGGAACCCGGAAGTGCTTTTGCGTGGCGCACAGGAGTGTTAGTGTCATCGGTTGTTGATATTGTTGAAAATAAAGGAATTAAAACCGCTATGCTCGATGTTTCATTCTCTAACCACATGCCCGATTGCCTTGAGATGCCGTACAAACCGGCTATTGTAGGCGCTACGGATGCTGTTTCAGGAAAACCAACGTATCGAATGGGTGGAAACAGTTGCCTCTCAGGCGATTTTTACGGTTCGTGGTCGTTCGACGAAGAGTTGAAGATAGGCGACCGCATTGTTTTCGAAGATATGATTCATTATACCATGGTGAAAACCAATATGTTCAACGGAGTTTCGCATCCGAGTATCGGTATTTGGACTAAAGAAAATGAGTTTAAGTTGATACGTGAGTTTGGGTACGAAGATTATAAAGGTCGTATGTCGTAATTTGGTTTGTAAAGGTTTTAAAGTTAAAAAGTTCATAAGGTTCGAAAGGTTTATGCAGAAAGTAAAATTATATGGTGCAATAAGTTTGGCGATGTTGTTTTGGTCGTTTTCGTTTATATGGACGCAGCAGGCTATCCTTTCGTTTCAGCCTGTAACGTTGGTAACATTACGATTAGTCATTGCATCGGTATTGCTATTTTTGGTGTCGAAATTGGCTGGCAGGTTTCAGCTTATGCGCAGCGAAGATGTGAAATGGTTTTTGCTGTTGGCTTTTTTCGAACCTTTTATGTACTACATTGGCGAAACCTACGGACTCACCATAGTTGAATCCACGTTGGCATCGGTCATAATTTCTACCATTCCGCTTTTTGCTCCCGTGTTGGCTTATTTTTTGTTAAAAGAAAAGATTTCTTTTGCTAATATTGTCGGAATTTTGGTATCACTTTCTGGAGTTTTTCTGGTTATTTACGAGCCTAAAGGCGGCTTTGCTGCCAATCCGTGGGGAATTGTGCTGATGTTTTTGGCTGTTTTTTCGGCAGTGAGTTATACCACCACTTTGCGTAAAATCTCCACCCATTATTCCACCATAAATGTTATTTTCTATCAAAGTTTAGTGGGCTTGATTTATTTTATTCCTACTTTTTTTATCATCGATTTTTCGACATTTACCATAGATAAAATCACTTCCGACGGACTTTCTGCGCTGTTTATGTTAGCTGTTTTTGCGTCAGTTATAGCTTTTGTGCTTTTTGCGGGAGTAGTTCGTAAAATTGGCGTTGCGCGCACCAATGTGTTTGTGAATCTGATTCCTGTTTTTACGGCCGTATTGGCATGGTGGCTGTTAGATGAGCAACTGAACGGGTTGAAAATGAGCGGAATAGCCATTACCGTTTTTGGCTTGTTTGTAAGCCAAATGGGCAAATTTCGCTTTAAATTGAAACAAATACGTGGTACGGAATATTAAAATTCTGATTTTATATCATTTTATAAAGTTTTATTTATGTAAGGTGGAATGAACTTTTTTAAAAGCGTTTTGTTTATACTATAAATTTATTTGAACGAAAACTTCAAAAATGAAAGTAAAATAATCAAAAAAATTACATTTCGTTTTGTGGGCTTGGAAAAATAAATTATCTTTGCAGCGAAATAAAAAAACAGCGATGAATAACAATTTTCTACATATTCTTCTACTTGGTATTATTATTCTCTTGCAAAACAAGTAGAAGTGAGTTTGGTATGTAGTTATTACAATGTATAATTTAAAGCCTTCTCACTACGGTGCAGAAGGCTTTTTTTAGAAATGCCCCTAACCCCCTAAAGGGGGAATAAAGAGATAAAAAACTAATTATTGATTATATATTACCCATGCCTCCGATTATTTTGGGTAATTCCCCCTTTAGGGGGTTAGGGGGCTTATAATTATGGATAGATTATTTATTTTCGACACTACATTACGCGACGGCGAACAGGTACCCGGTTGTCAGTTGAACACTATTGAAAAAATTCAGGTAGCTAAAGCGCTCGAAAGATTGGGTGTTGATGTCATCGAAGCGGGGTTTCCGATATCAAGTCCGGGAGATTTTAATTCGGTAGTCGAAATATCGAAAGCCGTTACTTGGCCCACTATTTGCGCTTTGACACGTGGCGTTCAAAAAGATATTGATGTGGCTGCTGAGGCGCTTAAGTATGCCAAAAACAAACGCATACATACCGGAATTGGAACATCCGATTTTCACATCAAACACAAATTTAATTCCACACAGGACGAAATTCTGGAACGTGCGGTGGCTGCCGTAAAGCATGCTAAAAAGTATGTGGAAGATGTGGAGTTTTATTGCGAAGATGCCGGTCGTACCGACAATGTTTATTTAGCGCGTGTGGTTGAAGCAGTTATTAAAGCCGGCGCTACGGTTGTAAACATCCCTGACACAACAGGTTATTGTTTACCTTGGGAATATGGAGAGAAAATTAAATTTCTGATGGATAATGTGAATGGCGTACACAATGCTATCCTATCTACACACTGCCACAACGATTTGGGCATGGCAACTGCCAACACCATTGCCGGTGTTCAAAGCGGTGCTCGTCAGGTGGAAGTAACGATTAATGGTATTGGCGAACGTGCCGGAAATACATCGTTGGAAGAAATTGCTATGATATTAAAATGTCACAAATCAATGAATATTGAAACACAAATCAATACTCAAGAGATTTATGGCATAAGTCGTATGGTTTCCGGTTTGATGAATATGCCGGTTCAGGCAAATAAAGCAATTGTTGGACGAAATGCATTTGCGCACTCTTCGGGTATTCATCAGGATGGTGTGCTGAAAAATCGCGAGAGCTACGAAATTATGGACCCAACAGATGTGGGAATCGACAAAAGCTCGATTGTACTGACTGCCCGTAGCGGTCGTGCTGCACTTAAACATCGTTTGGGTGTGCTGGGTGTAAATGTTGAAGGTGAACAATTGGATAAAATTTACGAGGAATTCCTGAAATTAGCTGATAAAAAGAAAGACATTAACGATGACGATGTATTGTTATTGGCTGGAAAAGGACGTACCGAAAAGCAACGTATTCAACTTGATTTTTTACAGGTTACTTCGGGTGTTGGAATTCAAGCTGTTGCCAGTATCGGTTTGATTATTGCTGGCGAAAAATTCGAGGCTGCGGCTTCGGGCAATGGACCGGTAGATGCTGCCATCAAAGCATTGAAAAAAATTATTAATCGCATCATGACGCTGCAAGAGTTTACTATTCAGGCTATTAACAAAGGAAGCGACGATGTTGGTAAAGTACACATGCAAGTGGAACACGATGGAATTGTATATTATGGTTTTGGTGCAAATACCGATATTGTTGCAGCATCCGTCGAAGCATATATCAATGCAATAAATCAGTTTGTAAAGTAAAGACAACGGACAACTGACGACTGAAAACAGAAAAGACAGAAGAGATGAAGAGTTTTGAGGATTTGAGAATTTGGTAGGAAGCGAGAGTTTTTGCAAATCAGATTTATGATTTAGCTGAAAATATGAGAGATTTTGGATTCAAAGACTCAGATTCAAAGAGCTGCTGTTTCTGTTATGAATAATATTGCTGAAGGGTTCGATTATGGGTCAGATGCTATGTTTATTAAATATCTAAAAAATAAAAATAAAGAATAATATAAAAAATGAAGTGCGAATTCCAGTTTCAATAGACAGAGCTTCTTTTCTGTTGTCTGTCATCTGTTGTCCGCCGTCTACGAAGTATGAAAACATTATTTGACAAAATTTGGGATGCCCACGTGGTATCATTGGTCGAAAACGGACCGACACAGTTGTATATCGACCGTCATTTTTGCCACGAAGTAACAAGCCCACAGGCTTTTAACGGACTTCGTGCTCGCGGACTGAAAGTTTTTCGTCCGGAGCTCACAACCATGACTGCCGACCACAACACGCCAACTATCAATCAGGATAAACCAGTTCAGGATCCAATCTCGCGCAATCAGTTGGATACGTTTGCTAAAAATGCAAGCGAATTCAATATGCCGCTGTTTTATCCACTCGGACATGCTAAAAATGGTGTTGTACATATTATCGGACCCGAAAATGGTTTTACTCAACCGGGAATGACGATTGTTTGCGGTGATAGCCACACTTCTACGCATGGTGCTTTTGGTACTATCGCTTTTGGAATCGGCACCAGCGAAGTGGAAATGGTGTTGGCAACGCAATGTATTTTGCAAAGTTGCCCCAAAACGATGCGAATCACGTTTAACGGCAAATTGGGTGCTGGTGTAAGTGCCAAAGACTTAGCACTTTACATGATTTCGAAACTTACTACTGGCGGTGCTACAGGTTATTTCGTGGAATATGCCGGCGAAGCTATCCGCTCCATGAGCATGGAAGAACGCATGACGGTTTGTAACCTTTCTATCGAAATGGGTGCACGTGGTGGACTTATTGCGCCTGACCAAACTACTTTTGATTATGTAAAAGGTCGTGAATTTGCTCCAAAAGGCGAAGAATGGGACAATAAATTAGCTTACTGGCAAACATTGAAAACCGACGAAGATGCTAAGTTTGATAAAGAATTAGTATTCGAATCTGCTGATATTCAACCCATGGTTACTTACGGAACCAATCCGGGAATGGGAATGGGCATTAAAGAATCAATCCCAACATTGGAATCGGTTGACGAGACCGGACGTATTTCGTATCAAAAGTCGTTGGATTATATGGGCTTCGAAGCGGGTGAAAAGTTAGAAGGAAAAGCTATCGATTATGTGTTTTTAGGAAGTTGCACCAACGGACGTATTGAAGATTTCCGCGTTTTTGCCAATTTTGTAAAAGGCAAAAAGAAAGCTGAAAACGTTACTGCATGGTTGGTTCCCGGAAGTTGGATGGTGGAAAAACAAATTCGTGAAGAAGGTTTGTACGATATTTTGACTGAGGCTGGGTTTGCCTTGCGTCAGCCCGGATGTTCGGCTTGTTTGGCTATGAACGATGATAAAGTTCCTGCTGGTAAATATGCTGTATCCACATCAAACCGTAACTTCGAAGGTCGTCAGGGACCTGGAGCACGTACTATTTTGGCAGGTCCGCTTGTTGCTGCTGCTGCAGCTGTGACAGGTCGTATCACAGATCCGCGTTCTTAGCACACTGAATAAACGGAAAATATGGAATAACACAATTAACAATTATGTTATATAAAGAACTAACTGACGAGATTCTACATGCATTTTATATAGTTCATTATAAACTTGGTTTTGGGTTTTTAGAGAAAGTTTATAAAAATGCATTGTATCTTGAATTAACAACAATGGGGCTGAAATGTGAAACAGAGAAACCTATTAATGTATATTATAATCAAAAAGTAGTTGGTGTTTTTTATGCAGATATAGTAGTTGAGGGTAAGGTTATTCTGGAGCTAAAAGCCGTTGAAAGTATATGCAAAGAGCATGAATATCAGCTTATAAATTATTTAAAGGCATGTGGTATTGAAATTGGATTGCTGTTGAATTTTGGGAAAAAAGCTGAACTCAAAAGAGTTATTTATACGAATGATAGAAAAGAATTAAATAATTAGATGCCTAAAAAATACAGTGTTACTCAGTTACTCCGTGTTTTCCGTGTGCTAAATAACAATAAAAAATGGAAAAGTTTTTAACATTAACTTCAACAGTTGTTCCACTTCCTATTGAGAATGTGGATACTGATCAGATTATACCAGCGCGCTTTTTGAAAGCGACTGACAAAAACGGTTTTGGCGATAATCTTTTTGCCGATTGGCGTTACAACAAAGATGGTAGCCCTAAAGCTGATTTTGTATTGAACAACCCTACTTATAGTGGGTCAATTCTTGTAGGCGGCAAAAACTTCGGTTCGGGTTCGAGCCGCGAGCATGCTGCTTGGGCTATTGATGGCTACGGATTTAAGGTGGTTGTGTCGAGCTTTTTTGCCGATATTTTTCAAAATAATGCTTTGAATAATGGTGTTTTACCTGTTGTTGTATCAGCAGAATTTTTAGCAGAGATTTTTACATCGGTAAATGCTGATGCCAAAACAACGCTGACTATCGATTTGGAAAATCAAACAATTACCAATAACGCAACCGGAAAATCGGAAACATTTGCTATTAACGCCTATAAAAAAGAATGTTTGCTGAACGGATTGGACGATATTGATTATTTGTTGAGTAAAAAAGATTTGATTGAGGCTTTCGAAAAGGGAAAATAATTTGCCAATAAGATAATGTGCCAATAAGATAATTTGCCAATAAGATAATTTGCCAATAAGATAATTTGCCAATGTGCCAATAAATTAGAAATCATTTTTAGAATTGGCACATTAATCACATTGGCATATTGGCACATTAATCACATTGGCACATTGGCATATTGGCACATTAATCACATCAGCATATTAGAATTATGTTAGAAATAATGGATACCACGCTCCGCGATGGTGAACAAACATCGGGAGTATCGTTTGCGGCACAGGAAAAACTGAGCATAGCGCGTGTTTTACTCGAAGATTTGGGTGTTGATCGCATCGAAATTGCATCGGCACGTATTTCGGAAGGCGAATTTAAATCGATAAGTAGAGTTGCCGAATGGGCACTTGAACACGGTTTTTTGCGAAAGTTGGAAGTGTTAGGATTTGTAGATGATCTCAATTCGCTCAAATGGATTAATGATACCGGTTGTAAAGTATTGAATTTACTTTGCAAAGGTTCTGAAAACCATTGCTTGAACCAACTTAAAAAATCGCCCGAAACGCATATTGCTGATATTAAAAAAGTGTTAGCCAATGCGCGTGCAATGGATATTGATGTAAATATCTATCTCGAAGATTGGTCGAACGGAATGCGTAATTCGTTGGATTATGTGTTTTATATGATTGATAATCTGAAAGATGAATCCATCAAGCGATTTATGCTGCCGGATACCTTGGGTGTGCTTAATCCAACCGAAACAGCAGCATTTTGTAAAATTATGTTGGAGCGTTATCCTGCATTGCATTTCGATTTTCATGCACACAACGATTACGACCTTGCGGTGGCAAACGTAATGGAAGCCGTTAATGCAGGTATTCATGGTGTGCACGTTACTATCAATGGATTGGGCGAGCGTGCCGGAAATGCGCCACTTTCGAGTGTGGTTGCGGTTTTACACGACCAATTGAAAATAAAAACAAAAATTGACGAGTCGAAAATTAATTCGGTAAGTAGGTTAGTAGAGTCCTATGCAGGTGTTCGGATTCCTGCCAATAAACCGGTAATCGGTGATTATGTGTTTACACAAGTGGCTGGTATACATGCCGATGGTGATAATAAAAAGAATCTGTATTACAACGATTTGTTGCCCGAGCGTTTCGGACGTGAGCGTTTGTATGCGTTGGGTAAAAATTCGGGAAAAGCAAGTATTCTGAAAAATTTGCAACAACTCGGTATCGAACTCGATGATGAATTGATGAAAAAAGTAACGCAACGCGTAATCGAATTAGGGGATAAAAAGGAACTTATTTCGCTCGACGAATTGCCTTATATTGTTTCGGACGTAGTGAATAACGATGAAGAGAGCAAAGTTATCCGCGTACTCAATTACTCCTTAACCGTGTCGAAAGGGTTGCGTCCTATGGCGAGCGTAAAAGTAGAAATTAACGGGAGCGTTTTTGAAGAAACAGCAGCAGGCGATGGTCAATACCACGCTTTGTCAAAAGCATTATACAAAATGTATAAAAAATTAGATAAAGCAACCCCTGAATTATTGGATTATCAGGTCGTAATTCCTCCTGGAGGTAAAACAGATGCCATAGTGCAAGTAATTATTACATGGAAATTTGGTGAAAAGATATTTAAAACGCGTGGATTGGACGGCGATCAAACGGTTTCGGCACTCAAAGCTACCGAAAAAATGTTGAATATTATTGAGGAGAAAGATTAATATCCTTTTGATGCTGACATATAGTAGGCAATTACTACAAAAGCAACGATAAAACCAAGTAGGATTAATAATTTCAGTGCTTTCTTAAATACACTATTTGATTTAATTTCTTTTAAAATAAGCAGGGCTACAATACCCATAAAGACGGCAATCGGAATAAGAAGCATGTTCATAAAAATGACGATTTAAGGATAAATACTGAGAGAATATCAGATGTGATATATGTTTTACGTTTGCAAAAAATATAAAAAATAGTTTAAACAAGAATAAATATAAAAAATAATGGGTAAATCGTTGAAAATTGCAGTTTTATCGGGAGATGGTATAGGTCCCGAAATAGTCGAACAAGCATTGAATGTAACAAAGTCAGTATGTAAAAAGTTCGGTCATGTGTTAAGTTACGAATATGCCATAGTTGGTGCCTGTGCCATCGATGCGGTGGGCGAACCTTATCCAAAAGCAACGCACGAGTTGTGTATGCAATCGGATGCTGTGCTTTTTGGTGCTATTGGCGACCCAAAATACGATAATAATCCGGCTGCTAAAGTGCGTCCCGAACAAGGATTACTGAAAATGCGAAAAGATTTAGGACTTTATGCTAATATCCGTCCGGTTACAACTTTTCCTTCTTTGATACATAAGTCGCCGCTTCGTGCTGATTTGGTTGATGGAGCCGATTTTATGTGTATTCGCGAATTAACAGGCGGTTTGTATTTCGGAAAACCTCAGGGTCGCTCCGAAGATGGCAATACTGCTTACGATAGTTGTGTTTATACCCGCGAAGAAGTGGAACGTATTCTGCATTTAGCCTATAAATATGCCGGACAACGTAATAAAAAAGTAACCATTGTGGATAAAGCAAACGTATTGGCAACATCGCGTTTGTGGCGTCAGATTGGGCAGGAAATTGCACCGCAGTATCCTGATATTGAGACAGAATTTATGTTTGTGGATAATGCCGCTATGCGTATTATCCAATGGCCAAAAAGCTTTGATGTGTTGGTTACCGAAAATCTTTTCGGTGATATTTTGACCGATGAGGCTTCGGTTATTACCGGTTCGTTGGGAATGCTCCCATCGGCTTCGGTAGGTATTCATACGTCGGTATTTGAGCCAATTCACGGTTCGTATCCGCAAGCTGCCGGCAAAAATATTGCCAACCCATTGGCAACCATACTTTCGGCTGCATTGATGTTCGAGTATGCATTTGGTATGATGGATGAAAGTGCTTTGATTCGCAAAGCTGTAGCTGCGAGCATGGATGCAAAGGTTGTTACCGAAGATATTGCTGATAATGAAAAAGCTTATTCGACTACCGAAGTTGGTGAATGGATAGTGAATTGGATTGAAAGGAAATAAGTTAGCTGAAAATAATACTTACTAATAAACCCCTGCTTCTGTTGAGGCGGGGATTTTTTGTTAAATGACTATCGGGTTTTGCACCCAACGATTATAAATTAACAATTTTCAATACATGCAATAAGAAGTCTGTCGAATATT
>DYOK01000288.1 GCA_020720565.1 Acetofilamentum sp.
ACCCAATAAGTCCACGTAATGGTTTTATAATTACTCGAAATGGTTCCCTGTCCACGAAACTTATTGTCGTCTAGTTCAATTTCTGTTATCGTAATAGTATTACCGTTTACAGAGGCCGGGACATAAAAACTGTTTCCCTTACCAAAAAAATTATACAAATAGACTTCATCAGCAAAAACCTGAGAAGCCGAAATACGAACCGAATAGGCCAAATTAACATCACGAACATCAACCGAAGCGGGATTAACGCCTGCAACGTTTTCGATTACGTCCCACTGCCCAATAATTTTATCACGTTGCTCCATGTCTTTGATATCTTCTTGACAAGATTGTAAAAAAAACGGGCCAGAAAGCAAGGCTATGCCTAAAAAAATAGTACGAAACATTTTATGTGATTTCATGTTGGATAATTTAAGGTCTTCGACCTGATTAATATTTTACTAACTAGCATTAAAACAATCTCTTTACTTAATAAAATACTACATTATATTGTTCAAAGTACTAAGCTTGTTAATTATATGACGTTGAATCTAACTCTTCTGACGATTTTAGCTCATCCCCATTGCCCCACATTATCACTTGTGGATTATTATGAAGTTGATTCAAATCTTTCGAAAACAAAATTACGAAAATATCGATAAGTGGCAAAAGCCCCATTCCACCACCTAATGTAAATGCGTAAACAAGCGGTACGTGAGGCTGAGTGCCCAAATAAAGCCGGTGTCCGCCAATTGGACCTGTTAAAATGGCCATTGCAACGGCAATAAGTTTGCTGCGTTTATCATTAATCGGAATAAAAAGGGTATCATGAGCCGAAGTGTCGCTTTGGATTGTATCAATCGACAAGATCCATTCACCATCGTTTACAGCCATATTTTGAACTGTAACGTTTGAAAAACCTTTGGCTAAACTCAATAAAAATAATATCGTTAATATAATTCGCATCGATCAATAAAAGAATCTGTAAATTTACAAATAAGTTGTAAGAACTATTTAATAATTTTGTTACTGTGTCTTTCGAAGTGACGAAAGAATCTTCTCAAGGCATAACCAACAGATAAACAGCTCTATATCCCAAATGATAATCAATAAACGAAAAAACATGACAAATTCCATTCCATTATTACAAGATGCCGATCTTAAAGATAAGGTTGTGCTGGTTCGAGTCGACCACAATGTGGTAAAAAAAGGTATCATTCACGACCCTTATCGCATCGATGCCACCATTGGTACACTGTACTATATTGCAGCAAAAGGAGGCAAAATTATTTTAATGAGTCACGTAGGTAGGCCTCGAAATAAAAAAGAAAACACCATCGAAATTGGCGATAACACATCGGTGCAGCCCATAGTTGATTATTTGCGCACCAAATTGCATATCAATTTTCAGATTCCAGAGTTTCACGAGCACGAGAAACAAGGTTATTTGGGCCTCGAAACATCGATTAATCACATGATAAAAGACCTGAAAAACAATGTGATAGATGGGATATACTTGCCCAACACCCGCTGGTTTTACGGCGAAGAACGCAAAGACGAATGGGGCGACCGTTTAGCCAATCAACTCGCAGGCTTAGCCGATATTTTTGTAAACGATGCTTTTGGTTCGTGGCAGGCTCATGCCTCGACGGTAGGTGTAACCAAATACTTGCCTTCGTATGCTGGTTTTCTGATGCAAAAAGAAATATCGAACCTCGATAGAGTTTTTAAACCGCAATCGCCTTTTATTGCTGTGGTAGCTGGTTCAAAGTTCAATACCAAAATTGATAGCTTATACGCTTTGCTTGATAAAGCCGATTTTCTGGTTTTGGGAGGTGTAATTTACAATGCGTACTTATGTGCTAAATATGGCATTAAAATAAAAGGGGTTGATGACGAAGATATTGCAACAGCTTTACAGTTTGTGGAATATGCTCAAAAATGTCCTCAAAAAATGGTTGAGTTGCCCTACATTGTCGAATCGGACGAAACCGACGCTTGCGTTGAGGGTAAATACAGGGTCCATGCCATCAAAGATTTAAAAAAAGGTACTGAGCTCAACTATGTTCTAGATGTGGCCAAAGAGTCATTCGAAGATGATAAGATTAAAGCCATTTTCATGGGTGCCCACTCTATTTTTATCAATGCAGTGATGGGCTATACGCCTCATTTTAACGAGGGCACAATTGCTTTGGACGAGTTAATCGATAAAAACAAAGATGCGGTTAAATTATATGGTGGTGGCGATACCATGCAAGAACTCAAACGCTTATTGCCTGGCTTGTATATTGTGGCTTTAGATAGTCCAAAATATTACATTTTTACAGGGGGTGGTGCTGTTCTTAAAGCCATAGAAGAAGGCCATGTTTATGGTCTTGAACCCGTTAAAGCATTGATGGCAAAGAATGAGCAATAACACCAAAAACACCGTCAAATAATCAAAATTTTGGTTTATAAAAAAGCCCTGTTTC
>DYOK01000289.1 GCA_020720565.1 Acetofilamentum sp.
AAAGGCTATATGCAATAAGCCTGCCTGCCGCAGGCAGGGGTTTCAGTGGTAATTCGAGCATTCCGCCACGCATAAAAATTCGTGTCAGTAGACAGGAAAGTAGCCCGCAATCCCTTACTGCATATAGCCTCAACCGTTATTGATTATGGTTCTGGGGCGAACAATTTATCGGTATGATTTTTTAGTTGATAAACATGCTGTTTGACCAGTTCGGCCCATTGCTCTTTTGATTTTGAGGTATCGAACGTCTGGTATGGGATGGGCTTTCCGAAATGGTATGGTAATGTTTTATGTGCATTTTTAAGCATTTCGTCGACCAAATAGAACATTTCGATATTGGCTTTGATTCCAAATAAGCTCCTTATCTGGTAAACTGTATAAAAAAAGTTTGAATTCTTACCATCGATATAAACGGGTATTATATCTCGTTTGTATTGTCGTGCTTTATCGATAAAACTTTTCTTCCACTCCAAATCCATCACTTCTCCTTTTATTTTACGGGAAACCATTCCTGCAGGGAAAATAAGAATTGGTCGGCCCGAAGCAAAATTCTCGTCAAGTAAACGTGCGTTTTCTTTGGCTTGTGCCCCGTGCTTGTTAACAGGGAGAAATAAGGGTTGATAATTTTTGAGACTCATCAATAAATCGTTGACAATAAACCTAGGTTCATCGTACTTTTTTGAAACGATATCGAGAAGTGCAACTGCTTCCATTGCTCCCCATGGGTGATTGGCCACAAAAATAAAACGCCCTGAGTCAGGGACATTTCCGAAGCCATTGAGCTCGGCTTTAACATCAAACACATTATACACCATTTGACGAACAAAATCGAGACCCCAAAGGTGCTTATTTTCATCAATAATTTGATTAACTTGGTCTTCGTGGATGGCTTTTCGGATGTAATTTAGCACAAACCAAGGCATTATCTTAAGCAAGTTGGGGTTTTTGGATCGAATGCTCTCTTTTACATCGATAAATTTGTTTGATGTGCTCATTTTAAAAATATACCATTTGATGATTCAAGGTCTACAGCCTGTTTAATAATTTTGTAGTCAACTATTTATCAGAATCTTAGATTAATTTAATGCGGCATAAAATTACACAAGATAGTTAATAAATACGAAATAGATCAAAGACCTTATTGCTTTTTCTTTCGAAGATAAGCAGGTACATTGTACATTTCGTCGATGGTGTTGGCATGCGATGGATCGGACAAATCGGTTATTTTGGATTTATTTAACTCTATTTCGTCAATATCGAGTTGTATGTCTTTTCCTACGTTTTCGCCGTAAATATGCCGAACTGCTTCTTCTTTTGGGTCGAGCGGATTGTCGTGTTCATCCTCTTCGAGAACCAATTCCATTTCTTTAGTTTGTGGTTGATCGCCATTTTTATGCGCCACCAATTCGGGAATGCTGTTTTCGCTAAAACCGGTTGCAATAATAGTAACCGAAACATTTTCGCCAAGTGTGATGTCGTTACCCGTTCCCAAAATAATATCGGCCGAATGCCCCGCAATATCTTGAACGTAGTCGGATATAATGCCTATTTCGTCCATCGTAATTTCTTTCTCGCCCGAGGTTACATTGAGAAGAATATTTTTAGCTCCTTTTATGTTATTATTGCTAAGCAAAGGCGAAGTGAGTGCCTCTTTTATAGCCTGCAAGGCTCTATGGTCGCCTTGTGCTTTTCCTGTTCCCATGAGTGCTACCCCCGACTCGCTCATTACGGTATTAACATCGGCAAAGTCGACGTTCATATGCCCATGTACCGTAATTATTTCTGCAATACCTTTTGCGGCCACTGTTAAAATGTTATCGGCATGTGCGTATGCATTGGTTAATTCAGAGTTTCCATAAATTTCGCGCAATCGCTCGTTGTTGATAACCAAAAGCGAATCGACGTGTTTCTTTAAGTTATTGATTCCATCTACCGCTTGCATTATTCGTCGTTTGCCCTCGAACTTAAACGGAATGGTTACTATCCCTACGGTTAAAATTCCTAGGTCTTTAGCGGCTTCGGCCACAATAGGTGCCGCTCCTGTACCGGTGCCACCTCCCATTCCGACCGTAATAAAAGCCATTTTGGTTCCTTGGCTTAATAAAGCTCTAATTTCTTCTAAACTTTCGATAGCAGCCTCTTTGCCTCTTTCGGGTTTATTACCTGCTCCAAGACCTTGAGTTAACGATTTACCCAACTGAATTTTATTCGGTATGGGGCTTTCGATTAACGCTTGGGCATCGGTATTACAAATTACAAAATCGACATCTTTGATACCTTGACGGTACATATGATTGACCGCATTGCTTCCTCCACCCCCTACTCCAATTACCTTAATAATGGAATGCTCGACTACTGGTACATCTAAACTAAAAATATCGTCTGTCATATTCTATCAACTTAAGGTCTTCGACCTATTTAAAAATTCTTTAATTAAAACTTTATT
>DYOK01000046.1 GCA_020720565.1 Acetofilamentum sp.
AATTTCTTGCAAACAAGCTCTTTTAATTGCCTTGTGGTTTTGATGAAACAAAGTTAACGAATAATTGCCAAAGATTGGATTAAGGTCTTGCCAATTTCATTAGTCCTGTAACTCTCTATATGTCAAGTACATAAGTAATCTAAATACGGCATCAGATTATTTAATTTTCTAACAACAAGGGTGTGGGTTTTAAATATGCAATATTAGTAATTGTAATAAATGGGTTGGTTGAATTTCAAACATAGACCTTATTGTGCGAAAAACAAAAATAGTCCCCCAAATGCAAAAACCACAAGTATAATATACATATAATTAAGCGTTTAGCTCAATTTATTTTCAAGTTGGGTTAAAACAAACCTAAGTTCAATTTGTAAATGAATTCGTCTAAAAAAGATAAAGTGTCGATACAATTTGTAATTTTGTCGGAAATACATCTAATCGACCATTGAATACCATTATACAATTTTTTCGTAGTTTTCTCGACCGAAAAGGCGGATCAATTTTTGGCAGTATGATTCTGTCGAAAGCCGCAAGTTTTTTGCTGTCCATCATTCTGATACGGTTAGTCGACAAACCAGAATTTGGGAATATTATGTACGCCTACAACATTGTGAGTTTCATCGGGCCTTTTATTGGTGCTGGTCTTTTTCAAAGCCTATTACAATTTGGCCCACAAGAACGATTGGTTGCACAAAAAAAATCCATGTTCCGATACACAATTATTTGGGGTACGATTGTTTCGTTGGGCATCGTAGCCTTATTAATGGCGTTTGCACCAATTTTGACCTATAACTTACCCGACGCCCTTTGGTATCTGATTGGCTTGGCCCCATTGCTCATTTCCCTATACGTATTCGAATCGGTCAAAAATTATTTCAGAATTTTTATTATCAACAGGACTTGGGCCGTTTTAGAAACCACACAAGCAGTGCTGATGCTAATTCTGGGGGCTATCCTGACTTATTTTTGGAATGGTGCAGGATATATTGTAGCGGTAGTTGTGAGTCCATTAATTATTTCGATGTGGGTTTTGATTCGAAAGCCTTTTATTTTATGGAGTCGTTCGAAATTTGAAACACCGCCCAAGACCCTTTGGCAATTTGGCGTTTATTCAAGTTTTGGCGGAATTGTTTCTCAACTCATTTTTTCGGTCGACATTCTCAGTATAGGTAATATACTCGAAAGTCCCGAAATGGTGGCACAATACAAAGCCATGAGTATTATCCCCTTTAGTTTGATGTTTTTGCCGGGTGCTTTTATTAAAACCGATTTTGTTACTTTGGTCAAGTTTTCGAAAGACAAAAGCTTTCTAAGTCAATATTCCAAAGGTTTTTTAAGACTTTTTGCACTTTTGTCAGTTGGAATACTCCTTGGGGCACATTTGTTTTCGGAGACTATCATTGCCATATTATTTGGTTCTGCATACTTAGGCTCGGGAAAAGTATTTCTTATCTTGATGTGGGGCGTAGCCAGTATGCTAATTTTTAGAGTACCATATGGGAATATATTGCTTGCCATTGGATGGATACGCATCAATACAGGAATTGCAATAGGCACCCTAATTTTAGATTTAATTTTGAATTATGTATTGATTCCTCAATATGGCATTATGGGTGCTGGCATTGCCACAGTAATTTCGTTATGGATGTCGGGTTTAACCTCGTATCTGTTTTTTAGAATGTATATTAAGCAACTCAATTAAAAATATAGTTTTTGAAATAACGTTAAGTATTTTAATTTACAGTTTACAACTCTAACAAAGCCTTGTTTGAAAAACTTTAGCAGAAAATAGTCAGGACATTTATTGTACAATACAAAAAAGACGTGTCACGAATTTGACACGTCTTTTTTTAATATCTCTGGAACTTAAAATCTAGAAATAGAACTTTGAATTAGGATTAGCTACATCCCCCGCCCGATGAACCTTCAGCTTTAGATTCGTCGAAGTTTTTATCAACCTCTACTTTATAATCGTGAATTTCTTCTTTAGTAAATGCACTCCATTCTTCAGCACCGTTATCAACGAGTTTCTGATGCATAAAACTGTTTGAACCAAAACCTAACGAATAAGCATCATATCCTAGTAAACGTAGGTAAGCTGTAACAAAACCGCTGTGTTGACCAGTAAAACAATACACAACAACTTTTTTATCTGTTGGTAATGTAAGAATATCGGCTTTGGTTGACATCGATTTTTTAGGTGTATATTGGATGGCACCTGGGATATGTCCAGATTCATATTTAGGTAAAGGCCAGTAGTTTACAATGTAATAAGCAGCACCATTGCTAAATAATTCAGCTGGTTTAACTAATACACTTTTAAATTCGGCATTAAGCACTTCTTTAGCTCTTGATTTTAAAATGGCTTTTGGTTCTGTCAAACCTGTACTTAAAGTAGGTAATGACCCAGCCGCATTTTTAGGATTAGATTTAGTTTCAAGTTGAGCAATATAATCGCTACTAAGATTAGATTCCCATTTTTTTGCAAAATCTTTATTCCAAGAACTCATTCCCCACTTCATCGCAAATACATTATTATAACCTAAAAGGCGTAGAATTGAAGTAGCAAAAGTTGCTGTTTGACCACTATAGCAAATTAAAGTAATTTTATCGTAATCTGCTGGTTTAATATTCACTTCGAAATAAGAAATGAGACTTTTCATATCAACATTGACCGATTTAGGAACATGCCCCTTAGCCCAATCTGGATAACTTCTCAAGTCAATTACTAAATATTTTGGATTCTCAAGATTTTCGAATACTTCTTTGGATTTAATCATAGCGGGCACTTTGTCGCTATTGATAAAATCACCATTGGCCTCTAAGTAATCAATTAAAATTTGAGATTCACTCACTGCGGCAACCTCTTGGCTTTGTGCGGCAGGTTCTGTAGTATGACCACAACTGTATGTAAACAGTAAAGCTCCAAAGAGCAAGGATACTAGATAAAAACTAAACTTCTTCATAACAAACAATTTAAATATGTATTTATTAAACAATATATAAGTATCACAAACTTATTTAAATACACCCTTTAAGACCATGACAAATGTCAGTTAAAAAGCTGTTTAACAATATAATTAGCTCGCGATTTAATCAAATTGTTGCTTTCTTTTCGCCATAAAAAACAAACTATTTAGATCATGAGCTAAAGTTTTAGAATTAATATATTACAAATGTTATATTATATCAAATACATTTTCAGATGTTTGATAAAGAAAACAAAGTATATTTAAAATTATCAAAATAAAAAAGCCCCTCGACAAAGGGGCTTCTTGACATAACACCATTTAATTATTATTGATGCTGATTGGTGGTATCGATGATAAAACCTTCCATACCAATGATAACTCCATTTTCGTCAAGAACAGGACTGGCCGTAAAAGTATGATAGCCCACTTGTCCATCTTTACATGTGCGTTTTACTTCTCCCGATTGTACAGTTTTTCCCTGCATAACTGTTGTAAAAATGTCTTCAACAACTTTACGATCACTTTCGTCTCTATTTAATGCAATAGGCTGATTGATCACATCACTAAGTGCAGTACATTTATATAGATTTAACCAGCCTTCGTTGACCTCTGTATATCTACCTTGTGAATTAATTTTAAAATATCCAATACCTGAATGATCAACGGCTTGTCTCAAATTTGAGTCGTGGGTATAACCAAATTTTGCTTCTACATCGCGCAATGCAACATCGAGTAGTTCATCTCTATTGCTCGAGCGAATTTCTTTTTTCATTTCGTTAATTTTGACTTGCAAACCTTCCTCGATAGCATATTTAGCATCTTCGTCGCTCATTTCTTCCCAGCCGGTAATCATGGCTTCTACGCTCGAAGTTACGGTATGCCCAGTCGTTGTTAAATAGATATGGACAAGTACAAAACCCACTAATACAAAAGCACCAAACGTGTGAATAATTGCAATCCATTGCAAATCAAGTGCAGTACCACTATGTATGGTATTGAAAAAATAGAAATATAAAACCCCACTAAGAATCATCACTGGAATAATCATTAGTTTGAGTCCTAAATAGGTCATCCTTTGTAAAGGATTAAATTTGGTATACTTTGTTTTGTGTGTGGGGTGTGGGGCTTTATTAAAAATACCTGTAATATAATATTTAATCTGCTCGGTCATCAAATCAAAAGTGGGAATATATTGACGCCACTCTCCAATCGTAAAGTCCCAAAAAATGGTAAATATGATAAGTACGATAAGCGACCATGCCGCATTATTATGATACGTTACAGCATTTTGATATCCAAAAAGCTTCATAGTTCCGTGTACTTCTAATCCTGTTACAACTAAGAATAAAATTAGAGCCGCTTGAGTCCAATGCCAAAATCGGTTGTACTTGTTATAGATATATACTTTTTTCATTTTATACAGTATTAAGACGTGATTTACAGTTTATTAACGAATATTTCTTTTTCTTGCCATGACTCTAAGAATTGAATGCCCTATGACGCCAAGTGCGGCAAATAATACAAACAATTTACCTGCCCAATCTAAATAATTGTTTCGATCTCGTCCTGGAAGATAAAAATCGTTTAAGCCCGCCAACACACTGTTTTGACTGTGACATTCTGTACAACTTAAAGCTTCTGTTTTAGGTGAAACCATGTGATTAACAGGCCAAAAGGAGCGTGTTTCTACGAAAGCAAATTTTCCGCTATAGGGATAACCTGCATACTCCATTCCTGATCGAATCGATTTATCCCAATCAAAATCAGACCAATAGGCTCCCGACCCTTTAGGGCCAAAAGTATGAATCTGAACAAATGTATTATTTTTAGAATCGTAAGGTTGTTTACCTCTCATAACTTTAAAAGGATATATTTTGCTGTCTAACTCCGAATAATCGCCATGTAAAGCATTCATATCGACAACTTTTGTTGGGTCAATTTGAGTTTCGAGCGTGGTTACTTCGGTTTTACCATTCCACCAGAAATATTCAGGTTTAAGATTTTTGCCGTAAGTATGTGTTCCGTGACCGCTATCCGATTTTTTCATTTTATCGGGTGCTTCTTCTTTAAACTGCTCCCCATTTCTTAGACCTGTTGTTGACCAGTCCCAATTTACGGTAGTTTTATTGATTTTAGCATACGTAGGAATGTGACATGTTTGACAAGCTACCTTATTATAGTGGTCGTTCAAAGTCGGATTGTTATGTGGTCGATCGGTATGACATTCTGTACAAGTGGCCCTATTTTCGGCATTGTGCAAAGAGGTTGAATTGGTCATAGGGCCAGTTCCTCTAATTTGGTGATGCGAGGTAATGTGACATTGCGAGCAATTCAAGTCTGCACCATCTTTGGCCATGTGCACATCGATATCTTTAGTACAGATGTCTTGATCGGTCATGTCCATATCCAAATCACCATGTTTAACATTATTTCCACCTCCACCCATGGCGTGGCATTTACTACAATTTTTATTGTTAGTAGGCCCCACACTTTGAGCCATTTCTTTTAAGTTAGTTGTATCGGCCATTCCGGCTTGTCCTTTCGATTTTTTATATTTACCGGAGTTATCGTGGCATATGATACAGTCAATATTATTAGGATTATGAAAATCGAAATTTTTATCAGAATATCCATAACCAATATGGCAACCCGAGCAAAGCATTTCGTTGGTATTAATCCCTACACAAAAATTGTTTAACACATTCTTTTTACCAATGTGTCGTACTCTACCATCCGACAATGTATCTGGTGTGCTCCAATTCCAGTGGGCGGTAGACATAATCTCCTCGGCTCTTTGATTGTGACAACTTAAACAAGCTGCTGTCATTTCTTGAGGTGTAGCAAAGGGTTTTTGTAATTCTGCAAACTTGGAATGATCCACATTCTTTGAAGCTTTTTCGAGCTTAGCAATTACAATCTCTTTTTCTTCCCATCCTTTGTAGGTGAAGATAAAAGTAAAAACCAGCAACATAGGCAAGATGAGACTGGGCACTAGTTTGAAAAAAGTTTTCATTTTATATGACTTTAATAATATTAATTTTTGTTGATAAACACCTTTCATTTTTACAGGTGTAAAAGTACGTCGATGTTTAAGGCTTAAACATGCTCTATAACATTTGATATATATCAATATTAAATTGATTTATATCAATTCTGTGTTTAAATTTGCAAAATAAACATCTAACTCACTTTATATGTACACAACTTGTTCTTCTTGCCCAAACCGATCTGCATGTTTTGACGAGCTATCTATCAATGAGTTAACAAAAGTAACCGAACACAAATCTGAGATAACTTACAAGAAAGGCGAAACTATTATTAAGCAAAACTCGGCAGCAAAGCACATCTACTTTGTTAAGAGTGGCCTAGTCAAGGTGCATATCGAAAATGAGGATAAAAACTTAATTCTCGAAGTTTCAGGCAAAAGTAGTATGCTGGGCGTTACCGCGCTTAATCACTCCAAAAAATACAATTTTTCTGTTACTGCAATCGAAACAGTTGAAGTCTGCGAAATTAACATCGATATCATATCGAATATTATGACCAACAATGTCGCATTCTCGTTAAGTATTATAAATGAGCTTAATACATCAATCGATAAGCTACTTTCAAAAGTATTTTACCTCTCACACAAAAACATTCAATCCAGAATGGCAGAGCTGTTATTGAACTTTTCCGATAAAATATTCGAGTCAAAAACATTCATACTTCCTATATCCAGAACAGAATTAGCAGAATTAACCAACATGGCCAAAGAAAATGTAGTTAGAACCCTTAAAGACTTTGAATCTAAAGGATATATTAAATCAAAAGGGCGGCAAGTTGAGATAATTGACTATAAAAGTTTGTCAGAAATAAGTCAATAATACACATACGTATATATATAAATTACATGTTTATAAACACTAAATTTTCCACACCACTGATAACTAATCTTTTACAATAATTTAGAACGTTTTCAAATAACCAATAAGACAACGACATACATATAAA
This sequence comes from Acetofilamentum sp., assembly GCA_020720565.1. Classification (GTDB taxonomy): domain Bacteria; phylum Bacteroidota; class Bacteroidia; order Bacteroidales; family JAFGXI01; genus JAFGXI01. Next base: position 6,966 of record DYOK01000046.1, read on the forward strand.
GTAAGATATTTATACATAATTTTGTTGATATATATCAAAAAAAATCTTTTAAGATATGAAAAAGACTTCTCGTAGAGATTTTATTAAAATTTCAACTTTGGGAGTTGGCGGTTTAACCATGCTCAATCCAGTATTAAATTGGGTGCCTGGTTTTATGCCCAAAGAGAAAACACCAGTCGACGAATCAAAAGCTAAACGTTTTCCTACTTTTTGCGAAGTATGTTTCTGGAAATGTGCTGGATTCACCTATTTAAATGACGAAGGCAACATTCAAAAAATTGTAGGAAATGACGACGACCCACATTCAAACGGACGGTTTTGTCCAAGAGGAACGGGCGGGGTTGGCTTGTATTACGATAACGACCGACTCAAAGAGCCATTGATGCGAGTGGTCGAAAATGGGAAAAGTGTATTTAAACCCGTAACTTGGGAAAAAGCACTCGATTTTATAGCCGATAAAATGAAGATTATCGCTAAAAAACATGGTCCCGAAAGTATGGCTTTGCTCTATCACGCCAGTAGCGGTTCGTATTTTCACCATATGCTCGAAGCCTACGGTACGGCAAATGCGGCCAAACCATCGTACGCGCAATGCTTAGGCCCACGCGAAGCTGCATTTGTTGCAACTTTTGGTGCTGGTCTCAGCTCGCCCGAACCAACCGATGTAAAAAACACCAAGTGTTTGGTGTTAATCGGCAATCACGTGGGCGAAAACATGCACAATGGATATGTGCAGGAAGTTTCCGACGCCATCGATCGAGGGGCATCTATAATTACAGTCGATCCACGTTTTTCGACCATAGCTAGTAAATCTAAGTTTTGGCTTCCTATTAAACCTGCCACCGATATCGCCTTACTTTTGTCGTGGATACATGTACTTATTTACGAAGAGCTATACGATAAAAAATACGTCGAGCAATATGCCTTTGGTTTCGAAGAACTTAAATTGCACGTTAAAAATTATACCCCCGAATGGGCCTATACCCAAACTGATATTCGCCCCGAAGACATTCGGAATTCGGCTTACGAAATGGCCAAAGCATCTCCAGCGGTAATTATCCATCCGGGACGTCACACCACTTGGTATGGCGACGATACCCAAAGACTAAGAGCTATGGCCATATTAAATGCACTTTTAGGTTCTTATGGACGAAAAGGTGGTTTTTATTTCCCAGAGTCTAAAAAAGTACCCGAATATCCTTCGCCAGCTTATCCTCATCCAAAATGGACATGGAAAGACATTACAAAACCTACATATAAAGGTGCTGGTACTGGTCTAGCTAACGATCTTATTAAAGCTTCGTTGCCAAATTCAGAAAGTCCTTATAAGATTAAAGGATGGTTCGTTGTTGGAACCAACTTACTAACCACTGTACCCGATAAATCGATTACCTTAAAAGCCATTCAGAATTTAGAGCTGATGGTAGTGGTCGATACCATGCCAATGGAAATTACAGGTTATGCCGATATCGTTTTACCAGAATGTACATATTTGGAACGATACGACGATATCAGAAGTAATCAACACCGATATCCCAACATTGCACTTCGAATGCCCGCTGCTGAGCCTCGTTGGCAATCGAAGCCAGGTTGGTGGATTGCACGTGAAATAGGCGTACGTTTGGGACTACAAGACTATTTTAAATGGACCAATGTCGAAGAGGAACTCGATTGGAAATTTAAGCAAATGGGCACTTCGCTCGAAGAAATGCAAAAAATTGGCGTAAAAGTCTACGAGAAGCACAAACCACTCTACTTAGCCGATGGTGAAGAGTATTTCTTTAACACCAATACTGGTAAAATTGAATTGTACTCCATCGATTTAGAAGAGAAAGGATACGATGCAATGCCACGTTACACCGAACACAAACAACCTGACGATCAATTCTATCGATTGATATATGGCCGTGCTCCAATGCATACATTTGGACGTACCGTTAACAGTCCCCATTTGTCTGATTTAATGTCGGAAAACACCTTATGGGTGAATCCTTCGGTTGCAAAAATATGGGATTTACATAACGAACAATACATCTGGCTAAAAAATCAAGACAGTGTAATCTCTTCATTTCCAATTAAAGTCCGAATTACCGAACGAATTAGACACGACTCAGTTTATATGGTACACGGCTTTGGAAAAACCAATGATAAGCTTAGCCGTTCATACGGAAAAGGCATTGATGATACCGAATTAATTACCAATGTAAAAATTGACCCCATTATGGGCGGAACAGGTATGAGAGAGAATTTTGTCACTTTCGTGACTAAAAACCCACATCAAAAAGAGCAAAACGCATGAGATACGCAATGGCAATGGACACCAAAAAGTGTGTCGGATGTAGCGACTGTGTAGTCGCTTGTCAAACAGAAAATAATGTACCTCACGGCTTTTGTCGCGACTGGATTGTCGAAAATGTGGATGGTACATATCCTAACTTAGAAATGGAAATTCGATCGGAACGTTGTAACCAATGCGAAGATACACCTTGTGTTAGAACTTGCCCAACAGGAGCCAGTCACATTATCGAAGGCGGAATAGTAAAAGTAACCCATGTTGAATGTATTGGTTGTGGTGCATGTATTCAAGCTTGCCCATACGATGCCCGATATTTTCACCCCGATGGTTATGTCGACAAGTGTACGTTCTGCGACCATAGAGTCTCTAAGGGTCAAGATACAGCATGTGTAGCAGTTTGCCCAACCAAATGTTTGTATTTTGGTGACTTACACGACGAGAACTCACCAGTATCAAAAATACTCAGAGAGAGAAAATGGAAAGTGAACGCCCCTGAAGCAGGCACTAAACCTCAAGTTTATTTTTTAATTTAATTCGATATGAAAGAAGAATTATTTGTTAGCGGGCGAAATATCCCTTTTATCGACCCCGTTTTGCATATTTGGCATTGGCAAATTCCACTTTATTTATTTGTGGGGGGGCTTGCCGCTGGATTGATCTTTTTTTCCACCTATTTTTACCTAACTGGTAAAGAAAAAGAGTATCCAATTGCCGTACAAGTGGCTCCATTTCTTGCACCAATTGTTATTGTTTTAGGTTTGATTGCATTATTGCTCGATTTACGCCACCCTGCATTCTTTTGGCAATTATATACCACCATCCGATTCGACTCTCCTATGTCGTGGGGTGCATGGACCTTAGGTGCAGTAATGCCTTTATCAGTATTGTGGCCTTTGAGTTATTTAACCGAAATTAGAGCCTACTTTGATGGAAAAAATCGATATATAATTAATTTAATCGATTGGATCTTTAAAATGATGAAACAATACTGGATTATCGAATGGGTTTATAAACTTTCAATAGAATACCGCAAACCCATTGCAATAGTTAATATGGTATTATCAATTATTCTTGGTGTGTATACTGGTATTTTGCTTTCTGCCTTTAATGCACGACCTTTATGGAACACCTCTTTATTGGGCCCATTGTTCTTGGTTTCGGGCTTATCGACTGGAGCCGCGGCTATTATGTGGATGGCTAAAAGTCATCACGAAAAAATTGCTTTTTCAAAAATCGACTTAATACTCATTGGCGTTGAATTGTTCTTTATTGTCCATTTATTTATGGGCTTTTTGGCCAGTACAGCAGTGCAACAAGAGGCAGCCGGTTTATTCTTAGGCGGCGAATTTACAGCAGTATTTTGGGGATTCTTTGTGGTCGGTGGATTAGTATTTCCTGCAATTTTGGAAATATTAGAGCTTTATGGCTTTAAAATTCCTATTTCGATACCAGCCTTCTTTATTTTGTTTGGAGGTGCATTGTTCCGTTTTATCATGGTCGATGCTGGTCAAATTACACGCTATTTATATTAAAAAAATAAGACAATGGAAGATAAAAGTAAAAAATTTATGAACCCGTATTTAGCGGGAGTCTTGCTTGGATTTATCATTATGGCGGCATTCTTCTTCAGTGGCGAAGGCGTTGGAGGTAGTGGTGCCGTAAAAGATATCGTAAAAACTGGAGTCAATATAATTGCTCCCGATTACGCAGAAGGATCAAACTTTTTTAGGGTCTCTGGAGAACATGGTTCAAGCCCAATTAAAACTTGGTTGGTTTTCGAGGTCTTAGGATTGCTTATTGGCGGTGTAATTAGCGGGGCATTAGCAGGTCGACTAAAGTTAATGGTTGAACATTCTCCGAAAATCACCTCAAAAACTCGACTCATTTTTGCCTTGCTTGGAGGGGTTTTCTTCGGCATTGGCTCTCAATTGGGTAGAGGTTGTACATCGGGAGCTGGATTGAGCGGTATGGCCGTAATGTCAGTTTCTGGTTTTGTTGTAGTAGCAGGAATTTTCGGATTTGGCTACCTACTGGCTTGGTTTTTTAGAAAATTATGGATATAAAATAAACGTATATGGCACCTATTTTTGAACAAGGAAGTGAATGGAATTTAATAGCAGCTCTATTAATTGGTATAGCCTTTGGTTTTGTACTAGAACGCGCAGGTTTTTCTACTTCGCGCAAGTTAGCTGGCGTTTTTTATGGCTATGACTATACAGTAATTAAAGTATTCTTTACTGCAGGCATGACAGCTGCTTTAGGGTTACTCTACTTAAACTATTTTGGTATTTTTAAATACGAAAACGTATGGATGCCAGTTACCTATGTGATCCCAACCTTAGTTGGGGGAGCGATTATGGGTATAGGTTTCTTAATGGGCGGTTTTTGCCCTGGCACCAGTTGGTGTGGCGTAGCTACTGGAAAAATTGACGCTTTTGTTTTTCTTCTCGGCATTGGTTTGGGTGTGCTATTCTATGGCATAACTTACGAAGTGCTCTGGGAAGACTTTAGAGTTAAAACAGATGTTGGAAAATTCACTATGAGTGAGCTCTTACATGTGTCTCCTGGCGTGGCTGTATTAATTTTCATTATCTTTGGTCTGTTTGCTTTCTGGTTGGTCGATAAGATTAAACGAGATTACAATATTAAAGACGTAGAATATTAAATCTATTATTATGAACGGAAAAAACATATTTGCAATTGGCCTACTCTTAGTTCTGAGCTTATTTATAGCCTTTACTTCGGTAGATAGGAACAATACCAACGAGATATCGCCCGATGAATTGCATCAAAAGATTATCCAAAAAACAAGATACTACACGCCAGAAGATGTGGCTCATCACATTATTTCGCAAGATCCATCGCTCCAACTAATCGATGTGAGAGATGAAGTTTTTTACAATAAATTTACTTTAAAAGGGGCTATCAATATCCCTCTTAAAGATTTTTTAAAACCAGAAAACCTTAATTATCTCGATCAATCGACATACAAAACGATTATTTTCTCTAATGGTTCTGCTGATGCCGATGTAGCTTGGATGCTTGCCACTCGTTTGGGCTATACCAATGTATATGTCATGAGAGGGGGGCTCAACGCATGGGTTGAACAAATTCTTAGCCCAAGAGAACATTCTGTTATTTGGGATCGAGTAGACGACCAAATGTATCAATACCGAAAAGGGGCAAGTGAATTTTTTACTGGTGGAAAACCTGGCGAGGCTGCAACTAGCACAGCACCTGCCACAACAGGTAAACCTAAGCCAGCTGCAGCTCCAGGAAAGAAAAAAGAAGTTGGCGGTGGTTGTGGATAATGCGCATTACTACCAATGGTCATCAATATAATAATGAACTAAATAACATAAAAGCAATGAAAATTTATATACATATTGCCCTGTTAGCATCCATCATTAGCCTATTTTCTGCTTGCGGCATCGACGATAGTAAAAAATACGTGTTAACTCCAGAGGAGACGCTTCAAGCTTATCTATCAAAAGAAGACATTTTAAGTCCCGAGAAATTGGCCAATATCTTACTTTGTGGTAAAGATACCATTTATCGATTTATCGATATCAGAACACCACACGAGTTTGCTGTAAAGCATCTTAAGGGGGCCATAAATATCCCATCGAAAGATATTCTCGACGAAGAACACCTTGAGATTTTAAACCAAGACGAAAAGATTAATATCATCTTTTGCAAAAGCAATTGCCAAGCTATCAATTCTTATTTAACATTGAAACAGTTAAATTTCAAGAATATAAAAGTAGCATTGGGCGGATACGATTTTATCGACAAATATGTGTTGGCATCATATGGTATCAAAACTGGAGTTTATAACGACGAAAAACCACGATTCGACTTTTTACGTCTCGTTGCCGGTAAAGAACAACCCGTTTTTGATAGTATTGCTCGTCCAAGTAATTACGAGAAAAATCCAAACCGTGTAGTGGTTCCGTTCGACGAGAATTGTCCAGACTTAAACTAAATAATAATTGGCTCAATGAGCTTAAAATATATTAAAAAATGAAAAAACAATTTTTAATTATACCCGCATTTCTTCTGCTGATTTTTACGAGTTGCGAGCGTTATTATAACCCTGGTCAAAACATTAAAACCGTTCAAGAAGACACTGCCAAATTTGCGTCTGAATTTGAGGCTTTGATGCGATTTTTGCCCAATTCTGGCGATTATATTAATTCTAAAAATGCCCCTAGTTTTATAACTGCAGAGGAGGTCAACGAACAAATATCTCGGCTATTGATTGTTGATATTAGAGACCAACAATCGTATGTCGAGGGTCATATTAACGGTGCAATATATGTTCCTACAGATAGCCTTTTTAACCATTTTGAATTTAATGTAGCAGCAAATACATTCGACAAGGTTGTTATTGTTGACCATACCGGACAAGAGGCCGCATATGTTACCGCTATCCTTCGCATTATAGGATATGATAATGTGTTTGCAATGAAATATGGAATGGGGGCGTGGAACAAATCTCTCGATCAATGGTCGGCTAATGTATCTAACAAATATGCAAGCAAACTAGAAACTAAACACAATATCAAAAGCAAAGTCTATCCTTTTCCAAAAATTAATACAAAAGCTGGATGCGGATCCGAAATTCTACAAGCTCGTGCAAAAACTTTATTAAAAACCCCATTTTCAAAACTACTAATCGGTGTTGATAGAGCATTTACCGACAGTTCGTTTTACATTGTAAATTACTGGCCGAAAGATAAATACGACAAAGGTCATATTCCTGGATCGTACCAATATACGCCAAAAGAAGATTTAAAGATGGCTGGGTTACTAAAAACCTTACCACACGAGCAAAAAATATTGGTTTACTGCTTTACTGGACAAAGTGCAGCTTTTTTGGTAGCCTACCTAAGATTACTAGGTTATAATGCTTTTTCTTTAAATTTTGGAGCCAATAGTTTTATGCACTCCGATTTAAAAGCTCGCGAAGGCTGGTCTGGATTTGATGCCGCTGCAAGTTTATTCGACTTCCCACTTATCAAAGGGAAAAACCCTACCGACAAAGCTTTCGAGGTACATGTTAACGAAGCTAATAAAGGTGTAGAATCTAAAAAGGCTCCAATTAAAGGCGCCGGTAAGAAAAAAGAAGTTGGCGGAGGTTGCGGTTAATCGCAATATTCCTAAGCACACTAAAAAATGACAATATCTTCATGGTACATCAAGATATTAACGGGAATAATTCTGTTTCTATTTCCCTTTATGGGACAAGC
>DYOK01000047.1:0-10294 GCA_020720565.1 Acetofilamentum sp.
AATTATAAATTAGCAGTTATGCCATTACTTTTTTAACTAAATCGGCAGCTTCTTGCAGTGTGATAGCCGAATGTACTTTTAAGCCAGAATTGTCGATAAGCACTTTGCCTTCTTCGGCATTAGTGCCTTGTAAACGAACAATCACAGGAACTTTAATCTCTCCGATCGATTTGTAAGCTTCAACCACACCTGCAGCCACACGGTCGCAACGTACTATACCACCAAAAATATTTAGTAAAATAGCTTTAACATTGGGATCTTTAAGAATAATTCTAAAGCCAGCTTCTACGGTTACTGCATTAGCTGCGCCCCCAACATCGAGGAAGTTTGCAGGATCTCCACCCGACAATTTAATAATATCCATTGTAGCCATGGCTAAACCAGCACCGTTAACCATACAACCTACATTTCCATCGAGTTTAATAAAGTTAAGATTGTGTTTGCCAGCTTCAACTTCGGCAGGATCTTCTTCTGATAAGTCTCTTAATTCGAAGAATTCAGGATGGCGATATAGTGCATTGTCATCTAGATTTACTTTTGAATCGACAGCAATAATTTTATCGTCAGAAGTTTTAAGTACAGGGTTAATTTCGAACATAGACGCATCTGTACCCACGTAGGCTTTGTAAAGCGAAGTGACAAATTTGGTCATCTCCTTCATCGCTTTTCCATTAAGTCCCAAATTAAACGCAATCTTACGGGCTTGAAATGCTTGAATACCAACTTTTGGGTCAATTTCTTCTTTAAAAATCAAATGTGGTGTATTTTCCGCAACTGTTTCGATATCCATACCACCTTCGGTAGAATACATAATAATGTTACGTCCTGTCTTTCTGTTTAATAGAACCGACATATAAAACTCGGCAGTTTTTGATTCGCCAGGATAATAAACATCTTGGGCAATTAAAACTTGATTCACTTTTTTACCAGCAGGTCCAGTTTGTTTGGTCACTAAAGTTCCGCCAAGAATACCTTTAGCAATATCGAATACTTTATCGATTCCTTTAGCCAAAACTACTCCATTTGAACCCGTTTCGTTTACAATCCCTTTTCCACGACCGCCTGCATGGATTTGTGCTTTAACCACATACCAGCTTGTACCAGTTTCGGTTGTTAATAATTTTGCTTGAGCTTCGGCTTCTTGTGGTGTTCTAGCCACTTTACCTTCTTGTATGGCAACGCCGTAGCTTTTAAGTATTGCTTTTGCTTGATATTCGTGAATATTCATTGTTTAGATACTTTAAAAATGTGTTTCAAATTTAGACAAAAAAACGTGATTTTAAATCTACATATCAACATTATCGCATGTTTTTTACAACATAAAAAAGCGATGTTGAATCCATATTAGAAATACTGAGGAATTATACTGATAATCTGATACTTACTAAGATATACTGTTTCTTATTTATGATTGAGCGTAAAAGTAAACGTACTTCCAAAATCGACTTGGCTACTTACGTTAATACTTTGTCCATGTGCTTCGATAATATGTTTACATATGGCTAAGCCCAACCCGGTTCCTCCTTGATCTTTCGAACGGCTTTTATCGACTCGATAGAAACGTTCAAAAATTCGAGGTAAATCTTGTTCTGGAATACCTATGCCATTGTCGGAAACTTCAATGTGCAGCACTTTGTCGACCGAATAGCTTTTAATTTTTGTAAAACCTTGTACTTTGTTATAATTCAAACTATTGGTTACCAAATTAGTTAAGACTTGGTAGAGCAATCTTTTGTCGCCATAAACAGTACACGAAAGCCCTTCGGTTGGTTTGTAATATAAATTGACCTCTTTTTTATGGGCGTGTTCTTCTTGCATTTCGATGACTTCTTTAACCAATTGATCGATGCTAAACCATTCTTGACTGAGTGTCAACTCTCCCGATTCTAGTTTGCTGATCGAAATAAGGTCTTCGACAATCGATATCATGCGGTCGATACTTTTCTCGGTTTTAAGTAGATACTTTTTGTTTATAGTTGGGTCGTCAATCCCACCATCGATAAGCGTAGAAATATAACCTTGAATGGTAAAAATTGGGGTTTTAAGTTCGTGCGATACATTGCCAATAAACTCTTTTCGGTACTTTTCCATTTGGCGTAATTGAGCAATTTGACGGGTTTTTTCCTTGGCCCACAATTGTACATCGCGTTCTAAATCGGTATTAAACGATGGATTTTCTAGGTCTTCACGAATCGATTTTGAGGTTACACTCACCGAACGAATGGTCTTATAAATTGGCTTGATGGTTTTAGCATAAAACCTATTGTTTAAAAAGGTCGACATCCAAAATACTAAAAGTAATTGGACAAGAGCCCAAATTAAATATAAGGCCCAATAGCTTAAAAAACCAGACATACCTCCAGTAACAGTTAGGGCAACAAACATGAACAAGGATGAAGTAAAGGCGATACTGATGTGTAGTTTTCTGGGACTCATTATGTTTACTGGTTGAATGTTACAGGCTTTAAGTTAAAATTCAAATGCTATTGCTGATTGTTTTGTTATGTGTAATTTTTGGTCAAAACGATCCTATTGCTCTTTATTAGAATGAATAATTTGTATTAAACAACAAATGTTCAAATCAAAAAAAAGGCCGTTTTTAGGCGGCCTTTAATAAATTTTACACTTTAGAATTCCCACAAATCGTGTTCCATCTTAAAAATAAATTCTTCTAATTTCTCGGCTTCAAGTAGTAAATCCTCGCCGCGTTTATACTGTTCAATTTGACGGTTGTCGAAGACGTTGGTTACCCTATAAATATGAGATGAAAAACGTCTTTTAAAGAAAATATCGTCAAAAGTTCTTCGTTCGGCATCATTATACGGATTGAACACTTCATGCTTAGCAAACAAACCTCTATACGCTGGAAAATACGCCCAAAACAATGTTTTTAAAGTCATTTGTTTTTCTTCGTCATCGGCAGGTGCAGAGCCATCTGTTAAAGTTTTCTCAAATCTTCGAATGGGACACAAACCAATTATACGAACTTGCATCATGGCTCTTTGTTTATCAAAGTACCATTCTTCTTTCATCAACATACGGGTAACTTCTTCAGGTAGTGGCTCGATGTCTTTATATACAGTAGATTCAGACAAAGTTACTGGATCCACTTCGATAGACGAGTCTTTTCCTGCTCCAAGCGATAACATCACTTCATCAAGCGTTAAGGTAGTTGCAAATTCATTTTCTGTATCAAACGCATAGACGCTAATTCCATCGTCTTTAATTCCGTCCAACATCAATTGAACAAGACTTTTACGGTCGTCCATCGGTGTAGTAGGGTAATAGAGGGGATGGTTAATCTTCTCTTTTAAATCGAGCAAGCGCCATACTTTTTTTGACCAAGCCATATCGGCTTCGCGTAAATGATTGTATGGTACTGGTTTACGTGCCGGAACGTGATCTTTGGTATAAATACCATCTAAGACGTTCTGAGCTATTCCAGAAAAACTGAAACTAACCAAAATAATGATGATTACACCTACTTTTTTCATACTATTGAACTTTTAAAGAAATGTCGTTAAGTTTACGCGTACTACCTGCCACTTTAGCGGTGATATTTTCGAAAGTTACACGTGTTCCACGTTTCACTTTGGCTAATAAGGCTTTTTGTTCAGGTGTTACCTTATACGAGCTTGACGTTTTGCTTTGTTCGTATCCACCAATGGTAACGTTCAAGGTAAAGCTTGTTACAATGGATTGCATTTCGAAATCGAAATTTTCCAGCTCAGCCATCATACCAGAAGCCATTTCAAGCTTGCTTTTCGCAATGCTTCCTGTACCAACTCCAGCAATTTTAGCCACAGGATTTGGAACGGTCTTAATACGAAACTCTTGTGCACCAAAGGATACTCTATTACCATTATCGTCGGTTGCAGATACAGAAACACTGGCTTTTCCTTTGCCGTTTACTCTTACTACATAATCACCTTTCGATTTGTTAACTGCACTAATTGAACCTCCAGACATGCTTGGAGCGATATTTTCTGCAGCAAAACCAGGAACAGAGATTGATACGGGATTGTCTACACCCACATAGAATACATTCATTTTGGTAGGCGAAATTACAGCTGATGGCTTAGCCACCATATATTGTGCAAAGTAATTACCTTCTACTTTCAATGGATAAGTCGAAATTTCGCCTGTTGAGGTGTTTTTAACCTCGATAATTGAAGCATATTTTCTCTCACCAATAGCACTTGCTGGTACTTTATATTTACCCACACCATTAAAAATGGGTACCACACTGGTGTCAGCACCAGCTTTAAATTTAATATTGAGGGTATCAGTCAAATCCAATTGATCGGCAGGACCTACAATAACTTTTGGATTTGAGGTCGAACTCCAAGCGGCCACAAATAAATCGGCCTCGTAACTACTACCTTGAATCACATAAGTTGACTTGGGAACGACACGAGCTTCTAATTTGTCAAATTTCATATCGCTCGCACCAATGTTACCTAACAACTTGTTTAAAACTGTAGATTCAGCATTGCGAACTTGATTTTCGATTTGCGATAAAATAGCGACGGTTGCAGCAAGCGGAATATGGTAAAAATTACCACTCGCCCAAAAGTTTTCCTCTGGGTGTTCGGTATTTTTCTTTGCTCGGTCTTTAGTGTTAACCCCTAAATCGCCTAATTTATCGGTGCCTTTAATACCTAAACCTTTCATTAAGGCGTGTAAATCGGCCACATACTTATCCAATTTAGCTCTAAATTCTGGTGCTTTACCACCTTTTCCATCAACACCATCGGCACCATCAGTTAAGCTGGCTCCCATAAAATAATGGGTAGGGATGTCATAGTTGTCTTTACTAGCAACATCCATTAATGAAATGGTATCACCATAAATATCGTTGATATCCTCTCTTTTTTCGGTGGTATTAATCACCTCTTTACGTAACGAATGGATATAATCGACCATTTCTTTCGATAAAGCTTGTGCTTTCTTTGCACCATCGTACGTTGATTGAACTTTAACTTTATCTTGCATATAAGCAAAATCGATCGAGTTCATTGTTAATGAATTCTTTGCATCGAAATTAGCATTAGTATTTTGTAGTCCTTCGTTAACGACTACAAAGGCATTCAAAATATCTTTCGAAACGTTCAACGCAAGCATGGCCGTTAAGAACAGATACATCATACCAATCATTTTCTGTCTCGGGGTTTCCGGACAATTTGCACCACCACTCATAATCTAATAATCTTATTTAATATTATCGATTAACATTGATGTTCATTGCAGCCAACATGTTACCATAAACGGTATTCAATGCTTGTAAATTGCTGCCCAATTGAGCCACTTGCTCTTTGTATTTTTTAGTATCCGAAACAGAATCATTCAAACTCTCCATCATGTCATTGATGCCACCATAAATACGTTTAGCAGCAGCCAAATGTTCATTACTGTTAGAAATTTGCATTTCGTAAACGGCATTCAAAGCTTGAAGGTTTTTATTCATAACCTCTAATTGCTGTCCGTATGTTTTATTACCATCTACTGCAACTTCGTTTTCTTTGCTCAAAGTTGAAGTTAAACGAGAGTATGTTTCTGCTAACTTATTACCAGCAGAAGTTACAGTCACGTTAGAATGAGTCAAGTCTTCAACTGATTTATTGTACGTATCAGCAAAACCTGTCATTGATGCCGTAGCATTCTTAACATTATGTACATATTCGTTAGTTACAGCCGACGCATCAGATAAATCTGAAAGTTTACCAGCCGTATCGTTTAATTTGGTTAAACCAATTCCTAAATTTTGGAATAATTCAGGACTTAATTCGCCTTGCTCCAATAAAGCATCAAATTTTTCTAATGCAGAAGATGAAGATCCTTTGCTTACATGTTGGTCAACCATTTGGTCTTCCATGTCTTCGATGCCAGCTAACTGCGGATATACCAAAGACCAGTCAAACTCCTCATGAAGCGGTTCAAACGCCGACATAAAGAAAATTAAAATTTCTACGGTCATACCCGCGGTAAGCATATAAGATGCCCCAGGCCAGTGTTGAATTTTAAATAAAGCTCCTGCAAGTACAACTGCTGCTCCCCAGCCGTACACATAAGCCATCATTTTTTTCCACTTTTCACTCTGTACTAATTCGCCAATGCTAAATCCCATGATAATTAATATTTAGTTAGTAATAAAAATAGTTTTCCCTTAGATTAATAAATTTGAGAACCTGTGCCACCGTCCATAAAGTCGTGGCCTAAGAAGTCTCTCACGTTTCTGAAACCAATATACGATTTAGCAGTATCTTCGTACTCGTATGTACGTGTGCCGCATTGCATATACATGGCCACATCTTTCCACGAACCACCACGGATTACTTTACGTTTTTTCTCTGGTTGATCGTTTGGTTTAGTTTCGTATAGGTAATCGGGGTTCAAGTCGTCGGTGAATGAATACGCCGACTCGTCGAAAGCGTTACTGGTCCATTCGGCCACATTACCTGCCATGTCGTAAATACCCCAACCGTTAGGATCGTTATTGGCGACAATTACAGTATGTAATCCACCATCAGCGGGATAGTTACCACGCATGGGCTTAAAGTTTGCGATGTAACAACCCTTGTAATTGGTTGCATAAGGACCACCCCAAGGATACATTGAACTTTTTTGACCACCACGTGCTGCATATTCCCATTCCGATTCGGTTGGTAATCTGAAATCTTGAACGATTGGCTCTTCCTGTTCATTTAAAAAACTATTCAAAAGATTGGTTCTCCAAATAGAGAAAGCACGTGCCTGCCTCCATGTTACACCAACCACAGGATAGTGGTCGTAAACAGGATGCCAAAAATATGCTTTTGCGTTAGGTTCGTTAAACGAATAGGTAAAGTCGCTAATCCATACCAATGTATCTGGATAGACGTTAATAATGTCGTGCATTATGTATGATGAACGGTCTTTTACTTCGACACTTTCGCCTCTGGTAGCTCCTTTGGAGTAGTCGATAATTTCGCCATCATATTTTTGTGTTTCATAATTCCATGCCGTACGATTTTCGTTACCAAAATAATTTTTACGAGCTGCCTGACGCATGTCAATCCAATAGTATTCGAAATTGAGTTTTCGTGTATCGATTTGTTTTTGTCGATAGAAACGCTCGCCTTCTGGTAAATACATTGGGTTGAGGGCTTCACGAACTTCTTCGTCTGCACTGTACCATTCGACTTTTGAGTCCCAATTAATAAAAGGAGGTGTAACCTCTTCTTCGAACTCGTTGGTTGTAATTAAATAGCGTTCTTCGTCTAATTCGCCTAATAATTTAAGTGCGATAGAGTCTTTAACCCAATATACGAATTGTCGGTATTCATTATTCGTAATTTCGGTTTGGTCAATCCAAAACGCTTTAACAGACACTGTCTTTTGTTCAGCTGTCATCGCCCAAGTAACGTCTTGGTCGTTTGGTCCCATTTGGTAGCTACCACTTCGACAGAATTGCATTCCCATCGGCTGCACTTCTTCGAAAAATGGTCGGTTTTGAACACCTGTCAACTCTCCATTGCCGAAATTGGCACATCCAGAGAGTAAGCTGGCTAATGATCCAAAAATGAGTAATTTTTTCATACAATACCTCCTATATATGTCAGTTTAAACGACTGCGATTCAAAATTATAAAAATCTAACACTTCTTGTAGAACCTTTTCCTGTTTGTTTTTTGATGCCAAAGCAATATTTGACCATTACATCTAAAGATCCAATGGTATTGATTTCACTCATGTAATATGCATACGCTACGCCAAAGCTCAGGTTATTTTTAAGTGTAGCACCAGCCATCACAATAATTTGATTTGATGTAGAATACGAAACTCCAGCCCAAAACATTTGGTTATAAAGTGCTGTCAAGTTTACAGAAGTTTCCATTGCTACCATTTCTGTTTTAAATAAAACAGATGGTCTTAACTGAATCACTCCATTGGGCATCGTATAATGATAGCCTGCATCTAAATAGTATGTTCTTGGAAAATAATTGCCTTTTGCAGAGTTGTCGGCTGTCATAGTAGGTTCGGTAAGGTGAGTTACCGATAGTCCCGCATACATTTCGTTGTATTTATCGAAAGTAGTTTGATAAAACAAGCCCATATTGGCATCAAAATTATAATGTGTTTCTTGTTTAGGAATGCTTGGGTCATCGTCTGGTGTACGGTTGGGATCTTGTAACATATCGGGGCCTAACCATTCGCCGCTAATGGAGTTTTGAAGCAATCCTAAACCCACACCAATACCTAATTTCCCTTTGTCTCCAACTTTAAGATGGTAAGCGTAATTGGCGTTAAAGTACAAATTTCGATTGAAGCCTTCGTTATCTTTTATCACATTAATGCCTACACCTGAACTGAAACTTTTTAATTCCATATCGGCCGATAGCACCATAGTAGTGGGTGCCGATTCAACGCCTATCCATTGCTCGTGGTAAATACCCCTGGCACAAATTCCACCACTAATCCCTGCAAAACCTGGGTTAATGGCCATATGGTTGAACATATTGAAACTGTACTGTGGGTCTCGTTGAGCAAAGGCTGAAGACACAATTACCAACAACAGTGTTAAGTTTAGTAGCTTTTTCATATGATACTATAGTGTTTTAAAAAGTTGTTCATCTACAATTAGCCAGTAAAGTAACTAATTTTTTTTTGTACTTACAAATTTTATCAACAATTATTAGTTGATAACCCCACTTAGTTTTTAACATCAATTTTTCAAATAAACTTTAAATCAATGCTTTAGCAATTTAAAATGTAGTTAAAAAATCTTAAACAATTTCTTCGTAATGAACGGAAAAACAGCTTAAAATATTGTTTAGAGGCTTAAAATTGTTCTACCGGGGTACACTTTTAGAGCCTCTTCGAGCACTTTCATGGCAGATTTTAGGTCTTCTATCTTTAAAACATACGCAATTCTGACCTCATTCTTACCTAAACCAGCTGTTGAATAAAATCCATCGGCTGGTGCAACCATAACAGTTTGGTTTTCGTATGCGAACTCTTCGAGTAACCATTGTGCAAATTGGCCCGAATCATTGATTGGGAGGCGTACAACGGTATAAAAAGCCCCTTTAGGTGTCGGGCAATAAACTCCTTGCATTTTATTTAATGCTTCCACCATGTAATCTCTTCGCTCAATATACTCTTGATAGACTTCGTCGAAATATTGTTTTGGTGTATCTAAAGCGGCCTCTCCAATCACTTGACCGTACGAAGGAGGGCTTAAACGGGCTTGAGCAAACTTCATGGCAGTGGCCATTACTTCTTTATTTTTGGTAATAAATGCCCCAATACGCACACCACATGCACTGTAACGCTTCGACACGGAGTCCATTAATATTACATTACTTTCCATCCCTTCGAGTTGCATAGCCGAAAAATGGGTCTCTCCATCGTAGACAAATTCACGATAAACTTCGTCTGAAAACAAATACATGTCGTTTTCCAAAACAATTTCGCGCAAGCTTTGTAATTCTTGTTTGGAATACAAATAGCCTGTTGGGTTATTAGGGTTGCAGATAACAATCCCTTTAGTACGTGGCCCTATAAGTGCTTTAAATTCTTCGACTGGAGGTAATGCAAAATTATTTTCGATGGTCGATGTAATCGGAATCACTTTGACACCTGCCGCTGTGGCAAATCCATTATAATTGGCATAAAATGGCTCTGGAATAATCACTTCGTCGCCTGGATTTAAGCAAGCTAAAAAAGCAAAAGTTATGGCCTCTGACCCCCCAGTGGTAATCATAATCTCGTTTTCGTCGACTGAAATATCAATGCCTTTGTAGTACTGACTTAGTTTTTGGCGATACGACAAATGTCCAGCTGAATGACTGTATTCGACCACTTTAACATCCCAGTTTTTGACAGCCAACATGGCTGCTTCAGGCGTTTTGATATCGGGTTGTCCAATATTTAGGTGGTATACTTTTCTGCCTTTTTGTTTAGCTATTTCGGCAAAAGGAACTAATTTTCTGATAGGCGATGCGGGCATTTCGTTTCCGCGTTGCGAAATTTGTGGCATTCGATTAATTTTTAATGTTCTGACTTATTCAGATATCTAATACTATATATAAGGTGTGCGATAAGAAATGATGAATTGCAAATTTAGAATTTTCCAGCAAGAGAAATGTTAAAAAAATGAATTAAATCAAACCCTTTTTTGAATTAATGATTTGTTGATGTGTTGAAGACAAGCAATTGATGGCTGCGGTTCTCGAATCCCAATTACTGTGTATTGCTTGAACTCCGTTAATGTGTTGATTTATTTATGGAGTTAATTTTCTTACATCTTTAAT
>DYOK01000047.1:10394-14480 GCA_020720565.1 Acetofilamentum sp.
CATATTGGCTTGTTTCTGAAGGGATTCGTGAAGGTTAAACTTTTCACGTTTTCCTGATGCATAGCTTTTGAATTTGAACAAAGGTACGGGATCGTATCCCTGTGTGCCCCACGGATGGCACTTACTCAGGCGTTTGGCGGCCATAATGGTACCTTCTGTTACACCATGTCGGTGTATAGCTTCCGAGGCATATCCAGAACAAGTTGGGTAATGTCGACAAGATGCTGGTGTGAATGGTGATATTAAATATTTATAAATGCCAATTAATATCAGCAAAGGAATGCTCAATATAGATTTTAAAAGTTTCATAAATCAGTACTCAATTTATTAAAATCTTCTGGGGTATTGATGTTTACAAATGATTTTTGTTGTGACACTTGAACAATCACCGTGTTGATTTGTTCAATAAAATGAGTCATTTTATAATCTCCCTTTGATATTTGAATATTAATTTGATCGATGGTGTTTTTGTGATAAAGTGCAAACAATGGTTCGAAATGACCATCGTGAGAAGGGACAATAGCTTGGCAATCGGTAGAAATTGAGGTGTTAAAAAGTTGCATTATAAGCTCAGCCTGTACCAATGGGGTGTCGCATGGCAAGACCAAAATCCATTCTGTGGGTGCAGCAATTAGAGCGGCATGTAATCCTCCAATCGGTCCAATTGAATGGTGAATATCGGCAAGCATTGGCAAACCGAATGAGGCATGAGGTTTTTGATTCGAGCTTAACCACACAGAATTTACAAATGGCTTAAGTACTTCGTATGAATACAAAATGAGTGCTTTGTCCCGAAAAAGCATGCTGCCTTTGTCTTGACCCATTCGCCGACTTAGGCCGCCAGCCAGTACTACTCCAGTAATTTGTTTGGGATTTATCATCTGTGATTATTTGCACTAGCAAATGTTAAGCGAAACGAATACTAAAAACACCTTGTTTTTTACAAATAAAGTCAAAGACCTTAAACGGGCATACCGGTAGAATACCTCTGGTTTTTGATGGTACGAATCGCAATTACAATTCCAACTTCGTATAGTAGCATTAATGGCAGCATAACCAAAATTTGAGAAAACACATCGGGTGGCGTAATCACAGCAGCTAATATAGCAAATGCGACAATCATGTGGCGGCGATATTTACGAAGAAATTCCGGGGTCACCATCCCAATTTTAGCTAAAAAGTACACTAGAATTGGCAACTCGAACACCGCTCCAGCAGCTAAACTAATGGTGGTAAGAACAGAGAAATATGACTCGAACTGAATCTGATTAATCACCTGATCGCTGATGCTATAAGTACCAAGAAAATTAAGAGAAAGCGGCACAATTAAGTAATAACCAAACAATACCCCTAGCGAAAACAAAACAGACACAGAAATAATCAACACTGTGGTGTAGCGTTGGTGGTCGATATTAAGTGCTGGTTTAATAAATTGCCATAGTTCGTAAATGATGTAAGGAAATGCGATGACCAAGCCGGCGATTATTGAAGTGGTTAAGTGTGCCGAAAATTGACCCGACAGATTAATATTAATGAGTTGAAATGGATGTTGGTTGATACACATATCCACCTGAAGTGTTCTGGCAAAATAGCATGCTAAGCGGTTGGTGAAAAAATCGGGATTGCGAGGTGCAAATATAATGTCGTTGAAAATAAAATCTTTAAAGAAAAAAGCCGTAACAGCAATCACCAAAACGGCAATTGCAGACCTAAACAAATGCCCCCGCAGCTCTTCGAGGTGATCGCCAAACGACATCTGCTTTTGTGGATTTTTGTTTTTGGTAACTTGAACTACTTCGCTCATAACCTTATCGGTAGGTGTAAAAAAGAATTGGGCACTAATTATATATCAATGCCTTTAATTCAAAATATAGAAATCGAATATTAATTGTTCTCAGTAACTTTAGGTTCGGCAGGTTTGTTCTCTCGAGAAGGGGTTTCGTCTTTACCGCTCATTCCATCTTTAAACTCTTTAACGCCACGACCCATACCGCGCATCAATTCTGGAATCTTTTTACCTCCAAAAAAAATCAACACAACCACAACAATGAGAATCCATTCCGAAGTACCCATATTGCCTAAAAAGAGAAATATTGAATTTAACATAATCAACTGTTTAATAATTGCGTCAAAGTTAGTGCTTTTTTAAAAAATACGACCAGATTTTCTATTCGATTTATTGATGAAGACTTTTGATAAGTGGTTAAGTCAAATAAAAAAAAGTATCAACAATGTATTTCGCTTTATTTAAGTCGTTTACAACATATCGCTTGCCCAAACACTTATCTTTTAAAGATAAAATATACCGCTAATATCAGCAAAGCAAAGCCTATAATGTGATTGGTTTTTATGGTTTCTGTTTTAAAAACAACTAAAGTGAACACCGTAAATACGACTAGGGTAATGACTTCTTGCAATACTTTAAGCTCGACTAGCGAAAATGGGCCTCCATTTCCTTTGAAACCGATTTTATTAGCTGGTACTTGAAAAAAATACTCAAACAAAGCTATCCCCCAGCTAATTAGCACGATGGAGATCAATCCCAATTTCGAAAACCATTTCCATTCTGCAAATTTTAAATGTCCATACCAAGCTAGCGTCATAAATATGTTTGACATTACCAATAGAGCTATGGTGAAAAGCGATTTCATTTTAAATAGTTTAAATACGATTGAATTGTCGGTAAGTTGAGTTGATGATAAGTCAATTTAATTACCCAAAATTTTTTGTCCCAATCACGAATGTTTAGATTGATGTATGATCTGAATTTAGGTAACTCAAGAAAAGATCTAGCTCAGTTTGATTGGGTGCTTTGCCGTGCCATCGGTAATCGCCCTCGATGCTTGGTACACCTTGTCCCATTGTTGTATTAGCAATGATGACGGTTGGTTTGTTCAATTCGCCTTTGGCAAGATGAACTGTTTTAATAAATGCATCGATATCGTTCCCATCGCAACTTAACACGTTCCATCCAAAAGCAGCCCATTTATCGGCTAATGGTTCCAAACTCATTACAGACTCTGTTTTGCCATCGATTTGTAAGCCATTGCGATCGACGACTGCAATTAACTGATTCAGACGGTGATGTGAGGCACTCATGGCCGCTTCCCAAACAGAACCTTCTTGCAACTCACCATCGCCTAGGATACAGTAGGTAAACCATTCTTTTTGGTCCATCTTTGCTCCCAAAGCTAAGCCCACAGCCACCGACAATCCTTGTCCCAAAGAGCCTGCTGCAAGTTCAACCCCTGGAAGTTGGTGTTCAATACTGGGATGTCCTTGTAAACGTGAGCCCAGTTTACGTAGAGTGTTTAACTCTGAAACAGGAAAATATCCCGAATGTGCCAAAGCCGCATACCATACCGGTGCAACGTGTCCAATTGAAAGTATCATTCGATCGCGTTGGTCCCATTTGGGTTGGCTAGCTTGGTGATTTAGAATGTTAAAATAAAATGCCGTCATGATATCGGCAAGCCCAAGTGAACCGCCTAAATGACCAGACTGAGCATGAAAAAGACTGGTAACGACAGATTCCCTAATCTGTTGAGCAATTTCGGATAAATTTTTAGCATCCATTATAATTGGGGGTAATCGATAAAATCTTTAACAATATAGGCCCCTGAAAAACTTCCTTCCATTTGTTTAATTAAAAACAATGCTTCGCTTCTCGTTCTATAATCGCCCACTCTTACTTTAAAGTTGGGCTCTTGAAAAATTACTTTAGCAGGAACATCGGGAAATTGAGCCACAAATTGATTTCTGATCTTATTGGCTGACTCTCTTGCGTTATGCCCTGAACCAAAATATAGTTGCACGCGATAACCATTTAGTCCTCCATCGTTTTCTTTTTTATTAATAAAGTCGAGAACATGTGTTTTAAGACTCTCGTCTTGTTCAATTACCACTTTCCCTTGACCAGTGGCCGATAATTGACTAAAAATGTGGTGTTGCTGTGCCGTAGCCCACAATCCTAAAAAGCAAAAGCTCAGAAAATATAATAATTTCATTTTATAGGTTGATTTGTTTATGAGTTAAATGTTATAAGTTACAGGATAATTAATTTTTTGATTTGCTATTTGCCTGTCC
>DYOK01000290.1 GCA_020720565.1 Acetofilamentum sp.
AGAATCGATTAATGATTAAGCTTTGTTTTGATGTTGAATAATACTTTTATTTTGGAAATTCGTTCCAATATATCGGCAAAATTCAGTTAATTTTGTCAGTTGATAACTACACTATTATGAAAAATATTTCACTACTATTATTGGTTTTTGCATGGGGTATAAGCATGTCGCAATCCCAATATATTCAACTCAAAGTTTGGCTAAATAATTCAAACTTGCAAGAATTTCAATCCAACCAAATTTCGCCTTTAACAGGTTTTCTGAAAAAAGATGGCAGCTTTGTAGGCGACTTCCAGGCTGAGGACATGGTCAAACTCAAAAATGCAAACATTAAATACGAAGTACTGATAGATGACCTACAAACCCATTACAAATTGCCCAAAAGCAGAGCGGTTAATTCGCTTCATTCATGTTTCGAAAGGGCAATAGATTATCCACAACCTGCTGGAGTAGGTTTGGGAAGCATGGGCGGATTTTATACTTGGTCGGAGATTCAAGCCGAAATTGACACCATGAAAATGCTTTACCCCAATTTGATAAGCGATAAAATACAAATTGGAACATCTTTTCAAGGTCGAAATATTTTTTATGTTAAAATATCGGATAATGCCGGCGTTCAAGAATCTGAACCTCAAGTACTTTACACATCTATTCACCATTCGCAGGAACCTGCGTCCTTGCATCAGCTCATTTACTTTATGTATTATTTGCTCGAAAACTATGGCACAAATCCAGAGGTAAGCTATTTGATCGACCAAACCGAATTGTACTTTATCCCTGTAATTAATCCCGACGGCTATGTATATAACGAAACCGAAAACCCCGATGGCGGAGGCTTACATCGAAAAAACAGAAGAACATCGACTTTTTCCGATGGCGTAGATTTAAATCGAAATTACGATTGGTATTTCGGTTATGACGAATTGGGGTCGAGCTCAATCGGTTTCCATCCATGGCATAGGGGCGACAATGCGTTTTCGGAACCTGAAACACAAGCTGTAAAACAGTTTCTGGAAAATCACGACATCAAACTCGATGTCAATTGGCATTCTTACGGCAACATGATGATTTATCCGTGGAACTACGAAAATCATTATTCAGACGACTCATTGTTTTACATAACATTGGCTGAAACCATGTCGTATCAAAACAATTTCAGATACGGTACAGTATACGAAACTTATGGCTATCAGAGCAATGGCGATGCCGACGATTGGGGCTATGGCGAGACTAATTCAAAAAACAAAATTTATTCGATTACAGCCGAAATAGGAAGCATGGACGATGGTTTTTGGCCAGACCCTTTGCGTATTTTTGAGTTGTGCGAACAGACCGTTTGGACGAATCTGTCCATAGCACATTTTGCTCATCCGTACTATAAATACATCGATTTGTCGTCGGATTTAATCGGACAAACCACCGGATTTTTAACATATCAAATCCAAAGTGTGGGTGTCGATAATTCTGCAGACTTTACAATTAATTTTACACCCATCAGTTCCAATATCAGTTTCTTAAATTCTACCACGCAAATAACAGACTTAAATTTTATGCAATCGGTAATCGATTCCGTACAATTTCAGATTACCAACACAAGCATGTCATCGCTTAGTTATGTGGTTTCTGTTAACAATGGTCTATACACCTTTTCTGATACCATTACTAAATTGTTTGGCGACACACTATTGGTGTTTAACGATCCTTGCGAATCGATTCAGAATTGGACGGGCGACGATTGGGATATCAGTTCCGAACAGGCGTTTGAGGGCAATTACGCTATTACAGAGTCACCCTCTGGGGCCTACGGATGGCTACAAACTTCGGAAATTGTGCTTAACCAATCCATCGATTTAACACAAGCCGAACATGCAGTAGCTCAGTTTATGATGACCTACGATTTAGAGAATAATTACGACTATGTACAGCTCATGGGATCGATAGATGGGGGCAACAATTGGCAAGCATTGTGCGGACGCCATTCAAAAGTAGGAACCGACGACGAAGAGGAAGGACAGCCTGTTTATCATGGCAAATGCCCCGAATGGACATTCGAAGAAATTAATTTGGATGACTTTTTGGGTCAATCTTTACAAGTCAAATTTTACTTTTATTCAGATCAATCCAACTCTGCAGAAGGCTTCTCGTTCGATAACTTTAATGTGATTGTGATTGAGCCTAACAATACTTCGGTACAAATTCGAAATCAAAGTTTGCCTGCGGTAAGTCCAAATCCAGCTAAAGGACTTTTGTATGTCGATAAGGGAGAGGAATTTGCAGAATTTGAATTGTACAATGCTCTGGGACAGCAGTTTATACTCTATAATTCTGCAAAACAAACTTTTAATATAGATGTTAGTCAGTGGCCAAGAGGGGTTTACTTTTATTCGGTTAAGGGCACAGAAATGAAAACAGGTAAAGTTGTTTTAGAGTAAT
>DYOK01000291.1 GCA_020720565.1 Acetofilamentum sp.
AGAATACGAAGCTCTGTTACCAACCTGATGTGCTTCCCAAACTTCGGGTTTATTAGTTATTTCCATTTTAAGAATTAGAATTTTAATTTGAGAATTGACTATTTAGTGACAGTTTTCTTTTCCAAAAATTGCTCACGTGTCATCGACATAATCAAATAATCCCAATATTTGCCATGTCTGTAAAAGTATGAGGGGAAATGCCCGGTTTGAACAAAACCGACTTTACTGTATAGTTTTTTGGCATTTGGGTTAAAATCGGCTACTTTAAGATATACCATGTTCATATTAAAATGCAGAAATAAGAATTCAAGCAGCATATCGTAAGATTTTTTTCCATAACCTTGCCCCTGAAACTTTGGGTGAATATCCAAACCCACTTCGCAGTTTTGATTCTGTCTATCGATATTTTGAATTCTTAATCGCCCGATAATTCCTTCAGGGTTTTGAGCCATTACAATGGCATATCGCTTATCGGTTTTGTTTCGATTGATGCTTTCCCACCATGCCACTTGGCCGTTATAGTCTGACATGTCGATACTAGCTAAATTCAGAAAAACTTGAGTAGAGTTGTGGATATCGAGTAAAACTTGAAGATCCGCTTTTTCGATAGGTCGAAAAGCAATGTTATCAAATGTATACATGTCTATTTTTTAAATATTTTCTTAACAGCTTCAACTACGTTTTGCATTTCGTCGTCGGTGAGTGATGGATATATGGGCAAGCGTAACAAACGATTGAAGAAGTGCATCGAACCTGGGAAATCGGCATCCGTTCCTAAATTTTGGTAATATTTATTTCGATGCAGTGGGGTATAATGTACATTAGACATAATACCTTCGGCACGCAAGGCATCCAAAATCCAGTATTTGTGTTCGGCGGGCACTAAAATGCCGAACAAATGCCAATTATGTGCTGAGCCTTCGGTAATTTTTAGAAAGTCAAGCCCTTTAATGCCTGCGAGTTCAGATAGGTAATATTCTGCAATTTGTTTTCGACGAGCATTCAGTTTGTCGAGTTTGGCTAATTGTGGAATACCTAAAGCCCCCAATACATTGCTTTGTACATACGACATGCCAATGTCGACATATTCGTAATAACCTCTGGTTTGATTATCGGTCAAGAAAGAATATTTGTCGGTACCTTTTTCTCGAAGAATTTTAATGCGTTCGGCAATTTGATCGTCGTTGGTAACCACTGCACCACCTTCGCCAGTGGTCAGATTTTTAGTGCCATGAAAACTGAATGTCGATACGTGGCCTTGTGTGCCCGTTTTTTTGCCATAGTAATCGGATCCTATCGATTGAGCGGTGTCGTGTACCACATATAAACCGTGTTTATTGGCGAGGCCCATTATCTGGTTCATTTCGGCAGGAATTCCCCCGTAATCGACCGCAACAATGGCTACAGTTTTAGGATTGATAGCTTGCTCTAATTTTTCGACATCTAAACTTCCATTTTCTGGATTTACATCGACGAGCTTAATATTCAGGTCGTTATATAATGCGCCAAGAGCCGAAGAGGTATAGGTGAAATTGGGGACAATTACTTCGCTATCTTTTGGGAAATTTTTTACTCGAAATGCCAATTCTAAAGCCGAAGTGGCAGAGTTAACAAATAAAGCATGTTTGACACCGAGATATTGAGCTAATTTTTGTTCAAATATACGACATTCAGGTCCGTCACCCGACACAAAAGTCGATTTTAAGGCTGTTTGAACGTATTCGAAATCGGTATCGTCTAAATGCGGTTTATGAATAATGACAGGGCTTTGTGTAACCGGATGGCCGCCATTGATGGCTAATAATGGGCTGCTATTCATTTTAGCGTCTTTTAGGAATCTGTAAACTGCAAAAATACAAAAAAATCAGTTTGGTAGGCTATTTATCTCTGGCTTGTAAAATGGGATCGGTACATGGCCAATCAATTTTAAACTGAGCGTCGTCGTATCGGAATGTCATTTGTTCGCCCGCATCAATATAATCGCCGTCGTATGCCAATTTGTAATGGAAAAGTGCATTTTCGCTTTTAACATAATAGCCATTAACAAACATTGGAGGAATTAAAACCTGAGTGTATTCATCGGCTTTAAGCCAAAAAGCGTCCCATTTTTTATATGTGGGAGAATTGGGTCGCATATCGACAACTACTTCGTAAATTTCGCCATAGGCACACGAAACCAGTTTCCAAGTTTTGCTATCGCCGTGTAAACCTCGCAACACATTTTGTTTCGAAAGAGCGAATTTATCGTGTTTAAAATCAAGTTTTTGAGATAAGAGTTCGTTATAAAAATCGGCATTATAACTCGAAAAAATATTGCCTCTACTGTCCCACGAAATGCTCGGTTTAATAATGAGAACATCGGGGATTATGCTTGAACGTGAAATTTCGAAATCTTTGTATGACATTTTTTGTTTTTTTTAAGTGATGGAG
>DYOK01000292.1 GCA_020720565.1 Acetofilamentum sp.
AAAAAACCTGCTTTTGCCCTGATTCCATGATTTGGATGCTTGTATTTGACTAAATTTTTGTATTATTTTGCGGCTAACCACTCGAACCCAAAACCTGAATTTCTTTAAATAATTAATCCTTAAATTATTGACTCATGAAAAAAACTTTTACTTTTCTGGCTTTGACCTTAATCGGTTCGTACGGATTTTCTCAACATTGCGATGCTTTTATCCCTTGGAATGTGGGTAAAAAAATTACCACCGAAAATTACGACGGAAAAAACAAATTAACAGGTACAACAACCAACAAGGTGCTTTCGCTTAACGATTTAGCCGACAAAAGCGAAGCCGTAGTCGAGGTCGAAAACTTCGACAAAAAAGGCGTCAGTCAAGGCAAAGGCGAGCTAAAGTACTATTGCAAAGGCGAAACCTTCGAGATTGATATGAAATCCTTTTTGCCACAAGAGCAAATGGCCGGTTTCAAAGACATGACGATCGAATTTACGACCGACAATATGGCGTACCCCAAAGTGATGACAGCCGGAACCACATTAAAATCGGGTTTTGTCGAAGCCATTATTTCGAACCAAGGCATGAAGTTTATGACCATGCGCGTCGACGTAACCAATATCAAAGTCGAAGCGGTCGAATCGATAACCGTTCCCGCAGGAACCTACACCGCCTACAAAATCACTTCCGACGTCACCAGCAAAAGCGGATTTGTTACGTTCAATTTTAAATCGGCACAATGGATGGTAGTCGGGATTGGTGCCGTAAAAACTGAAACCTACGACAAAAAAGGGAACTTAATTGCTTCTTCGTTAATTACTAAGATAGAGTAATTAATCCCACATTACACACCTGCCTGTCTGGCCTACAGGCAGGTGTGTAATGTGGGTTAAAAAAGCAAAATAGGAGGATTATATTTTTCTTATTAGGGAATTTCTGGGTTTGTTTGCAAAACCAAAGGTCGAAAATCTTATATTTTGACACCCATAATCAGCACATCGTCAATTTGTTTGTTTTGAGCTTTCCATTGGTCAAAGCTTGTTTCTAAAATTTGCGATTGTTGACGCATGGGCAAGTGTACATTCGAAAGTATGAGTTGCTTAAGTTGAGTCGATTTGAATGTTTTCTGATTTTCTCCACCGATTTGATCCGAGAAACCGTCGGAGCATAAAAATAGACAGTCTCCTTTTTGGATATTAACTTTTTGATTATTAAACGGTTCCTCTTTTCGATGCACACCAACTGGCATTTTATCGGGTTTCAGCTCAGTGGATTGTCCATTTTGTACAAGTAAAATGGGTCTATGGGCACCGGCATATTGCAGTTCCATTGTTTCTGTGTCAATCACCACAAGTGCCATGTCCATGCCGTCGCGTTGCTCACCTGTTTTTCCTGTTTGTTGTAATGAAGTTTTAATATGCTCGCGCAAATATTCGAGTACATGATTGGCCTGAGTCACTTCGGAACGGCGAATAATATCGTTTAAACCTGCAACGCCCAACATGCTCATAAATGCTCCAGGCACACCATGACCGGTGCAATCGACCGCTGCCAAAACAATGTACTGATGTACTTTTTGTAAGAAATAAAAGTCGCCACTTACAATGTCTCTGGGTCGATAAAACACAAAAGAGTCCGAAAAATGTTGCTCAAACAAATTGAGTGGCGGTAAAGAGGCCATTTGAATTTTACTGGCATATTCGATGCTGTGCGTTATGGCTTCTCTTTGTTGTTTGATCTGCTCGTTTTGCGACTGTAATTGAAGGCTTAATCGTCGTTTATTCATAAAAAGCACCCAAACAAAAATGGCCATGATGATGGCAATACCTAATGCCAACAGCAACTGTAGGTTGTGCATTTTTTGTTGCTCGAGTTCTTCGTTTTTTGTTTTTAACTGAAAGTCTTTTAAAGCTTTTTGATAATTGAGCGAGCTAATTTTTTTTTGTTTTCGAAGCGTATCTTCTTCGAGTAAATCGATGGTTTCTTTCGAGCTCACCAAATCGTCCGATACATGTCCTAATTCCTTTTGGGTGTTTTTAAGTTCCCCCGTTTTCTGATTTACCAATTGTTTTTGAACATGTGCTTCTTTACGATACAAATCGATTTGAGTACTGATGGCCCCAACCGATATTTCGTGCAATTTTTTTAAGTAGACATTGCTTGTTTTGTAGTCTTTATCGCTTTCGTAAGCCACCACCAAAGCCTGATAGACCGATTGTTGCAAATCGATATTCTGGCTTAATTCGGCCTCTTTTAACGATTTTTCGAAGTATTCGATGGCTTTTTTAATCTTATTGAGCTTAAGGCAGGTACTTCCCAAATTGTAATAGGCTTCGAAAATTTTGTCGTGACTCCACTGTGTACGTTGCAAATCTAAGGCTTGCTCAAAATACGAAATCGACTTGTTGTAGTTCTTTTTATTATA
>DYOK01000293.1 GCA_020720565.1 Acetofilamentum sp.
CACATGAAAAACAAAATTCTCTATCTCGTTATCGTTATCTTGTTAGTAATAATTGCAATTGCTCAGTTTGTGCCCAAAAGCAATGTGCTTTATCGACTAAAAATTGACAAAAGCGAAACCACACTTAACGAAGAATTAAGTAATTTTAGCGTTCCAGATGTCGAAATTATTGACAAAATATTTATTGCAGATAAAGAAAACCATCAGGTTACATTGGACAAAAAATCGAATGGCTGGACGGTTAACAATCGTTTTATGGCACGCGAAGATGCCATTGGAAATTTGATGCAAGCCATCGGTAAAATGAAAGTGATGCGTCCCATTTCGAAAGCCGAGCATAACACACAAATCGAACGACTAGCAGCCGAATCGCGAAAAGTTGAAATTTACAGCAAAGGAAAACTATTAAAAACCTATTATATTGGTGGTTCGACACAAGATCAATATGGTACTTATGCCATTTTAGAAAATTCTTCGGTGCCATTTGTGTTACACATTCCGGGATTTCTTGGCTTTTTAACGCCTCGTTTTATTCCAACCGAAGCATTATGGCGCGAAAACTTTATTTTTAAAGCCAAACCTTACGAAATCGATTTTGTGCAAGTGATTAATTACGAAAATCCTAACTTAAATTACACTTTAAAGAAAGTCAATGGAAAATACCATATTACTTATGGACAAAATCAAGTTTTATCACAAATAGATTCCACCCAAGTAAAATACTTTTTAAATGGCTTAAAAAAGATATCATACGAAGCAATTGTGGTAGAGATGACATCGGAAAAACGCGACTCGCTAAACAAATCGACACCATTTCATCACATTACACTTAAGGCGGGCAAAGATAATGTTCAGGAAATTAGAACATACCATGTCCCTAATGACAAAATGTACGACGACAATGGCAATCTGCTTAAATACGACCCCGATAGAATGTATGCTTTTTTTAATCAGTTCAAAGACATCGCTACCGTTCAATTTGGAACTTTCGACAAAATTACAGTCGACCCATTGTTATTTGGAACAACGAATCAACGATAAGGTCTTCGAACTATATATACTGACACCACAATCTTATCAGTACACTGAATATTATCATGTCGTATTTTAATTAAGCTAGAAACTTGATAAATTGCTAGTTAAAAAAACAAGAAATAGGTCGAAGACCTTAACACCAAAAACAAATTCAAATGACCAGAATACTTGTAATTGACGATGAGCGAAGTATTAGAAATGCTTTAAAAGAAATTTTAGAATACGAGCAATACCAAGTCGATTTGGCCGAAGATGCCGAAAAAGCATTGGAATTGTATTCGAATCATACTTACGATTTGGTTTTAAGCGATATTAAAATGCCCAAAATGGATGGCATAGAGTTAATGAATAAAATTAAATCCGAAAATCCAGAACAAACCTACATTTTAATTACAGGACACGGCGATGTGGAAACCGCGGTATCGACCATAAAAAAGGGTGCTTACGACTTTATTCAAAAGCCATTGGATTTAAATCGCTTACTGCTCACAGTCAAAAACGCACTCGATAAAACAGCCTTAGTTGAAGAAAGCAAAG
Source organism: Acetofilamentum sp. (assembly GCA_020720565.1). Classification (GTDB taxonomy): domain Bacteria; phylum Bacteroidota; class Bacteroidia; order Bacteroidales; family JAFGXI01; genus JAFGXI01. The sequence continues at coordinate 1,573 of DYOK01000293.1, forward strand.
TGCTAAAGAAAAAAGTACAGCTAAAGAACCAAATGGTGGGTGAATCCGCTGCTTTGAATCAAATCAAAGATATGATTGACAAGGTGGCACCAACCGATGCAAGGGTTCTAATTACAGGCGAAAATGGTACTGGAAAAGAAGTGGTGGCTCGTATGATTCACACCAAAAGCGAAAGAAATGCTCAGCCATTTATCGAGGTTAATTGTGCTGCTATTCCTTCGGAACTAATTGAGAGTGAGCTTTTTGGACACGAAAAAGGTGCATTTACTTCGGCCATTAAACAACGAAAAGGTAAATTTGAACTGGCCGAAGGCGGTACCATTTTTCTTGATGAAATTGGCGATATGTCACTTTCGGCACAAGCCAAAGTATTAAGGGCCTTACAGGAGCACAAAATAACCAGAGTTGGTGCCGATTCCGATGTGAAAATTAATGTAAGAGTACTTGCTGCTACAAACAAAAATTTAAAAAAAGAAATTACAGAAGGTCGATTTCGCGAAGATTTATTTCATCGCTTAAGTGTCATTCTAATTCATGTGCCTTCGCTTAACGAACGACTCGACGATATTCCACTTTTAGCTGAGCATTTTTTAAAGCAAATATGCAACGAATCGGGCATTGCCACAAAGCAAATAGACCATAAAGCCCTTTCTGCTCTACAAAAAATAAATTGGACAGGAAATATACGCGAGTTCAGAAATATTATTGAACGACTTATTATTTTAGGCGGCACAGTCATTACAGCCGAAGATGTGGCTTTGTATGCCAACAAGTGAAAGATGTTTGTTTATTAATACCAAAAACACCTTCAAATGACCGATATAAAACGGCTCTATTTCC
>DYOK01000294.1 GCA_020720565.1 Acetofilamentum sp.
AACTCATTTACAAAATACCATAAACTTTTTACTTCTAAGGTCTTCGACCTATTTATTATTTTTATAACTATCATTAAAGCAATCTATTAGCTTTGTAAAACCCGACATTATATTATTCTACGTACTTACATTAAAAAAACAATAAAAATGGCTGATAATAAAATTTTAGTAGCTTGGGATTTCTCCGACAAAGCCCAAAATGCATTAGAGCATGCACTCCAACTTGCCGAGATTAAAAATACACAAGTTGAGTTGGTACATATTATAGAAAATAAAGAGGATTACTCTGGGGCATGTATCCTTTTAGATAAAGTGCTCGAAAATACCATGATTGAATTTAATCGACCCATTCTTTATGTCGTTAAAGAGGGGAGTGTATTTAATACATTGGGGGATTATGCTGCCGAGCAAAATGCCGACTTAGTCGTTATGGGTACCCATGGGATGAAAGGCATGCAGAAAATTACGGGAAGTTGGGCCCTCAAAGTGATTGCGGGAACCAATGTTCCTTTTATTGTGGTTCAAGGTCCACCTCGACACACGCATTATTCAAATATTGTGTTTCCTGTCGATTTCAGAAAAGAAAGCAAATATAAACTTAATTGGGTGGGCTATTTAGCCGAAAATTTTAATCTGACAGTCAATGTATTAGTGCCCAATACCAAGGACAGCATACATGCCAAATCGATTAAAGCCAATTTAGAATTCGCTAAAAAATATTTCGAAAATAAAGAAATTGATTTCGAAATACACGAATCAAAAGCCAGCGGAACATTTGTAAAACAAACCATCGATTTCGCTCGTTATATCGACGCAGATCTTATAATTATTGTTATCACCAAAGAGCCAGGCTTAAACGATTATATGTTTGGTGCCGAAGAACAAAAACTGATTGCCAATAACGACGAGATACCCGTAATGTGTATTCAACCTCGTACCGACATGATTATTTACGAAAGGTAAGCGGCTTTATTGAGCAGCAAAAATATACGTAATGGTGCCCCTCTGTTTTGGAGGGGCATTTTTATTGACCGAAAACTTTGCTCTTCGAGCCGAGCGTAAAGCTGCTTCTCTCAAACATTCGGCACCAGTCGAATTGGCATTAACTTCGCTTTGAACTACTGCGCCATACATATCGACCACAATATCGATTGTAACTTTACCCGACTGCTCGCATTGGTAAGTTGGCACTGGGATGCTTTTTTTGGTGCGGTCTTGTAAAAAATATGAAATGTAAGTGGAACCTTGGTAATTCGAAGGTTTGGTTTGGTTTTGATTCTGTTTCTCCTTGGGCTTGTCTTTTACGGGCTCCTCGAAATTCATATCGTCGCGCTCGAATATTTTTTTATATTCTTCTTCGCTAATGGCATTTTTGACCAGCTCTTTCTTGTAGTCCTCATCCGACTTTTCGACATCGGAATAATCGTATGGGTCTGTTTTGGGGCTGTTCTTCAACGCTTCGTTTACTGCAATATTCCGACGTTCTTCGTCGCTTAAGTTTTCGAGCTCATCGGTCTTAGATAGTTCCTCTTTTGGGGGTTCTTCGGGTTCCATGAAGTCAATTTCTATCCCAGATTCGACGTCTTCCTTTGGTGTGTATAAATGGGTATATGCCATGCTCGAGATGAGTAAAATATATATCATACTCGAAATCACAACCGACCTGGTAATATAATAGCTTCTGGTTTTCCTCATAAAAGGTCGCCGACCCATAAAAATTACAAAATTTCCAATCTTAATTCAGTTGAAATCGAATGTAGGTTGGAATAAATCTTTAACAACACAAAAAAATCGTCATACTGATTTACAAATTTAGTAAAAAGTACCGAATTATTTTTGATGACAAAAATAGTGCATTATTTTGACCAGAGGGCCTTAAAATTTGATTCGCCTGTATTTTGGATTGACGTCGATTGCGTCGATTGTTGAAAATGACTTAAATCGGTGTTGTGTCGTAGCACGTACATTAAGCAACCCAGTAAGACAACGAATACAAAAAGGCCTGTATTTTGAAGTTTATTTTTTGCTTTTGGACTCATTTATATAGTTTTTTTTGGAAATGCAAAGAAAAATGATTTTTGGCTCAATACCAACTTTGTAGGAAATATATATTTAAAATGCTTTTTTGCTGGAAAAATTTGAAATGTCAATTTTGTAAAATTTAAACGAGCTTGAAAACTAGTTCCGACTTTTGACGTAACAAAGACCCGTAAGGTTGCTTGTTTTTTTGTTAAATCTTCGTTAAGAATATATAAAGGAGGTTCTCTACTTATTCAGATATTCATGATAGGCAACATACCGCACCAGCACATCAATCTACCTGCGGTAGATATATCTCCCGAAGGTGGATTTATCGTCCGAAGGAGGATTTATCGTCCGAAGGAGGGCAGGCTAATCAACA
>DYOK01000048.1:0-10181 GCA_020720565.1 Acetofilamentum sp.
AAACTACGCATAGTTGGGTTTCACTCAAAAGCACTTGGAACTCTCAATCCAAAAAGCTCATAACCATATCGCTCACACAACAGATAACTCTTCTCAGGATTCCTTTTGGAATATATAACTTTATACTTTTTTCCAATACAATTACTTAAATCATTTACTTCACAACGCAAATGATAGCGAGGTGAAATCTTACCTGTATATTCTATTGAGTTTACCAAATACTTATAATCAACAATACGACGTCCTTTTCCCGAACTAGAATACTCAATAATTTCTCCTGTTGTAAATGCAAAGTTGGATTTTATCTCAGCGATATCTTCACTTTGCTGAACATAGCTCCTTACTCCATAAATCACGAATATTAAGACCCCTACAATAATCACTGGTCGTAATCCGTATACAAACCATTTAGGATTTTTATCTCCAGCCATTAATTATTTATTTGTAGATTTTTACTTGCAACATTCTCAAAAGTCGATGGAAGAAAACTTGCTCCAAAACCAATGCCAAGTCCTTGTCCAAAATTTGTTGGTGCAATACTATTTCCTGCTGTCCCAGCTGCATAACCAGTTACAAATCCTATTGAGGTTTCTGTTACCACATTTAGTATCGGCTTATCTTTCCCTAAACCAACATACCCTTTATTTAGATTTATTTCAAATGCACTACCCACTAAGTTGCTAGTAAAAGAGCTTTTAAATATTGCACTTGCCGCAACATTAGTATAATTAACTTTAGAAAAATCCCAGTCATTCACTCCTGCCTGTGCTATTGTATTGGCTGCTGCATTTCCAAATCCCCAACCGATATTTGTAGCCGAAGTGAAATTTGTTGAAAATAATCCAGCACTATAAGCTGCCGCCCCTGCCTCTATAGCAACAGGCAATGCCATTGCAGCAAACATCATCCAGCCACCATTTTGAATAAATTTATCGCCTGACTTGCTCATATAACTTGAGAAGTAGTTATTTTTCTGTGTAGATGATAATGGTGATTTATTTCCAATTAAATAGCCAGCCACTTGGCTTGAGTTAAAATCTAATGGAGCACCTTCAGTTATTCCAACTGGTGTATTCTGATAATAGTTTACAAAAGATTCCCCACCTGCAAGTGGTGCAGAATATGTTGTTCCGATATTTTTTGCAGTTTTCCCATTTTCTGTTTTTATTTCTTTCTCATGACTATCGGCCCAGAACGTATTACCATCTTCGCCTTTATACCAATCTGGATTAGAAGCATTATCCCCTTTTGGGTCGCTAAACCAAATAGGATTTCCACCAAAAGTAGCATAAGAACTTTCCCAAGGTTTAACTACGGGGTCTATATTCCACCTCCTGCCAATCCTGCTATCATACTGCCAAAACTCGGCGGTGTAGCTGGTGCTAGGGTTGTTAAATACCTCGTTATCCATTTCCTGTCCATTAAACCCGAAACGGTACCCGTTGGCGTTGAAACTACGCCCAGGCATAAGCGAGCCGCCTGGGTAGTAGTCTATATGGTAAGACGTTTTAGCCATCGTTTTTTAATTCAAACTAAAGCGTAAGCTTAACCCAAAGTTAATGGCACTGGTGTTAAATCGATTCGATACACGAGGGTGATTGGTGATCCAGTCGAAGAAAAAGCGCACATTAAAACTTTTGCTCAAGTTATAGTCGGCATTAAATTTAAGCGTAAATATATTTTGACCTGCTGTCACTTGATTGTCTTCGTCTATTATCTTTCTGATGATGGTCAGATTGTCGCGTATCGAAAAATCGAAACGCACATTTAAATCCGATTTAAATTCTTTGGTTTTGGTTTTAAAAGTTACTTCTTTAAAGCGGTATCCAGTACCCAAAACATACTCTTGTGTTTTAACTTCGGTAATTTGAGCATTTCCAATGTTGAGCGTTAGGTTACGCGAGCGTTTAAATTCAATTTTGATATTTAAACTGTTTTTTAAGGTCAAATCGAGGCCTGCCAATGGGCTAAATTGCTCGCTAATACTTACCGATTGTATGTCGTGTTGGGCTACATAATTGTCGTTAATATCGCGAATCGATGCAAATGCGTCTTGACCAGTGTTGATTTGATTTTCGCTAAACAATGCGTTGCTACGGTAATTACCCACATTGTAGGTCGATTGATAGCCGTGGGTTAGGGTCACCGAGCGGAAAAACTCTTTAATCACTTTAACTTTCGATAAGCCATCGTAACTCAACCGCCAGCCAGGGAACATAGAGGCTAACGAATAGAAAGGGCTGTTGGTGTTAAAACCCGAGGCATCTTTGCCAGTGTAGGCCGTAAAGAATGAATGGATAAGCACATCTTGCGAAAGTTCGTTATAACCATCGGCATACGATTGGTTGAGCGGATCGTACGAACCATCGACTTGGTCGCGTCGCAAAGCAATATTACGCGATATGGTACTGCGATTGGCTTTAAACTTTTCGAAGGCCTTAGAATAATAGTCGGAACCATTACCTTCGAATGCGGTGCCGATGGTGAGCACCGAAACCGAATAACTGCCTTGCTCAATGACTTGATTTTCGTTATAATCGTACCGACTGGTTAAAGTATCGTAGAAATAATATTGCGTGCGGTCGGTTACTTTTCGGTAACTGGTGGTTAAATCAATTTTAAAACCACTGAAGGGCTCGAAATTACCTCTGATGGAGATGCTACGGTCTTCTACCATGGTATATGGGTTGGTTTGGAACGCATTCTGGGTCAACCAACCATTGTCGCCTGCTCTTTCGAGGTATTGTTTACCCTCTTGAGCAAAATACGGGTCTTGATGTCCCAACAAGAATGGAATACCAGGTGCTGTACCCGAAAAACTTTGCGAACTGTGTGTACCCATAATATAGGTACGGGGTACGTAACCCGGCAGAACAGTTTGACTGTTCGAGGTAAAGCTTGCACTCACATTTTTTAACCCTAAAATGGCCAAAACAGTTCGTTCTGCTATCACCTGAATCAATGGATCTACTTTGTCGATATCGCCCGTAACTCTTACGCTGGCTTTGTTCAACGATTTCTCGGAGGTAATCGCAATTTTATTTTTGCTTAGCACTTCCAATTTAACTTCGACTTTTTGTCCGGTACTATCTTTTACTTCAACTTGAACATCGGCAGTTCCCAATTGGTGACTAATGGTCTCTCTTTCGTCGGCTTTTAGATTGATGGCACGTGGTTTTTCCTTTTGTTCGGGATAGTAAACCTTAATTTTGGGCTTTTTCTTACTGTTCGATTTGGTATTGTATTTTTTATCGAGGTTTTTGAGGTAAGTCGATTTGTTGTACAGATTTTTCAAATTGGCTTGAGTAGTCAATTGAATATTCCGCGAATTACGAATCACATTACCGATATCGTCGAGCGAATTGGTAGTGGCTTTTGGCCCTGCATCCCAATAAAAATCGCCGCCATACGAGGCATTGGCACTCAACCAATCCAGTAGAGCAATTTTGTTAATAGGAATGGTGTAAGTCAGATTAAAAGCGTGTTGATATTTTTTAGTAGTTCCCCAATTCCAGAGTTCGGAACGAATGGTGTCCATATTGGCTTGGTAGTCGGCATCGCTTTTGTCAATAGCACCTGCTGGCTCGTCAATTCGAGCAATATTGTTGGCGTTGAAAGTGAGCTTTAGGTTTTTGGTTAAATCCCAACGAAAATCGTATTTACGATTCCATTGCCAATCTTTGTCGTAGGTGGTGTTGACGCGAATGTCGTCGGTACTCAGAATTCTAGCACGTTTTTCGTGATAACGACGGCTCATATCGGTCATAAACGAAATTTGCTTGGGCAGAAGACTCACATTAAAATCTTTAATCAAACGCATGTAGGGTGAACGCATGAATTTTGATTTCGATGTCTTAAATGGCTCGAAAGAGATATTTTCTGGGCTATAATTGTAAGCCAATACCCCACGGTGTTGAGCCTCATTGTCGAGTTCGGTGCTTACATTCGATTTCTCTACCGTGTTGTATGCATAGGTAGCCGACCAGTTCGAAACAGAGTAAATTCTTGGTTTACCCTCGGCTTTTTTAACTTTGACGTTGGTAAAATTCAAACTCTTTCGGGTAACTTGGTCTTGGGCAATCGCTTTGATACGTTCTTTCTCTTCGCCCGAGATTCTGGAATCGGCCATGGTTTCTTCCATCGTGATATCGGGCTGCAGCGGATTGTATTTTGGAATGGTTAAGCCTTTGGAATAGCCCACATACATGGGGATAGTAATACCCGATTTTTCGGGGAAAAATTTACCAAGCGACAGGTTAGAGGCTACATCGAACTGATAAATATCGTCTTGATTACGTTCGCTTACTCTTTTTTCGATGCTTCCAAAACCAGGTTTCATGGTAGATCCCGAAACACTCACATTGGCAAAGTCGGCTAAATTGGCGGCCACACGCATGTTGGCAGCCCAGCCACCTTCCTCGTCGAATTCGGCCAAGCGTAATTCGTTAAACCAGATTTCGGCAGTTTTGGGCGCAGCATCGTCGGGCATGGGGTTGGTGGCTTGTTTGGGATTGCGCACACCAATCATGATGGTTCGAACGTCGCTAATGGTTGGATTCCCTTTTACGGTAATGCGATGGTTACCCGAGCGAACTACAAACTCTTCGGTATTGCTGGCACCTTTTCCATTTCGTTCGGTTTTGGCATTGGTCAATTCGCTAAAATAAAAGTCGAACATATTGCTGTTAGGCCATACCACATAGCGATGGTCTGAGTTTTCCGAGTCATAAGACCCTGCAGGGGTTAATTTTAATGGAATTTCGTACTCGTAGTAGTTGTCGGTATAGTCGGAACCCAAACGGATGAAGGCCGTGACTTCGTTGTCGCTTAGAATGGTGTTTTCCATTTGTTCGGCGTGAACGAACATTTGCAATTTCTTATATTGTCTGATGTCTAAATTGGCATTTTTGTAGGCTGCTTTGGCATCTCCGTCGTTCAAATCTTCGACTTTGTACACCATAGCTTGCTCGTTAAGCTCTCTAATTTGTGGATTACCTGGGTCAATCACACGCGATACATCGGGAGGTAAAACATAGTTGACAGGAACTTTACTGCTGTTTTCTTCTATGTTAACGGCTGTAATTTCGAACTCGGTCATCCCATTTTCATTAGGGAAGAATGCCCCTGGCTCTCTAAGGCTACCAGCATATTTACGCCACTGGCCACGTACCAAATCTAAGGAGGCAAAACGCATGATGACCGAATCGGTGAAATTGCGAGTTACCATCCGCATAAATCGAATGGATTTAAAGTCGTAAATTTCGCCAACTTTACTAGTGTATTGTTGAATAGGAATTCGGAACTGATACCAATTTACGGGTCCCTCGTAACCTTTTGTATCAACCACTTTGTCCACAATATAGTCGTGGCTTCCCACGTCCATACCCTCAAAAATTCTAAGCTGATATTGGTAATAGTTTTCGGCTTCGTTCAGGGTGTAATCGCGGTTAATATCTTCGTTATTGGGCGTCATGGTTCCCGAAGTGGGATAATTTTCGGCCGATTGTTCGCTGGTGGGCGAGTTTCCTTCGGCATTGTTAAACTTTTTGTATCGCTTTAAAATGCTAAGTTGGTCGTCGTCGTAATCGCTACCTCTGTAGTAATGGAAATTATCTGCCGAAGGGTCGGCCTCGATCGTGGTTCTTGCTTGGGGCGTTAATCCCGTAGGAAGCTGATTGATAAAGCTACTGTAATAGGCTTTTTCGTCGGCATCGCTCAAACCATCGTAACCTACGTCTTGATAGGTTCTCGATTCAGGATTATTATCGAAGGCAAAAACAATCGATTGTTGTGTCGATACACGTCCCCAAGCAGTGGTATCAATATTCTTGAGTTCCGAGCTTGTGGGCAAACCTTCTTCGAACGATTTACGCGAATCTCTTAAAATATCTTCCGAAATATCGCCCAATTGGAATACCAGTTCGCCCGAACGACCCGAGCCAGGTTCATAGACAAAGGGATCCATCATCCAAAATTCGATGTATTCGATGTTAGATTCTTCGAAGTCGGTGGTCGATAATTCGCGCATGATACCGCCCCATCTGGCTTGTGGATTGAGCAAACTACCGTCTGTGCCCAATTGGGTATCGAAATTGTAGGGGCCTCGTTCTTTGGGGTAATATGCAATATTTAAGATGGGTAAGGCGGTAGGCAAATTGCTGGTTGATTCTTTTTTAGGCCACAAATCTTGCTCGTAAATCTCTCGTACAAAATGCTTTTTTTGCTCATCCGAGCCACTCAAGTGGCTAGGTGTTTCGGCTTGTTTTCTGACCAAAACGGGGTCGATAACGTACCACGAGATTTTGGCTCTGTTCATTCCGCTGCTGATACTATCCATTGAACTTTCGGGGAATAAATAGGGATCGTTAGGGATACTCGATAAATGCCAAGCAGTCTGGTAGCTTTGGCTTAATTTGGTTGTACTACCCTCGAAATCGTCGATATAAGATTGCCCGCCACTACCGATAACACTGGGGTGTCCAGGGATGAGATGTGCAAACTCGCCACTGACGGTCAAAGTTGAGATTTCTTTGGTGTCGATAAATGGGATAGCGTCGGCAATTTTAGTTAATACAGGGGCTTCGGTCTGATACGATCCGTTAATACCCCAAATGGTATTGTTAATAGGCTCTTCGCCTTGATTTACTTTTTGTGTGAGTGGTTTTTCCGACAAATTCATGATGGTACCGCCCAAAGTCAACTTGTCGTTAAATTTGTAGTCGAGGTGGGTTCCCAACAAGGTTTTGGTTTGCATGCTGAATAAAGAATTGCTCTCGAGCGAAATTTTGATGGGCGTACCCGATTCTAGTAATCCTTGGTTTAATATTTTAACACGCCCCAAAGAATAGTCGACCGAATAGTCGGAACCTTCGGCCAAGTTACGTCCACCGGCAGTGACTGTAACAGAACCTTGCGGTACGTTAAGTGCATTGAGCGAAATTTCGGAACCCGATGAGGCTTGGTATTTCCCTTTGATTACAAATTTGTTTTTTCGAGCCACTTGCTTGGCGATATTCTGTGTCTCACTATACAGCTCGTCGTAAACGTATTGGTCTGCAATTCTGTCGTCGTTTATCTTTTGTCGTAAGTGATTGCCAAATGGCTCAACTACTGGGAAAATGATTCTGCCTTTCGACGACACAATGGTGGTATTCTCGACAAAGTCAAACGCACCATCGCCTTGTGCAATAGGGTCGTTTTGAGAATTTAACCGGTCCAACCCCATCACATTCAAAAGGATATCGCCTTTTATTTGTCCGACATCGAGATAGTTCATGGCGGTTCCTGTACGGTCGTTTTTGTACAACACGTGAAGTTCAAAATCTTGTTGTTGGAGTTGATACGCCCCCAATGCATAAACGTTTTTCATCATCAAATCCCAACGGGGCAAACTTGGGCTTACACTGGTTCCTTTAATCAATTTTAAAACCAAAGGAGCAGGATGTGGTAAAGATGAGCTTGTAAATTCGCCCACTCTATACGTTTTTCCGTTTGCGGTGTATTCGAAGGCAACTGCTAAAACATCGTCGGGACTGAGCTTAGAGTTCAACGAGATATATCCTAATTGGGCGTTAAAAGTATATTCGGTGGGTTTTAACATTCGAGCCGATTCCACCTTTTCGTAATCGATACTCGGATTGTATGTTCCATTGAGCAGGCTATTAACCGAGGTCCAGTCGGTTAAAATGCTCTTCATGCTAAACAAAGTGTTGGCCGAATCTTGTGGGAACGAATTGGGATGCATCAAGGGGGTAATATTGCTATTGTAAATATCCTCCGATTTGGGTTCGGCCAAATCCATGAAACCCACCACATTTCTGACATCTTCGAAATTACCTGTTTTATTGGTCACCCACACTTCGATTTTGGTAATCTGAATGGGAGAACGAATCACGTTGGTACGTGCCAAATATTCGTCGTAGTGATCGTAAAAATATTGGGCTAAAAAGAAGTGTTTATTTTCTTCGTATTCGGCAGCATAAACCTCGAATTCTTCGACTTGAGCTCCGCCTTGGACATCAATTTCGGAGCGTTTTCCTTTTTGTTGCGAAAAAATACTGGTCATGGTCAATTTCCCGAATTTGAGTTCGGTTTTAAAACCAAATAAGGATTGGCTACCAGTAATTAAAGAGCCTGACAAAGGCAAAGTAACATCGCCAGCTTCAATTTTTTGGATAATATCGTCTTCTTTACCTTCGTATGCCAATTTCATTTTATTTTCGAAGTCGAAAGTGGCTTCGGTGTCGTAATTAATCCCCAGACTTAAGCGGTCTCCAATTTTTCCAGTTACCGACATTTGAATCTTTTCTTGAAAATCGAAGGTGGTGGTACGGCGTAATTTTTCGGGTAAGGTGGGGTTCTCGACGTAGTTTATTTTGAGTCCAAAAATTAATTCGGCCGAACCTTGCGGATGAATTTCGACCGTGTTGGCACCAAAAATGGTTTCGAAGGCATCGCCTCCAATCTCCCATTTTCTGTTTAAAAAGCTACCTTTTTCGTAGGAATCACCTTTTCGTCGGTTGTGCCAATAACTCTGTAATGCTTGGTTAAATTGGTAATCTTGGTATTCTTTTGCCGACATGGTTTCGGGGTAACTGTAGTCCATATCGCCAATTTTTTTGCTCACCCTGTACGAATTCGTTTCGGTGTCGTATTCTACTTTTTCTTCAATGTTCGACGGTTGACGTCCGTATAGTGGCGATGTTTTTCCGCCAAGGGGATTGGTCTTGTTGTCGTCTTTAAAAGGGAATTTAAGCTGTGTGGTATCGGTCTGACTCCATAGCACCGAACTAAAGAGCAAACTGACAAGCGTAAGAAGTAGATATCTAAAATTGGTTTTCAATTGAGAGAAATATATTTTTTATTAAGAGTTGACATGGCTCTTCTATGGGTCTAAAGTTGCCGTAAAGCCGCCTTAATCATGTCTTCTACCGTGATTTCTGGATTGATTTTAATAATGGCTTTTAGCACTTTTTCGACTTGTTTTTTATTGAAGCCTAAGCTAATTAATGCCGATTCCGATTCTTGATACACTTGTTGATCTTGTTCGAACATCAATTTAAACGAATCGTCTTTGGTTTTACCTACTTTGTCTTTCAAATCGACAATAACCCTTTGAGCAGTTTTTAGTCCGATGCCCTTTACACCTTGTAGTACACCAACCGCACCGCCTAAAATAGCTTCTTCAATTTCGTTTGGACTCAACGAAGACAGCATCATTTGTGCCGTATTTGAGCCTACTCCATTGACACTTATCAACAAACGAAACAATTGCCGTTCGCTCTCTTCGTAAAACCCATAAAATAGCTGAGCATCTTCGCGAACCACATGATGTAACAGTAATTTGACTTGTTTTTGACCCTCTAATTGGCTATAAGTGTGCAAGGAAATCTTGACCAAATAGCCAATGCCTTGACAATCGATCACTGCCTGCGCTGGGGTAAGACCGTTTAAAGTTCCGCTAATATATTCGTACATAGATGTTTACAGATGTTGATGGCTTTAATTTTTTAAGGTTCTAAAATAGTCAAAATTCCTAAATCAGACACATTAAACGGAAAGTTTTGGGTTTTATTATTCGCACAAGGGGATTGTATAATTTATTAATCTAAAATCAGATAGTCTATTATACCAAAAACACCTTCAAATGACCGTTATTAAACGATTGCTCACAGTTGATAATTTTATAGGTGTTCGTGATTGCTTTGCAATGCTATTTGCCTTTTTCTGCATTAAACCCTGATTACGCACCTGTCTGCCCTGCCTACCGGCAGGCAGGCGACTGGCAGGTACATAATCTGGGTTAAAATTTATTCATATAGTACCCACATCCTTATTGATAATTTCAGGTTTTAAGGGGCGTAGCCCTGACACCTTCGTAATAGGCCACAATACTAAACTAACTTAGGGGCGTCGCCCTGACATTTGTATAGATGTTTTATAATTCAAATGATTAACTTTTTATACACAATCACCCATTTTATATCGGTTTGGCACTCTTTTATATATCAGGGCTACGCCCCTAAAAAACGACGTTCTCATTTATTTTCTACCATGATTATGGGGCTACGCCCCTCAATTTTGACTTTTGCATATGGCGATGGTCGAGTGATGATTGTTGATTTTTGAATTGTTGATTCGTTTATTCGTTGAGAAGTTGATTATCAATTTTTAATTCTTAA
>DYOK01000048.1:10281-14198 GCA_020720565.1 Acetofilamentum sp.
TTCATAATTCAAAATTCATAATTCATAATTCATAATTCATCAATCCCATTACTTATTTGTAGCTTTGCAAATGTTTTGGGTTCTGAATCTTGCAATTTTGGTACTATGAACCATTATATTTAAACTTTTAACTTTTGTACAATGTTTAGTAGTTTTTGCTTAACCGATATTTTCTCGGCTTTTATGGTGCTTTTTGCCGTTATCGATATCACGGGTTCTATTCCAATTATTATCGATTTAAGAAAAAAACATGGTAAAATTGAGGCTAACAAAGCGACGCTTGTGGCGACCATAACCTTGTTTGCTTTTTTGTATGGAGGAGAAGGTATTTTGAATATTTTTGGTGTCGACATCGCCTCGTTTGCTATTGCGGGTTCCTTTATTTTGCTTTTTTTGGCACTCGAAATGGTATTGGGAGTGGAACTATTCAAGCCCGACAACGCCAATAATGGATACTCTATCGTTCCATTGGCTTTCCCTCTTATTGCCGGAGCAGGTAGCATCACTTCCTTACTTTCGCTCAAAGCAGAATACTCTAATTTAAATATTGCGTTTGCTCTTTTGCTGAATATGTTGGTCGTATTTTTAGTTTTAAAAAACACGCAGTTTGTTGAGAAAATTATTGGTCAAACTGGAATTATGATATTACGCAAAGTATTTGGTATTATATTGTTATCCATTGCCATTAAATTATTTGTAACTAACACAGGAATTCAGTTGCATGGATAAAATTGTAATTTACACTGATGGTGCCGCTCGTGGCAACCCTGGACCAGGCGGGTTTGGCGTGGTATTAAAAGCGGGTGTACATCGTAAAGAATTAGCAGGTGGTTTTAAACATACCACCAACAACAGGATGGAATTGTTGGCTGTAATTGTGGGTTTAGAAACTTTAAAAATTCCCAATTCCGAAGTTACAGTCTACAGCGACTCGTCCTATGTGGTCGATTCTATCGAAAAGAAATGGGTGTTCGAATGGCAAAAAAAAGGATTTAAGGGCAAGAAAAATGAAGATTTATGGCGTCGCTTTTTAGCCATTTATCCGCAACATAAAGTAAAAATGGTATGGGTAAAAGGTCATGCAGGAATCCCCGAAAACGAACGTTGCGACCAATTGGCGGTTTGGGCTTCGAATCAACCCAATTTGCAAATCGATTATGGTTATTTAGAGGCTATCGAAAAAACGGATAAAATTTTTTAATCTAGCTGATATTCATCATAGATTGATAATTGAAACGCATGTATCTTGAGCCGTCACTCAACGATAACCATATATGCAAAATTTATCACTTGATATCGATTTCCCCAAAACTGCTATTGTCGAAATTGATAAGCAATATCAAAAAATTCAGAGCACCATCGAAAGTCTCGAAACTTGTATTCGCCAATCTGAATATGGCGAGCGATTAACCACATTGTTCTATGGCTTGATATACATTCACGACCATTTTTTTATGCAGGAGCAAATCACCTTGTCAAAATATCGATACGAGAAAATGAACGATATCAAACAAATTCACCGATCGTACATTGAATCTGTAGTTAATTACCAGAAATTGATTGAAGAAAATCAAAGCTTATCGTGTTCCGAAATTGCTCATTTTATGCACGATTGGACTCAAAAATACCTGGTGGTTAATGCTCATGCCATAGATTTTTTAAAATCGAAAGGCGTAAAGTAATTTAATTCCTAACTTCTGAAGCTATTAGATAATGCTTAATATAAAAAAGGCTGCTCTTAAATAAAGGCAGCCTTTTTTTTGTGACTTTTTAGGGTCTTATAATTGTTCGAAAAAGTCGTTTCCTTTGTTGTCGGTGATGATAAACGCGGGGAAATTTTTAACGGTAATTTTCCGGATGGCTTCCATGCCCAATTCTTCGAATGCCACAATTTCGATGGATAAAATATTTTCCTTAGCCAAGATTGCTGCGGGCCCACCTATCGATCCGAGGTAGAATCCGCCATGTTTTTGACACGATTCTTTAACCTGAGAGCTACGGTTTCCTTTAGCCACCATAATCATGCTGCCGCCTTGCGATTGAAATGGCCCTACATAAGGATCCATTCGTCCCGAGGTGGTTGGTCCAAAGCTCCCCGATGGCATCCCTACTGGGGTTTTGGCTGGCCCCGCGTAATAAATGGGATGGTTTTTAAAATACTCGGGCATGGGTAAGCCTTGATCGAGCATTTCTTGAATTTTGGCATGAGCCATGTCGCGTGCCACAATTAGTGTTCCATTTAAACTTAATCGGGTTTTTACAGGATATTGACTCAATTCTTTTAAGATATCGGCCATAGGTTGGTCGAGATTGATCTCTACAGCGGGCTGTAAATGTGGTGCTTTCTTGGGAACAAATCGGCTGGGATTTTTTTCTAATGCTTCGACAAATAAACCTTCTTCGGTTATTTTTGCTTTAATATTGCGGTCGGCACTACAACTTACACCTAACCCAACAGGATTCGAAGCTGCATGACGAGGCAAACGAATTACGCGTACATCGTGGGCAAAATATTTGCCGCCAAATTGTGCACCGACGCCCAACTCTTCAGTCATCACTTTAACGCGCTCTTCCCATTCTATATCTCGGAAGGCTCTACCATGCATATTGCCAGTTGTGGGTAAATGGTCTAAATATCCAGCAGAGGCTAATTTAACAGTTTTAAGATTGAGCTCTGCCGAAGTACCGCCAATTACCAATGCCAAATGGTATGGAGGACAAGCCGCTGTTCCTAAATCTTTTAATTTAGCTTTAATAAACGTGGTCAGATTGTCTTCGGTTAACAATTGTTTGGTTTGTTGGTACAAATATGTTTTGTTGGCAGAACCACCACCCTTGGCAATAAAAAGGAAATCGTAATGGTTGCCGGGTTTCGAATAAACGTCAATTTGAGCGGGCAAATTGGTACCTGTGTTTTTCTCATCGAGCATTGTTAATGGAGCAATCTGCGAATAACGTAGGTTATTGTTCTGGTAGGTGTTGTAAACCCCTTTCGAAATAAATTCGGCATCGTTCACACCAGTGTACACATCTTCCCCTTTTTTGGCCATAATGATAGCCGTTCCAGTGTCTTGACACGAGGGCAATTGGCCTTCGGCAGAAGTCTCGGCGTTACGCAATAAGGTATAAGCTACAAATTTATCATTGTCGGTAGCCTCTGGGTCGTCGAGAATGGCCGAAAGTTTCTCGAGATGCGCAGGGCGGAGCAAAAACGACACATCGGTCATCGCTGTTTCCGACAATAATTCAATCCCTTTGGGATCGACTTTTAGAATTTTACGCCCATCGAACTCGACCACTTTTACGTAGTCTTTGCTGATTAAACGGTATTGTGTGTCATCTTTCGAACTCTGAAAAATGTCTTCGTATTTAAATTCGCTCATAATATTGGTGGTATGTATTAATATATGATGCTAAATTAATAAAAGTTAAAATGGAAATGCCTCTCAAAAAAATGCTTTACAATAGCTTATGGAATAAAATATCAATTTTCTTTGACCATGCTTGTGGTCATGTCAAATTTGTGAAATTACATTGTTTTTTTTGAATTTGTTTGTTTTTCGGGATTGCATCACCTTTGGCGTGCAATAACGCTAACAAGAACAATCCTTGCAAATGCAAGCTGTGAATATGTTTGTTATGTTTTTTGCTGTTAAGCAAATGCAACAACCTGTATTTCAAATACATATAAATAGTTTATGACATACGTTTTTTCGTATATTAAGATATTGTAACATCTATTAACAAGTCTTTAGATTTAACGGTATAATGATTGGGTTGAAATGGTCATGGGATAACTAACCATTATTTCGTAGCAGCCAATTGTTTGACGGGCTGAATCTAAACTCCGGGAGAGGCGAAAGCCTCTCCTTTTTTTGTATAAGAATTTCAGCAATAGCCCGTTAAAATGATAGAAA
>DYOK01000295.1 GCA_020720565.1 Acetofilamentum sp.
CGAGTTTGGGCGTTTAGGGCAATTAAGAATTTGAAATTCAAAATTATGAATTCCGAACTCGCAACCTGCAACTTTTCAACAATCCCCTCTGCACCTCAAAGCATCATTTCCATTCCTCAATTTTTCTTTTTAAATGACATTTTGTTGTTGTTTTGAGATAAAATCAGCCTATTTGTCAGGATTTTAAATCGTAAATCTGTCAAGTTTTCCTTTAAGGATGTAGTCAATAAAAAATTCGAACCGCAACAAAATTTCATAACATCTTGTTTGTTAGCGGTTTAATTATTTTTTTGTAAGACTTGATATTCAAACACAATTATCAGTGGCACAGTCATTGAAAAAACACCATCGTTCAACAAATATAAAATAAGAAAAATTTATAATATCATGGGAAAAATAATTGGAATCGATTTAGGAACTACAAACTCTTGTGTATCGGTAATGGAAGGCAATGAGCCTGTAGTTATTCCAAACAGTGAAGGCAAGCGAACCACTCCTTCTATTGTTGCATTTATCGATGGCGGAGAGCGTAAAGTGGGTGACCCTGCCAAACGACAAGCCATCACTAACCCAAAGAAAACCATCTCGTCGATTAAAAGATTCATGGGAGAAACTTTCGATAAAGTTACAGCCGAAGTACAACGCATGCCATACACTGTAGTTAAAGGTGATAACAATACACCACGTGTCGAAATTGATGGTAAATTGTTTACACCACAAGAAATTTCGGCTATGGTGCTTCAAAAAATGAAGAAAACTGCCGAAGATTATCTTGGACAAGACGTCAAAGAGGCTGTAATCACAGTGCCTGCATACTTCAGCGACTCGCAACGTCAAGCCACCAAAGAGGCTGGCGAAATTGCAGGCTTAATTGTTAAACGTATTATCAACGAGCCTACAGCGGCTGCATTAGCCTATGGACTCGACAAAAAGAATAAAGATCAGAAAATTGCAGTATTCGACTTAGGTGGAGGTACTTTCGATATTTCTATCTTAGAATTGGGCGATGGCGTTTTCGAAGTAAAATCTACCGATGGTGATACCCATCTTGGTGGTGACGACTTTGACCAAGTGATTATCGAATGGTTGGCCGAAGAGTTTAAAAAAGACGAAAATGTTGATTTACGTCGCGATCCAATGGCCTTACAACGCTTAAAGGAAGCCGCCGAAAAAGCTAAAATTGAATTATCGAGCTCTACCAGCACCGAAATCAACTTGCCATACATTATGCCTGTCGATGGTATTCCAAAGCACTTGGTAAGAACACTTTCTCGTGCCAAATTCGAACAACTATCTGACAAATTATTAAATGCTATTGTCGAGCCTTGCAAACGTGCTTTGAAAAACTCTGGATTCTCAACCTCAGAAATTGACGAAGTGATTCTTGTAGGCGGTTCAACAAGAATTCCTGCCGTTCAAGATAAAGTAAAAGCCATTTTTGGAAAAGAACCATCGAAAGGGGTAAATCCAGACGAAGTGGTTGCTGTGGGTGCTGCCATTCAAGGTGGCGTATTAACAGGCGAAGTAACCGATGTACTGTTACTCGACGTAACCCCACTTTCGTTGGGAATCGAAACAATGGGACAAGTGATGACCCGATTAATCGAATCGAACACCACCATTCCAACTAAAAAGTCTGAAACATTTACCACAGCAGTTGATAATCAACCTTCGGTAGAGATTCATATTTTACAAGGCGAACGTCCAATGGCCAGCCAAAATAAATCGATTGGCCGATTCCACCTCGACGGTATTGCTTCAGCACAACGCGGTGTACCACAAATCGAAGTAACCTTCGATATCGATGCCAACGGAATTTTACACGTATCTGCAAAAGATAAAGGCACTGGTAAAGAGCAAAAAATCAGAATCGAAGCCTCGTCAGGTTTGTCGGATGCTGAAATTCAAAAAATGAAAGCCGAGGCCGAAGCCAATGCCGATACCGATAAAAAAGAGCGCGAGAAAGTGGATAAAATCAATCAAGCGGATAGTCTAATTTTCCAAACTGAAAAACAACTTAAAGAGTTTGGCGATAAATTACCAGCCGATAAAAAAGAGCCCATTGAACAAGCTCTTACTAAATTGAAAGAGGCTCATAAAGCACAGGATATTGCTCAAATTGATGTTGCAATGGCCGAACTCAATGAGATATTCCACAAAGCGTCGGAAGAAATGTACAAACAACAAGATCAAAACCAAGGTGCCTCAGCTTCGAATGATGCGGGACAAAGCAAAAAATCGAACGACGAAGTACAAGATGTAGATTTTGAAGAAGTCAAATAAGAGATTCTAGCTTATATAATAATCTCAATATATCCTTCACGACCCAGGCAAATGCTTGGGTCGTTTTTTTATACAAATTTCCATTCTACGCCGTCTTT
>DYOK01000049.1 GCA_020720565.1 Acetofilamentum sp.
TCGATTTGAAACGAATTGTCGGATTTTATTAGGATAAGGGATTATTTCAATGTTAGTTGTAAAAATATCAAAGAGGTCGAAGACCTTAAATTTGAGTCAAAACCAGAGTTTGTTAATCAAAATTTTATAACTTTGAATTTAATGATTAGAAGTGTTGCATGGCGTTAATAACT
Organism: Acetofilamentum sp.; assembly: GCA_020720565.1. Taxonomy (GTDB): domain Bacteria; phylum Bacteroidota; class Bacteroidia; order Bacteroidales; family JAFGXI01; genus JAFGXI01. The sequence continues at coordinate 174 of DYOK01000049.1, forward strand.
ATTGTTTGATTGCAGTTATTGATTATGTTTTAGTGGTGTGTTAATATATAGATAGAATCTCTTTCAAGTCTTACAAATGAACTCCAAAAAGAAAATTAAATTCACAAACCTGCTAAATTGGGGTCCAAGATTTCGGATATTGAGCTTGACGTGGGTCTTGATTGTCTTAAATTTTGGAATTTCTAACGCTCAGTTTGTTAACGAATGGATTCATTACAATCAGGTTTATGTTACATTCAAAGTAACCGAAGATGGTTTGTATCGTATCCCTAAGTCTACCTTAACAGCGGCACATGCCGGTTTTGTAAATGTCAATCCCAAAAATTTGCAAGTGTTTTCGAAAGGCGTAGAGCAGGCCATATACGTCCATGGCGAAAACGATTTAAGCTTCGATTCTGGTGATTATATCGAATTGTACTGTCGTAAAAATGATGGTTCTACCGACAGTGCCATGTATGTGAATTTATCGGAACAAAACAATCCGTATTCGAGTCAAATTAGTGATACCATTTACTATTATGTGACATGGGAAAATTCGCCAACCGTCAAAAAAAGAGTATCAACTTATTTGTCGGATGATTACGCTGCCTACCCTCAACAAAATTCGGTTCTCGTTAACGATTTAGTCGAATATAAAAGTGCTTTTTACTGGGGACAAAGGGTGTCGCCCTATTCGTCGGGCAAAGGATGGTTCGATGCCTCTACTTTTTTGTACGATCAGCCTATAATTAAGAGCTTTAATGTTTCAAAAAAAATGTCCGATAGCCAAGTCGAAGTCCATTTTTCGGTTTGTGGTGCACCTAACTCCGATATTTATTCTTATTTACAGCATAACTTCGAGCTTTCTTCTAACAATGTGACGTATTATCAGGCTAATTATGTGGGTTATTCGGGCATAAGAGATTCGTTTTTAATTAGTTCGTCAAATTTACCAAGTTCATCGCTCGATTTAAAGTTTTCGGCACTTTACAATTTGAATGGACAAGTTGATCGGAATACCATTGCGTACGTCAAATTGGCTTATTATCGAAGTTTAGATTTATCGGGTCTTAATTATTTGCATTTTAAAAAAGAAATTTCAAGCACCAAAAAATTCATAACGTTTCAAAATTTCACGGGGACTGCACCCGTGTTATACGACGCCACGAATAATAAACGCACTTTGGGTGTTGTGAGTGGAGCTCAAACTTTTGTAACCATAGAGCCCGCAGCTAGTCCATCTGAAATGATTATAAGTACAGCAGAAGGTATTCGAACAGTAAGCAAGGTAGAACGGGTAATGTTTACCAATTATGGCTTACTTTCTACTCATCCAGACTATGTTATCGTTTATCATTCTAATTTATCGGGTGCAGTTGCTCAATACGAAACGTATCGAAATTCGAAAGGATACCATGTAATTAAGGCAGAAATTAACGACTTATACCATCAATTTGGTTACGGTGTTCCCAAAAACCCGTTGGCCATAAGCCGTTTTATACAATATCTGGAGCAAAAATACGAAATGCCCAAATATCTTTTGCTGGCGGGCAAATCGATTAGTACAGCTCAAATACGTAACGATACCAATGCCTACGAGCAATGTTTGATTCCTACTATGGGCAACCCACCAAGCGACAATTTAATGGGTGCGGTGCTTTCGTCGGATAAACTAAATTCACCAATTGCCATTGGTCGAGTTGCAGCACGTACCCATCAAGATTTATTAAATTATCTCGACAAAGTACAAGCGTATGAGTCGGTATCACCAGCCATTTGGCAAAAAAATGCCCTTCACTTTGGCGGAGGAGGAAATACCTACGAACAGCAAACGTTTAAAAATTATTTGTTAGAGTACGAGTCATTATATGAAGATACTTTAATGGGTGGGCATGTCAGTACGTTTCTAAAAAACAGTTCCGACCCCATACAAATTTCGGTTTCCGATTCCGTTGAAGGTTTGATAAACCAAGGAACTGCACTGCTTAATTTTTTTGGACATGGGTCGTCGAGTGGGTTCGACCAAAATATCGATGAACCAGAGAATTATAACAACGAAGGGAAGTATCCTATAATTTTGGCCAATTCTTGCTTGTCAGGCGACATACATCAAAACAGCGATTATTGGAGCATTAGCGAAAAGTGGGTCTTAACGCCCCACAAAGGTTCCGTAGCATTTTTGGCTTCGTCCGATTTAGGGTATTCGACCTATTTACATCTTTTTTCGAAGGAGTTCTACAAAAGCCTATCGTATCGAACATACGGCCAAACAATTGGTCAGATTAACGATGATGCAAGCGATAAATTTACATTAAACCAAAGTTCACAAGTGTTGGTTCGAAAAACTTTGTACGACCATACCTTGCATGGCGACCCAGCCCTAAAATTGTATAGTTTCTCGCAACCCGATTTACAGATTTCGGCTTCTGGAATAGCTCTGCAACCACAACAAGTGACTACCGACATCGATTCTTTTGCTGTCCAGATTCGATACAATAATGAGGGCTTAGCTTTTTCTGACAGTTTTTTGGTTACTGTCGAACGGATTCTACCCAACAACCAATCTTTTACCTATCAATTTGTTCATCAAGGTGCGCTTTACGAAACCCAGTTCGAGTTTAAAATGCCGACCAATCCCATTGATGGTGCCGGCTTAAATCAGATTATTGTTCGCCTCGACGCATTAAATTCCATTTCGGAATGGTCAGAAACCAATAATACGGCTTCGCTTAGTTTTGTCATTATTTCGGGCGACATTTTGCCAGTTTATCCATACGAATATGCCGTAATTCCAAACGACACAGTCCGTTTAATCGCTTCGACAGGCGATCCGTTTTTAAATCAATTTAACGTAACCTTTCAGTTCGATACAACCGATGGGTTTAATAGTCCACTATTGATTGAGCATACCCAAGAAGGTATTTCAGGTGTAAATGCATGGAAAGTGCCATCAATTCTTAGCGATAGTACAGTTTATTTCTGGCGCGTAAAAAAGCAAGGCGGAAGCCAATGGAGAACGAGTTCGTTTCGTTATATTTCTGGGCAAACAGGTTGGTCGCAAGCCCATCATTTCCAATACGAGAAAGATAATTTCCAATTTATCGATTACAACAAAAATATTCGTCAACTCGATTTTATTACAACGCCAAAAACATTGCTTTGCCGAAATATTGGGTCATGTCCAATTGCTCGTTTGCCAGAATTGGGATATTGGATTGATGGCGATGGCGATTATGGCTTATGTGGGCCAGCGTCTGCTTTTACCGTTGTGGTTATCGATTCGCTGAATTTAAGCACATGGTTTTCCGATAAAAACGATTTTGGACAAAGAGATTTTCCCAAATGCTATTCAAGAAGTCGCCCCGACCATTATTTTCAATATACATCGACAGATACCACTTCGATGGAAGATATGGCCGCTTTTATTAATTCCATTCCCGATGGACAACATGTATTAATATATTCTATTTGGAATGGCAATTTTGCCCAATTACCCGAAGTGACCAAATTAGCATTCGAACAATTGTATCCTTCGTCGCAACTGCGTATGCTCGACGATAATATCCCTTATATTTTGTATGTTCAAAAAGGTAAACAAAGCACGGCTCAAGAGCGTTTTGGAACTTTGCCAACCGACGAAATCAGTTTGGAAGTGAGTCTTAAAACCAATTTCGACTATGGTTACATCGGCTCGACTTTGGTGGGCCCTGCGTCCCAATGGGGCTCGTTTCATTGGAAATACGATTCAAACTTTGACCAATCTCGTACTCAAATTCAGATACAAGGATCGAGCGATGGAACAAGCTTTACTACGCTAAAAAACGACATTACAAAAGATTCTTTAAATGTGTATCATTTGGGGCAATATGTCGATGCTCAACAATATCCCTATGTTAAATTACTTTTATATACCAAAGATTCTTTGACTAAAGTACCCTGTCAAATTAACGATTGGACTTTAATTTATAATCCGGTACCCGAAACTGCCATTTCGCCCAATTTAAGTTATTGGTTTAGTGCCGATACCGTACAACAAGGCGAAGATATGATTTTCGGAATTGGAACCCAAAATATCAGTCCATATCCTATGGATAGTTTGTATGCACAATTTTTTGTACGCATGCCCGACAACTCGGTTCAAAATATTAAATCTCATCATTTGCGTCCTCATCCGGCAGGCGATTTGTTAAGCGACACGGCTCGGTTTAATACACTACAAATGGTAGGATTACATAGCGTTTGGGTCGAGTTTAACGGAATTGATTCCGTAACAGGGCAATTCGATCAATTGGAACAACACCATTTCAACAACATTGCAGTTAAATATTTTTATGTGGCCAGCGATCAAACCAATCCGCTTCTTAATGTGACATTCGATGGGGTGCACATTATGGATGGCGATATGGTTTCGCCTAAGCCCGAAATTGTAATTAAGTTAAAAGACGAAAATCAATATTTAGCCTTAGATGACCCCAATTTAATTCGAATCTATCTTAAATCGGAAGCTCAAGACGAGGAACAAGCCGTCGAAATGTTCGACAGTTTGTCGGTTCAGCAGTTGTTTTGGACACCTTCTACTTTGCCCGACAATGTGGCCGAAATGTGGTTTACACCATCTACCTTGCCAGATGGTTTATATACTTTAAGAGTGGGAGCAACCGACGCTTCGAACAACGAGTCGGGGCGATTCGATTATAAAATTAACTTTAGAGTACAAAACAAACAAACTATTAGCGAGGTATTGAATTACCCCAATCCATTTTCGACTTCGACACGATTTGTCTTTACCCTGACAGGCCAAGAGGTCCCCGACGAGCTCGTGATTCAAATTATGACCATTACTGGTAAAGTAGTAAAAGAAATAGATCTAACACAAGAAGCCCACTTACGAATTGGTCGAAATATAACCGATTATGCTTGGGATGGCCGAGACAACTTTGGCGATTTACTCGCCAATGGGGTTTATTTTTATCGCGTATGGGCAAAATCGGCAGGGGGTAGTGTCGAATTACAAACGTCCGAAGCCTCTACATATTTCAAAAAAGGAATCGGAAAAATGTACATTATTCGTTGAAAACTTTCTTTTTCAAAACTTCCAAAACAATTTTGCTAAGCCTCATCGGCTTGGGCTTTAGCTCGTTTGAATCGTTTTCGCAAACAACTAAGCCACTAATAATAGTTGATTGGGTGATCACAGATTCTTTACCATTGGGCTCAATTTTTAAAAAACCTTTGGCATCTAATTTCAAAGATAGCTTGGCTTTTGTGATGTATTCGAACGAAATTCAAAAAAAAGCATATGCTTTGGCATATTTAGATTTTTCAGTCGATTCCGTTCAATTTTCGCCATCGGAAGTAAATTGGAAAGCATTTGTGCATTTGGGTAGAGCCTATCCCAATTGTTTGGTTCGAATCAAAGAAACTGACCGTCAGTTTATAAGCGAATTGAATGGCGTTTCGATGGAGAGCAGTGCCATACCATTGACCCAATTGTGGAATAGAAACCAGAAAATTATCGAAACGCTCCAAAATAATGGCTATCCACAAGCTAAGGTCAAATTAGACCATTTTGCTTTTTATCCAGATTCGATTACGGCATTTTTGAATATCGAAAAAGGGCCGCACTATGTCTTTGATAAACTGGCGATTAAAGGCGATTTACAAGTGTCTAAATCATTTTTAGCAGGTTATACGGGCATCAAAAAAGGACAAGACTATTCCCATCAAAAGCTTATCGATTTGAACCAGAAATTAAATGGTTTAGGTTTTGGAATGCCAATTGCGAATCCATCGGTTAACTTGCTTGTCGACACCGTTCAAATAGAACTACCCATTAAAAAGGTTTCAAACAACCGATTCGATGGAATATTGGGAATCGTACCCAACGACAAAACCACAGGCAAACTATTGTTGACTGGTGAATTAAATATTCAACTTCAAAATATTGCCAAACAAGGAGAGCAAATCGATTTGCAATGGCATAAACTACAAGCTGCTTCGCAAGATTTACTTCTCAATTTTAAAATTCCGTATCTTTTTAACACCAATATTGGGACTTCAACTGGATTTAAATTGCTAAAACAAGATTCGACTTATATTAATTTATTAACTGAATTTGGTTTGCAGTATTATTTTGGGTCTCGAAATTATATTGGGCTTACTTATCGTTATTCAAGTTCAGATATGTTGCAAGCAGACTCTTTGCTTGCACCCAATTCATGGTCTTATGTATCGAAACAATACGGCTTAAGTTTTAACTATCAAAAACTCGATTATCCATTTAATCCCCATCGTGGATACAGCATACAAACCAATGCTTTTATTGGAAATAAAAAAGTTTTAAAGGAACCGATAAGTACGGTACAGCAATTTCAATTCGATTACAATCTGCAATATTATTGGTATTTATCGCCAAGAAGCACTTTGTTGACCAAACACTTGTCCTCTTTTTCCGAAGCCCCTTTGTTTTCAGTGAGCGAATTATCGAGAATAGGTGGGCTAAAAACGGTACGGGGGTTTAACGAATCTTCATTGTATACCACTTCGTATGCTATACTTAGCTTGGAGTATCGTTATATTTTTGAGAAAAATTCAGCTCTTTTTGCTTTTGTCGATGCCGCTTGGTTCGAGTTAAAAGGACAGCCATATTATTATAATTATCCCTTAGGGCTTGGATTAGGAATGTTTTTTAAAACTAAAGCAGGAATCTTCACCTTATCGTATGCGGTAGGGAGAACTCAAGAGCAGAATTTTGAATTAAAATCGGCCAAGATACATTTTGGTATAATCGGTCAGTTTTAAAATACTTGAATTCTTTCGAATTTCAACATATTGATATGCAGGTGTTTGTGATTTGTTAATTCGTTTATTGACTATCAACATGACATGGTTTATAATTTAGTACAATAAATTCTTGTAAGATGTCGTTTTTACTTGTAAATTGCAGTACAAAAAACCAAAACACACCAACTAATGAAACTTTTAATAATTATTCTTTCATTTACATTGTTAAGCTGTTCCAACCTAAGCCCAAGATTGGAAAACGAAAATGCGATGGTGCTTCATGTACAAGATACAGGGACATACTCTGGCAAACTGATTGGCTATTATCCCGAAAACGATCAGAAGAAATACGAAGAGCTTTACGCCAAAGGAATTAAGAATGGACAATATGTATGTTGGCACAAAAACGGGAAAATTAAACTATCTGGCACCTATGCTCAAAACAAAAGAGTTGGCGTTTGGAAATGGTACAACGAGAAAGGTGATGTAAAATATGCAGTCAACTATTCAAAGAAATAAACTTACTGTGAAAATAAGTACTTTGGATAATGTAATGATGTGTTTTATTTACCTAAACGCCTTTTAAAATGCCAGTTATACAAACAATAAAAAGGTCGAAGACCTTATTTCGTTCAAAAATTGATTGGTGGTACTGGGTTGTTGTGTTTTTGACCACCATAGTAATTCCTGCATTAACATTTGATCAAGACCCAATTGCGTCAATTATTTTAAGTTTTTCTATGCTAGTACTTTGGCTTTGGATCATTCGTTCAACTTATTATAAAATTAAGGATAATTATTTGATAATTAATATTTTATTCTTTAAAGAACGCATTGATATTTCTGAAATTCAATCGATTAAACCATCACGTTCGCTACTGAGTTCGGCTGCTTTGTCCATCGATAGACTTGAAATAAAGTACGGTAAATACAGCAGCACATTGGTTTCTCCAAAGAATAAGAATGGTTTTTTGAAATCGTTAAGCTCAATCAATCCAAGCATTTCTTAGTTTATTTTTTTTAATTCTATCATCGCATGGCTGATTCATCTATGTGTATGTATAATTTAATGTCGTTTTTTATTAAGCTAGAATGTTGATCTATGGCTAGTTACAAAAAACAATAAATAGGTCGAAGACCTTAAAACCTTTCTTCGTATTGAGCGTACAAGCCAATTGTTTTGTTTTTATTAATTTCATTCGCACGAGCTTAAAAAAACTAAACAAATAACTTCTAATAAACCCGTATTAATACTTAAATTTGCAGTGTTTTTGTTCTAATTGATTAAGATTTTGATTGCTAAATATTGGGTTTTGATGATTAGATTGTTTGTCAAACCAATATAAGTAAATCAACAAACATTTTAAAATAGCTATAAAATATTCAAAACCATAACTTTACAAAACATGAAAGGAATTGTATTAGCTGGTGGCTCAGGCACACGTCTTTTTCCGATTACGAAAAGTATATCGAAGCAAATTATTCCGGTTTACGACAAACCGATGATTTATTACCCTTTGTCGGTCTTGATGTTGTCGGGGATTCGCGAAATATTGATTATTTCGACACCCAAAGATATTCATCTTTACGAAGATTTGTTAGGCGATGGTTCACAACTTGGCCTAAAGTTAGAATATGCAATTCAACCTTCGCCCGATGGACTGGCACAAGCGTTTGTTATCGGTGAAAAGTTTATTGGAAAAGACAATGTGTGTATGGTATTGGGCGACAATATCTTTTATGGTCACTCGTTTGGCCAATTGGCATTAGATGCCGCAAAGTTGACCGATGGTGCCATTGTGTTTGGTTATTATGTGCGCGACCCCGAACGTTATGGTGTGGCTGAATTTGACGCCGATGGCAAGGTTCTAAGTCTCGAAGAGAAACCCAAACAACCCAAATCGAATTATGCAGTAACAGGTTTGTACTACTATTCAAACGATGTGATTCAAAAAGCCAAAACTTTGAAGCCTTCACCTAGAGGCGAATTCGAAATTACCGATTTAAATAAGTTGTATCTCGAAGAAAATAGATTGAGTGTCAAATTGTTGGGTAGAGGTTTCGCTTGGCTCGATACAGGTACTCACGAAAGCTTATTAGATGCTTCGAACTATGTGGCCACGGTCGAACGTCGTCAAGGACTTAAAGTGTCTTGCATCGAGGAAATTGCATACAGAAGAGGCTTTATCGATAATGCTCAGCTACGCAAATTGGCAGAACCCATGATGAAAAACCAATATGGTGAGTATTTGATGGCTATTGCTGATGAAAAAATTAAAGAAATCAGATGATTAGAAAAATATCAATTTCTTAAAACTACTATACAACTTTTTAACTGCAAATTATGAAGATTATTAAAACCTCGATAGCCGATTTGCTCATTATTGAACCAGACATTTTTAAAGATGAAAGGGGCTATTTTTTCGAGACTTACAATTTAAATCGTTATTACGAAAACGGGATAACTGCCGATTTTCTTCAAGATAACGAAGCTTTTTCGAATTATGGGGTACTTAGAGGCTTGCATTATCAATTAGCACCTTATACACAAGCTAAATTAGTCAGAGTAGTTCAAGGTCGAGTGCTCGATGTGGCTGTGGATTTAAGACGAAATTCGCCAACATTCAAGCAATGGATTTCGATGGAAATTTCGGCCGAAAATAAAAGGCAATTTCTAGTTCCTAGAGGATTTGCTCATGGCTATTCGGTGCTCGAAGACCAAACCATTTTTGTTTATAAATGCGACAATGTGTATCATAAAGCATCGGAACGTTCTATCAATCCTTTCGACCCAAGTTTAAATATTGATTGGGGCATCCCTAAAGATAAAATCTTGTTGTCGCCTAAAGATATAGCCAATCCTAACATAGAAGATGCGGAATTCGATTTTTAAGTCTTCGACCTGTTTTTGATATTTCAATAAGTACTTAGCATAATATAGTGTCCGATTTCGTTAAGCTAAGGTTTTTTTTAATGCACCTTACAAAACTAATAAATAGGTCGAAGACCTTAACTGTTTAAACCAGATATAAATAATGACAAGCAAAATATTAGTAACAGGTTCGAACGGACAATTGGGCAGCGAGATTAAAGAATTATCGTCCATGTATCCCCAATTGTCTTTCGATTTTCTCGATGTGGCCGATTTAGACATTACCGACAGAGCAATGGTGGAACAATATTTCGATTCGCATCCGATCGATTATATTATTAACTGTGCAGCATATACTGCGGTTGATAAAGCCGAAACCGAAACTGATTTGGCCAATAAAATCAACGCAGAAGCCGTTCGGAATCTTTTGTCAGGTTCGGAAAAGCATCAATCTAAACTTTTACATATTTCGACCGATTATGTGTTTGGCGGCATACACAACACCCCAATTGACGAATCGACCGCAACGAATCCCGAATCGGCTTATGGATTAAGTAAGCTTAAAGGCGAAATATTAGCTTCTGACTCCGGTCGTGCAATCATTATCAGAACCGCATGGTTGTATTCAAGATTTGGGCAGAATTTTGTTAAAACCATTCGCAAATACGCCAAAGAAAGAGATTCGCTCTCGGTTGTGTACGACCAAATTGGGACGCCAACCTATGCAGCGGACTTAGCCAAAGCAATATTGGATATCATTTCTAAAGTTTCAGATAATTCGGCCGTTTTTCAAGCAGGAATATACCACTATGCCAACGAGGGCGTATTAAGTTGGTACGATTTTGCCATTGAAATATGCAATATGAGCCAAATTAAGACCCCGATATTGCCGGTGCTGAGTCATCAGTATCCGACACCGGCCAAACGTCCGGCGTACAGTGTGCTCGACAAACAAAAAATTAAAAATACATTTGATATAAAGATTCCATATTGGAAAGATAGCTTAAGAACATGTATCGATTGGCTCGAAAAAGGTTGATGTTTGTTGACTTAAAGTTAAACAAAGTCTTTACTTTAAGGTAGAATTTATAACTTTGTAGGATGAACAGAACGTACCATACCATTTGCCCAATTTGCCGCTCATCGAGCTTAGAACACCATCTTAAAGTACAAGATTATACCGTCTCGGGTGAAACGTATGATTTGGTTCGCTGTTCAGATTGTGGGTTTATATTAACACAAGATGCCCCCGATGCCGAATCGATAGGTCCTTATTACAAATCGGAAACTTATGTATCGCACAGCGACACCAAAAAAGGCATTTTTTTCAAAGCTTATCATTGGGCGAGAGAAATTATGCTCAATCAGAAGTACAAGCAAATTGTAAAACGCTTACCCAAAGCAACTGAATCAGAACTTTTAGATATTGGATGCGGTCGGGCGTATTTCCTTAATTTTATGAGCCAAAAAGGTTTCATTTGTACCGGAATTGAACAAGATGCAGAGGTGAGGAAAAATGCCATTAATCAATTTGGGCTTAATGTTTTACCAACCAGTGCATTATATAATTTGCCGGAGAAAAAATTTGACGTCATTACGCTTTGGCATGTATTGGAACATGTGCACGACTTGCAAGCCTATCTAAATCAAATCAAATTGCTGTTAAAGCCCAATGGCCTTTTAGTCATTGCTTTACCAAATCCCGTATCGGCCGATGTTCGACATTACGGTAAATATTGGTCGGGATGGGATGTCCCAATCCATTTGTGGCATTTTACACCTCAAAATATTCAAGACTTGTTGAGTCAATATCAATTTAAATTAATCGATAAAAAAACGATGCCTTTCGATCCGTTTTATCTTTCTATTTTAAGTTCCGGACATCAGTCAAAATCGCTGCCCACGCTTCGCGGTTTATTTAATGGAAAGATTTTTCTGATTAAAAGTTGGTTTAATGTTGATAAATCAAGTTCCATCACTTATTTTTTTCAAACTCAATAAGGTGTTATTATTTTTTATTACTTTCAGCAAAATCAGGTTAAATCTTTTTTTCTTATGCTGGAGAAAAATCTTTGTGTTTCTTTGTGCAAATTTTTGTGTTACTTTGTGTTACAGCTTTTCCACAAAAGACTCAGAGTGCATCACAAAAGACTCAAAGAATATCAAGAATGTTTATATTTTGAGTTGGTTAGGGCAGGATTAGAAGTTCAAAAAGGAAAACCGATAACGATTATATATAAATAAGTGAAATTTTACAGTGATCAATTAAAATATTAGCACAGAAAAAAAGGTTTAACTAAAATTTATTCCAACCACTTAAAACATTTTGATTATGGATTCGAAAATTCTTGAAAAATCTCAATATTGGACAGGCTCGATGTTCGATTCGGAAACTGTAGCTCAGGTTAAGCATTTGATAGCCAACGACGAAAAAGAGCTGACCGAGTCATTTTACCGCGATTTAGAATTTGGCACTGGCGGTCTACGTGGAATTATGGGTGTGGGTACCAATCGGATGAACGCCTATACGGTTGGAATGGCGACTCAAGGTTTTGCAAATTACATAAAGCAACAATTCCCCAACTTGTCGCAAATTAAAGTGGCCATTGCACACGATTGCCGTAACAACAGTCGCTTTTTTGCCGAAACAGCCGCAAATATAATGAGCGGACTGGGTTTTAAAGTGTTTCTATTCGAAGATTTGCGCCCGACTCCTGAGTTATCATTTGCTATTCGAGAGCTAAAATGTCAAGGCGGAATTGTGCTCACAGCCTCGCACAATCCCAAAGAATATAATGGCTTTAAAGCCTATTGGAGCGATGGTGGGCAGTTAATAGCACCTCACGATAATAATGTGATAAACGAAGTGAACAAGGTTAAAATTGAGGATATTAACTTTAAAGGTCAACCATCTAATATAGAAGTTTTAGGGAAAGAATTTGACCAAATTTATCTTAAAAAACTTCATGGATTAAGTTTGAATCCACAAGCCATAGCACGTCAGTCGAATTTATCGATAGTTTATACGCCCATACATGGAACGGGGGTGAGTTTAGTACCCGAAATTTTATCAATATTTGGTTTTAAAAATGTCCAATCGGTTAAAGAACAAACTGTTGTCGATGGAAATTTCCCCACAGTGCATTCGCCTAACCCCGAAGAGCGAACGGCTTTAGCCATGGCAATTGCACTTGCAGAAAAAGACGGTGCTGAATTGGTAATGGCAACCGACCCCGACGCCGATCGTGTGGGCATTGCTGTTCGTAATCAAAAAAATGAATTTGTATTATTAAATGGAAACCAGACCGGTGCTCTATTGCTCAATTATCTATTAACGCAATGGAAGGCTACTGGAAAATTGACAGGTAAAGAATATGTAGTTAAAACCATCGTAACCAGCGAATTGTTAGCCGATATGGCAAAAGCACATCAAGTAGAATATTTCGATGTACTCACTGGCTTTAAATACATCGCTGATGTCATTTTACAAAACGAAGGTAAAAAAACATTCATTGGTGGGGGAGAAGAAAGTTATGGATATTTAGCAGGCGAATTTGTTCGTGACAAAGATGCTGTAATGGCCTGTGCATTAATAGCCGAAGCTGCTGCGTATGCAAAAGACAATGGCATGAGCTTGTACGAACAACTCTTAGATATTTATAAAACTTATGGGGTTTACTACGAAGATTTGATTTCTCTTACTAAAAAAGGAAAAGAAGGTCTCGAAGAAATTATTGCTATGATGGCCAATTACAGAGCCAACCCACCCAAGTCGATTGCCGGTGTTTCTGTACAAATGATAAAAGACTACAAGTTAAGTTTGAGTAAAGATTTGCTTACAGGAAATACATCACCAATCGATTTGCCAAAATCTGACGTATTACAATTCTATTTGACAGATGGCACCAAGATTTCGGTTCGCCCTTCGGGTACTGAGCCTAAAATTAAGTTCTATATCGGTGTAAAAGATGCTTATAGCGGAAATATCGAATCCGATATCGAAAGTGCTAAACAAAAAATTAGCAGCATCAGAAAGGATTTGAACTTGAATTAAAGTTCTTCGTTAATAATAGAAAAGGGTCTGTATTTTAATCAACAGATCCTTTTTTTATTTGTTCGATTTCGAAAATGCTCAAGCCAGTAATTTCCGAAATCTCGTTCACATTCATTCCATTCGACAAGAGCTTTCTGGCTATCGCCATCGCTTTATCAAGTTCCCCTTCAGCACGTCCTTCAGCACGTCCTTCGGCACGTCCTTTCTCATGGGTTTGATGAAGAATGGTTT
>DYOK01000050.1 GCA_020720565.1 Acetofilamentum sp.
TGGAGGGGAACCGACATCAAAACCAGCACAATTTTCAAAAGCTTGCTTTTGCTTAGCTTAAGGTTGCAAATAGGGCTTGGCTTCTTCCAAAGTAATTTTCTTTTTGCCATCGATGGCTATTACAAATGCGTCGGTAAGCCCTTTTTGAATCATTTGTTGTTTGAGGGCACTGGCTTCTTTTAGCGATTGGCTTACGCCAGTGTAATATATGGTTCGGCCATCGGTGTGTACCAATTGACGGACTTGTGCCATACCCGAAATCTGCACCAAAGTACTCACCACTTCGACCGGAACCGTTTTGCTATAAGCACCTACTTGTACCGCATAACTGACTTGGCTGGTATCAAAATTGACTGCAATAACTTTGGGTGTAACCATGGGTTCGGTAGTGTTTTGAACCGTAGGAGTTTGCCCGCTGGAAGCTGGTGCGGTATTGGTTTTAGCTTCGCTCACCCCTGCAAGCGCTTCTTTGGCTTGGTTGATACTAATGCGTTGACCATTGCGATAAGCGGTTACAAAAGCGTCTTTAATACCCAGGGCTCTAATTTCGTCACGACGTTTGGCGGCGGCATTAAAGTCGACAAATTGTTCGGCAGTATATCGGATTAGACCCGATGCTGTTTTGTCGAAAAACAATGGACTCAAATTGTACAAACGCTGTGGCGACACATGGTTCCTATAAACCCCAATTTGAATGGTGTACATGGTGGTTTGAGTGGTTCCCAATTCTTGCGAACCTGCCGGTGGAGGCGTAAGATCGGCGGTAATATTTGTGCTTGATGCACTGGCCAATGGTTTCCAGAAAGTCGCATTGGTTTGTATCACCTTTTCGACATTCGAACGTTCTACATTAGCCAGTTCGGTGTAATTGGTTTGTTTGGCATCTTCTTGTCGAGCCAAATACACTGCCACACGTTCTCCATTACGATAGGCCACAATAAACGCATCGCGATAGCCAAGATTTTTAACTGGAGGCAGTGCCACCGAAGCCGCTTCGTATGTATCGAATACTCCAACATAGTAACGTATATATTTTGACCCTTCTCGGGTTTCGCCACTAACAGGATTTAATCCACGGAATGTTTCGTTTGGAATAGGTCGGGTAAATGCGCCTACCTGAATGCGATACACAATACCGTCGGGCAAAGTGGTGTTCATAGGGATGGGCGTGGTACTGCTGTAGGCTTGTGCTTGCGAGACTACAAAACCGGAAGTGGCCACTGTTGACAATACCGTTGGCGATTCAATATTTTCATTAGTAGAAATGCGCTCAAGCTTATTCGAATCTACTGAGGCAATTGGGGTTTCGGTTTTGGTAGGTTCGAGTTCGGCTTTAATGGGCACCGTAATCTCATTGTTAGTTGGATGATCTGGAATCACCACATTTTCAACCGGTTCGACGGTCTCGTTTTGAGCTGTTATTTCTGTTTTGGTTTCGGTGGCGGCTATGGGGTCTTCGTTTTGATCTACGATGGCCTCTGTATTCGCCGGAATCGTATCGATAACTGCTTGTGCAAGTGCATTACTATCAGGCTCTACAAATTCTGGGGTCTGATAAGCTTCAATTTGACCGTCCGATGGACGTAAAGTATAGCCATGCTCGTCCACTATATTGGTGTCGGTATTTGTTGCAATGTGCTGTAAAACAACTTGATCGAGTGGCTCTAAATCGAGATAAACGACATAAGCTTCTTCCATTTGACACAAGGCTTGTTTCTCGAGTGCTTGAGCTTCGTTAAGCATTTGACGGGCACGGTCGACTTTGGTGGTTTCGAAAGCTCGTGTTCTCAAGTTTTGAGCTCGTCGGAAGGTCTTGCCTGCTTCTTTTTCGAGTGTACGTCCTGCAGTTCCTTTGGCTGTCATTTCGTTGAGACGGACTGCATTGAGATGATTTTTGTAAACTTGAAAACGGTCGTAATTGATCGGTTCAGATATCTCGGCCATATTCATCAAATATGCCAAAGATTTGGTTTCGAGTTCGGTGACTTGTTTGTCGAGTTTTTCCCATTCTTTAGGGTCTTTCACTTTAGGCAAACTATCGGACAATATTTTAGCTTTTGCCGAACTGAGTTCGTACTCTTTTTCTAATTTCTGGTATACATCCGATAACTCATTGGTTTTCTCCAGCATTTTGATATCCGAAGGGCTTAATTTTAGTTTCTTAAGAATTCTTTGCGTTTGAACTTTTCGTCTCATGTTGGTGTCAATAGCAGGGACTTCTTCATTGTCTAATGGGTCGACAATAACTAAATTGCCTTCGGTCATAAATTCGGGATCTTCGTCCGAAGTCAGTGCCAAATAGGCTAACTCCTGAGCCTTAATGGCTTCTGTTTCAAGTGCCAGTCGGGTATTTTGTTGGTGTACCAAATCGAAGCGATTGGCCGTTGTGTCAACTTTCTCTTTTGCGGCTTCGGCTTTGTAAAAAGCAGCATCCATTTGGTATTGTTCGGCAATGGCTTTACGCTCGGACGAAGCCGCGCGTGTAATGGCTTGACTCACTTTTTGGTCGTACAAACGGTATTTTATTTCGTTGGCTTCGTGTTCGCTTTGGTAAGCTGCTAAAACTTCGGTTTTATATTTTTTGTTAATTTCGTTGGTTTTCTGCTGCATTTTTACCTTATCCTTGGCATCGTAAGTGCGCTCGGTGCGGGTTTCTTGTAATAATAAATCGGTTTTTAATTCGTCCACCTTTATACGTTTCGACTCAGCTTGGGCATACAAACGATTGTATTGGGCCATATGTTCAGCTTCGGCCGGCAATAACTCCGTTTTTAGGGCGGTTTCGTTTTGAACTTTTACATCGGCAACTTTTATATCGGAATCGCTAGCTTGTTCGCTGGTTGGTGGCGTGTTTTCGGGTTTGTTTTGTACTACATCTGTCGTAGTTTCAGTTTTGTGGTCTGCCAAAACAGGTGTAGAAACGGGCATTCGCGAATAGCTATCAATGGCTGCACGTTGTTTGTTTATCGACATTTGTTCGTACGATTCGGCTTTTTCTAAAAGCTTAACCATATTGCCATTATATTTCTCGGGCTTTTTATATTCGCTTCGCAATAGGGCTGCACGCTCGCTCAATCGACGGCTTTCGTTTTCGAATTTTTGTGCTTCTTCGTAAGACCCAGCCGATTTCTGACTGTTAAGTATTTGATTCAGTGTGTTTTCTTCGTCGATGTGAGCAAATTGTTTAAGCTCGTCGGCTTTTGCAAATACATCCCATGCGTCTTCTTGTATGGCTTCGAGTTGCGAGGTCCATTCGCTCGTTTTCTGCACATCGGTGCTTTGATTAATAGAGTCTTGCAAAACAGCCATTTGCTCCGACAAGGTCTGATATTCAACCATTAAATCCTGTGACTCTGTGCGTTGATTTTCGACTTGATTCAAACGCTTTTTTTGCGAAGCCGAAAGCTGAATATTTTGCGGCAATTCGACCTGTGTAGAGCTTAAGAACAGTTGCTCGTCGATGGCTTCAATGTTTTGATTTTTTGATAGCAATACGTTTTTACTTTGATCCTTTTTGCGCTCAGAAACAGACAGTAGTTGGCTTAATTCGGTTTCTTTTTCGCTTAATTTAACTTGCTTTTCTTTCCAAAACTCCAATTCTTCTTCATTCGATTCTGACGATTCTATCGCTTGTTCGGCTATGGTTTTGGTTAATTTTACTTCCTCTAGTTGTTGTTGGATAAAGTAGCTGGTTAAAGCCGATTTCTGATATTCAACTTGCTCAGCTGTTTCGGTAGGGTTTCCAGATTTTGAATACACCTGCTGATTGTAAATGACCTCAAGCTGCAAATCTTCGGGGTGCTCAGACAGATATTTTTTCTCGGCCTCCTGTGCTTTCAGCATGTTGTCAGAAGATTTTATGGCTTGAATTCCAGATAAGGTTTTTAGCTCGGCGATCTCGTTTTTGCTAATTTCTTGCTGCTCAACCGATGGTAAAAAAGCCAAACGCTTTTCTTTTTCGCTGGCCAAGGCAGAGAGCGAATCAGCGACAATATGTTGTTTTTGAGATTGTTGAATCAGTTTTCTGGCTGCGAGCGAGACTACTTGTGTAAGTGCTATTTGCGAAGCAGGACTGGTAAATATGGGCAGTTGTTCGATCTGGCTATTGGCAGGTGCTAAGTTGTTGTTTGCAATAGAATTGGCCTGTGTTTCGCTCAGATTTTCCGAGTTCGCTTGAGCATCATTATTTCCCTCATTGGCGTTTGGTTTTGATGTTTGATTCTCGGGACTTTCAGGCGAAGCTATCTGCTTGCTGGGTTCTTCGGTAGTATTGTTTTGTGCAAGCAAGTCTGTTTGTGCTGTAATTACTTCGGTTTGTTGCTGGTAATACATCTGACCTTTGGTCTCGTTGATTTGCTTCATCAAATCGTCCGATTGGTTACTAATGGGTTCAATTTGAGCAAGTAAAACTTTAGAGTCAATTTCGGTGCTGATTCCTGATGCAGTCGGATTTTTTTCTAAATCAGCTAAGGTTCGTAAAATTTGAATTTCTTGAGCCAATTTTTGGCTTTCCGACTGTTGGGTCATCCAATTTAAATGAGCATTTTTTGCCTCATTAGCACTTGTTTCTAATTGCGACGCTGTAGTTTGTAATTCTTTTTGGTTAACAACTGAAAGTTCTGGTTTTACTTCGGTTTCGATTTTTTTCTTTACACTTTGATACTTTTGTTGGTTTTGTTGTACCAAATTGTTTTTTTGTTCAAATTGTAATCTGGCGGTCTCTGTTTCTTGATCGAGTGTTTGTTTTTCGGCCTCTTTTTGTATTTTTAAGTTGACCAGACTCACATACGATTGGTTGTTTTTGTATATATTTTTTCGATTTGAGTTGATATTTTGAACCAATTCGTCGATATTGTTGTTGCTCGAATCGTTTAAAAGCAGATTGGTAATTTCTATCTCTCTTTCGCGAGTTTGGGTTTCGGTTTGATATTGATCCAGCAAGAAGGCGTTAAAACTCAATTCGTTTTCGAGCGCAAGCATCTCTTCATCTAAAGCAAGTAGTTCGGCATTATTTTCTTGTTTGCTTTCGGCTAAACTGGCTTTAAGTTTTATGCGAGCTTGATTTTTTTTCTGATAAGCCTCGATGGTTTTTTGAGTTCGTTGTTTGACCGTTGACGATTTTTGCTTGCTGGCTTTTAAATCTTTTTTCAGATAAGCGATATCGGCTCTCAGTTGCTCGGTGTAGGCCGCAGAAGAGTTGATATGTTTGGCATACACCTCGTCGAACGAAAATTCTGTTTTAGGCTTTTGAGCCTCGAATGTAGCGACTTGAGTCGTGGCAACAGCTTTTGTAGCGGTATCTGGTTCTGTTTTAAGGTCAGCAAGAGGAGTTACTTCGAGTTTGGCCAATTGCAATAGCTCTTCTATGCTGTTAATTGGTCTTTCGACAGGATTTTTATCGACCTGAATTTTATATACGTTGAGTTTCTCGGTTTGGCTCTCTCGGTCCGAAGCAAAATAAGCTAAATTATCGTCAGCGTCCACCACATACAAAATGTCGTCGTAGGGGGTGTTGGTTGGGAAATCTAAATTTTCGGGCTTGCTCCATGCTTTAGCGGTACTATCGTATTGCGAGCGAAAAATATCGTATCCGCCCATGGTATTGTGTCCTTTCGAGCTAAAATACAAGGTTTTACCATCTTTTTTAAGAAATGGATAATTTTCGTCGAAAGGTGTATTTAAAACAGGGCCCATATTTTGAGCGGGCGAAAACGTGCCGTCGGCTTTTTTTAGCGACCAAAACAAATCGCGTTGTTGGCCTCTGTCGCCATAACTCGAATATAAAACCAAGCCCGTATCACTAATAAAAATTATATCTTGTGCATTTTGCTTAATGTCGTTTTTAGTTTTAAACTGCTCGGGTTTAGCCACTAACTTACCACCCATCGAATCGAGCTTATAGGAGTAATAAAAATTAGCAGCTTTTATCCGTTTGTTTTCGACAACCATTAATGGACTCGAATATTTAACCAAATCTAATCCGTTTTTACATTGGGTCAGTTCTTGTTCCGACTGAAAGTCTTTGGCAGAGCTACCGCTGGCTTTCGAGTGAAATACTTGGAGTTGTTCAATGGCCTTGTCGAACTGGTAACTCAAATGGTAGGCTTTACCTAAATAAAGAAACACACGTGGGTCGTCGGTAATCTTTTTCGAAGCATAGCTTAAATATTTGATGCTTTTGTCTATTTCACGATTGTTTTCGACCAAACATGCACCATATTTGTAGCTGTAGTTTGCGTCAGACGGATAAATACTAAGTAATTGGGAATATAACGGCATAGCTTTAACAAAATCGCCTTGTTCGAATGATTCGTCGGCGGTTTCGATTAGTACTGTTTGCTCTTCTGATGGTTGACCAAATAACCATGACGTTTGAAGCATTAACAGTAACAATATGGAGCGTAGCCTCACTTTTGTTCTAAGTTTATTTTATTGGGTTTACAATATTCAGTTCGATTAATAAGAACTTTGAATAATATAAATGTCGTATTTTATTTATCTAAACGTCTGGTAAAATGTAAGTTACAAAATCAATAAATAGGTCGAAGCCCTTAAAAAAATGCCTCACAATTAAAATATCTATTCTAACCAAAAATGTTAAGAAATAGTTACACAAATATAACATTTAGTTAGCGAAAATGAATAAATAACGCTTTTTTTGCGTAATAAGTTTCCGAAATATGATGTTTAAAGGTAAAAATCGGAACGAGATAATCCTTCGATCTGTAATTTTTCGTCAAATATTCAGTGTTCAAAATGAATAATTTTCAAACAAATAATGATTTTGCAAATCGCATAAAAACAAGTATTTAGCTAAATTTTCCAAAATATTTTAGCATTAGTTTTTAAACATAGTTTTTTTATCTATTTTTGTTAAACGAAAAAATGCTAATTGTAATCAAGCAAAATGATTGATAATAAGATGTTTACAAAAGGACTGGGGCTTTTAACCGCTCTACTTTTTACATTGAGCGTGTCGGCTCAACACGAGCACGCCACGGTAATGCACGCTAATGACAGCACCGAATCGCATGAGCAAAAATTTGCACCTGGACCATTTATTATGGATCACATTGGCGATGCTTACGAATGGCATATTCTCGACCAAGGCGATTTTCATCTAAGTGTTCCACTGCCTGTGATTGTCTACAGTCAATCTTCGGGGTTAAATGTGTTTATGTCGAGCCATTTTCATCACGGACACGAGTCGTATAAAGGGTTTAGCATTGCGCACGACGGCGACCACAAAGGTAAAGTTGTCGAGTTGGTTGGCGATGAGGAAATTGTTCCACTCGATTTATCGATTACCAAAAACGTGGTATCACTTTTTGTGAGTGTCATTATTTTAATGTGGATTTTCTTTAGCATTGCAGCACGTTACAAAGCCAATCCTAAAAGCTCGCCCAAAGGCTTGCAGTCATTGCTCGAGCCGCTTATTATGTTTGTTCGAGACGATATCGCCAAAGCCTCGATAGGACACCATTATATGAAATTTACACCTTATTTGCTCACGATATTTTTCTTTATTTTCTTCAATAATTTGATGGGCTTAATTCCAATTTTCCCTTTTGGAGCTAACTTAACAGGAAATATTGCAGTTACAATGGTTTTAGCCGTATTAACTTTTTTGATTACCACTTTTGTGGGTAACAAAGCCTATTGGACTCATATTATTAATGCACCGGGTGTACCTTGGTGGTTAAAATTTCCTGTGCCATTAATGCCAGTTGTTGAGCTAATGGGTGTGTTAACCAAGCCATTTGTGTTGATGGTTCGTCTCTTTGCCAACATTACTGCAGGACACATTATTGCACTTGGATTCTTTAGTTTGATCTTTATCTTTGGCGAAATCAATGTGGGATTGGGATATGGGGTATCCATTTTGTCGGTTGCATTTACCATATTTATGACCATGCTCGAATTATTGGTAGCATTGATTCAGGCTTATGTTTTTACATTGCTTTCGGCACTGTACTTTGGTATGGCCATGGAAGAGCATCACGAACATTAAAATAGTATTTATTCATTTTTAACAATTATAATTATGTTATTATTATCAATCATTTTGCAAGCAGCTAATTATGCTGCATTTGCTAAACTTGGTGCCGGATTAGGTGCAGGTATTGCTGCTATCGGAGCAGGTCTTGGTATTGGTAAAATTGGTGGTAGTGCTGTTGAAGCTATTGCTCGTCAGCCCGAAGCTGTTGGCGAAATCCGCTCAAACATGATTGTGGCCGCTGCTCTTGTCGAAGGGGTTGCGTTCTTCGCTATCGTAGTTTGTTTGTTGATTTTATTTATCTAATCGGATCAAGCAAATTTTTAAAACTCGCCTGTCGATGCGGTTGGCACTCAAGCGAGTTTTTTTTAAACGAAACACATTTAGGGTTCAAATTAAATAGACCCCAAAAATATAAACTTAAATATCAGAACGATGCAATTAGTTACACCAGGTATTGGATTGGTTTTTTGGATGTTGGTTACATTCTTAACCGTGTTATTTCTACTTACAAAATTTGCGTGGAAGCCCATACTCAACATGATAAAAGAGCGCGAAGATCATATCGATAACGCGTTAAAATCGGCTAACGAAGCCCGAAACGAGATGGCTAAATTGCAAGCAGATAATGAGAAAATTCTTGCCGAAGCTAGAAAAGAACGCGATGCAATTTTGAAAGAGGCCAGAGAGACTCAAGATATGATTATTGCCGAAGCCAAACATACCGCTAAAGCCGAAGCCGAAAAAATGGTTAAAGCTGCACAATCGGCTATCGAAAGCGAAAAAAATGCGGCCTTGGCGTCTATAAAGCAACAAATTGTACAATTGTCGATAGAAGTAGCCGAAAATGTTTTAAGAAAAGAATTGTCGAGCGAAACCAAACAGTCTGGTTTAATGAACGACATGCTCAAAGATATCAAATTGAACTAGGCCATGAACGACAGTAAAATAGCCGTACGCTACGCTAAAGCCGTCTTTTTATTAGCACAAGAAAAAAATCAGCTTAAAGGAGTTGCCAACGATATGCAAACTCTTTTGTCGATCGATAAGCATGTACCCGAAATGGATATTTTGTTTACTAGCCCTATTCTTACTGCCGAACAAAAAAGGATCACCATGTATAAAATGTTCGAATCGCAGTTTAATCCCATTACCATGCAATTTATTAGCCTGATTTTGATGAATAAACGCGAATTGCATATTTCTGGTGTGGCTCGAAATTTTATCAAACGTTATCGCGAAAGTTTGGGCATTAAAAAAGCAGGGCTAACAACCGCTATCGAAATGAATGCCGATCAAAGAGCTCAGTTTGTATCGATTCTAAAATCGACTTATAATACCGAAGTTGAACTCGAAACCCAAGTCGATCCCAATTTAATTGGCGGATTTGTGTTAAGAGTCGAAGACTTTCAATACGATGCCAGTATTTCTACACGACTTAAAGCCGTTAAAGCTCAGTTGTTAGGATAAGCTTAGATATTTTGAAATATTAAATTTAGTAATTACAAAAAGGGTCGTAGACCTGACAAATAGATAAAAATTATAATTATGGCTGATATTAAACCGGCAGAAGTATCGGAAATATTAAAAAAGCAACTCGAAGGCTTTCAATCGTCCGCTGAATTATCGGAGGTTGGATCGGTGCTTCAAGTAGGCGATGGTATTGCCCGAATTTATGGCTTATCGAATGTTCGAGCTAACGAGATGATCGAATTCTCGAATGGCGTAATGGGTATCGTTATGAACCTTGAGGAAGATAATGTTGGAGCAGTATTACTCGGCCCAACCGAAGGCATTAAAGAAGGCGATACAGTTAAAAGAACCAAGCGAATCGCATCTATCAAAGCTGGCGAAGGCGTTATTGGACGTATTATCAACTCGATTGGTGTCCCTATCGATGGAAAAGGCCCTATTTCTGGCGAAACTTTCGAAATGCCACTCGAGCGTAAAGCACCTGGGGTTATCTATCGTCAACCAGTAAACGAACCATTACAAACAGGTATTAAAGCGATTGACTCGATGATTCCAATCGGACGCGGTCAACGTGAGTTGATTATTGGCGACCGTCAAACCGGAAAAACAGCCATTGCAATCGATACCATCATCAACCAAAAAGAATTTTACGAAAAAGGCCAAACCGTATATTGTATTTATGTGGCCATCGGACAAAAAGGTTCAACCGTAGCAAACTTAGCCAAAACACTCGAAAAGGCTGGAGCAATGGCTTATACCACTATTGTGGCGGCCAATGCGTCGGAACCTGCTGCCCTTCAGTACTATGCCCCATTTGGTGGTGTGGCTATTGGAGAGTATTTCCGCGATACCGGACGCCCTGCATTAATTATCTATGACGATTTGTCGAAACAAGCCGTTTCGTATCGTGAGGTGTCTTTGTTACTTCGTCGTCCACCAGGCCGCGAAGCTTATCCTGGCGATGTATTCTATTTGCACTCTCGCTTATTAGAACGTGCCGCAAAGATTATTAACAACGATGGCATCGCCGCTCAAATGAACGATTTGCCTGAGGTTCTTAAATCGAAAGTGAAAGGTGGAGGCTCGTTAACTGCATTACCAATTATCGAAACTCAAGCGGGTGACGTTTCTGCATATATTCCTACCAACGTAATCTCGATCACCGATGGTCAGATTTTCTTAGAAAGTGACTTATTTAACGCAGGTATTCGTCCCGCGGTTAACGTAGGTATCTCGGTATCGCGTGTAGGAGGTTCGGCTCAAATTAAATCGATGAAAAAAGTGGCTGGTACCCTTAAGTTAGACCAGGCGCAATATCGGGAATTAGAGGCCTTCTCAAAATTTGGATCCGATCTCGATGCAGCCACCAAAGCGGTACTCGACAAAGGTTCGAAAAACGTCGAAATATTAAAGCAACATCAGTACACACCTTATACCGTTGAAAAACAAGTTGCAATTATCTACTGTGGTACAAAAGGGATGCTTTCTGGTATACCCCTTTCGAATGTTAAAGCTTTCGAAAAAGATTACTTACAAACTTTGGAATTAAAACATCCTGAAACTTTGAAAGCTCTCGCTGCTGGGAAATTTGGCGACGAAGAAACTAAAGTGATGGACGAAGTGGCTGCCAAAGTGGCTTCAAGTTATAAAGCATAAAAATTGAACATTCAACATCCTGGAATTACGCTGGGATGTTGAATATTTTTAAGAAGATTGGCATAAAGCAAATCAAATCTTAAAATATTTTAATGTCATGATGTTAATGTAAATTGTTAATATCGAAACGATTACAAAACAATAAAATGGGTCGAAGACCTTAATTGAAGACCTTAGAAAGCATATGGGCAGTTTAAAAGAGATTCGCAATCGCATTAGTTCGGTTACTTCTACCCGAAAAATCACCAGCGCCATGAAAATGGTTTCGGCTGCAAAGTTAAAACGTGCACAAGACCATATTACCAAGTTACGTCCGTACTCTCAGAAATTACAACAAATTCTCGAGAATATAAGTAGTGGAATGGCACAGGGTAGCGATAATATTTATGCTCAAAAACGCGAAGTTAAACGTGCACTTATTATTGCAATTTCCTCGAACAGAGGCCTGTGTGGTGCATTTAATAGCAATATCACCAAAAAGGTGATAGAACTCAGCCAAACTAAATATCAAGGGATCACTTTAGATATTGTTGTCATTGGTAAAAAAGCAGGCGAAGGCCTTAAATTTAAAGGTTATAGTACGCTTGAAAATTACAACCATATTTTCGATAAAATATCGTTCGAGTCCAGTGCCGAGGTCAGCGAAATATATATGAAACGCTTTGCCGAAGGGTATTACGATGCCATCGATTTGGTTTACAATCAGTTTAAAAATGCGGCCACTCAGATTATCATTGCTGAGCCTTTTTTACCAGTTGTGGTCGAAGAGAACCAATCGAACCAGATGGTGTCCGATTATATTTTTGAGCCTTCGCAAGATACTATTGTCAACGATTTAATTCCAAAGTCGTTAAAAATCCAATTATTTAAAGCCATCTTAGATTCTAATGCTTCGGAACATGGTGCACGTATGACAGCAATGCACAAAGCAACCGATAATGCTGGCGAAATGATTGATAGCCTTAAATTAACCTACAACAAAGCGCGTCAAGCTGCAATTACTGGAGAGATTTTGGAGATAGTAGGTGGTGCCGAGGCCTTAAAAGGATAAGTATGAACATGCGGACGGTTATTGGCTTAATCGGCTTGCTATTCTGTATTTCGACCGTAAATGCGCAATCAGATACGGTGTTCTTTAGTACAGAATTATCGCTTAAAGTATCTGCTTTAGATTATATCAAAGCCAAGTCAGACTTAAAGCGATTGATAAATCAATACCCAGTCAACATTAAGGAGCAAAACGAATCGGAACAAACGTCAACGGTTACGTTTACAACCGACGAAAAGACATTTTACATTCTTAAAGACAGTTTGTCGGCCTTAGGCGAAATTTTGCTTCAAAATCTAAATACAAGCAATCAAAAAATTACGATGGACGAACTCGCAATGGAGATTCGTTTTTTGACGCAAAAACTACAACATTATAACGATTTCTTGCAAACACTTGATCCTAAATCGGAAGCATATCTTTCGGTATGGACGCAGAAAATGTTAATTGAATCCGATTTATTTGAGAAGAATAAAGCACTACAAACAGATCTAAAAAAGAATCAACCATTTTTGTTTGCATTTACGCTTGTGCAAGAAATATTACCAGCTCGTAAGCAAAGATTGACCTTTGTTAATATGCCGGGGCTCGAATACGCTTACTTTTTAGTTGAAAATCCTAAATTGGGATTGACCTCAGGGGCATATCAGGGCGGGTCGTTAAAATATCTGTTTACACAAGGCAAGTCGTATTTGGGTGCTGGTATTTTCAAATCAATTGAACCCATTCGTAACGATAGCACTACCTTTTCCGACCTTTTTGTGGTCAATTTTGGTCAAGATTTCTTTTCTCGTTATCTTGGACAAGGGGGTCGAAAATATTTGAATTTGTACTCTGGTTATACACTTGGATATATGCTGGCAACTGGTTCAACAAGTAAACTTAATGTGTTTTACATATCGCCTTCGATTGGAATTGAGTGGTTTAAATCGCGTCATATTTTGGTCGATACCAAAGGGGCATATCTTATTCCATTTCAAGAAAATAAAAATCTACGCGGTTTAATGATTTCAGCTTCTTTTAATTTTGTTTTTTAAGGGTTGATTCACCGACTACTGGTCCTAATTTCGATTTTTTTTAAAGGCTTGAAATGATTCTAACATTCTCGTTTTGACAAGTTACAAAACTGGCTTATGCCAAGCACATCTTCACAAATTGTTAAATAAAATGTCATGTCAAATTCTGCGGATTCCATCTGTCTGAGCTTGATTTATCGAGCGAAGCTGAACAATCTCCAACAAAAATGGAAATTATAAACACACGAAATATTTATACTAAATTTATAGTATAAGTAGTTAGAATAATTTAATGTCGTATTATTTTAAACTATAGCACTGACAAATAGGCAGTTACAACAACAATAAATAGGTCGAAGACCTTAATTTAATTTTTAACCTCAAAAAAATGACAATCGTATTATAAATCTGTATATTTGTATGAAACGTTTGAGATGGAACTTACCGTTAATATAAAGGAGCAGAGCAAAATAGCTGCATTTCTCAATCTAATCAAAGAAATTGATTACATTGAGATTGTTAATGTGAAAGAGGAAATGTCAGAACTTCCGATCGAACATAGGGATTTGCTTGATAAAAGGTTGCAAGAAATTGAAAACGGGAAATCGTCTTTTAAAAATTGGGACTTGATTAAAAAGAAATATGAAGATCAAGCGGATTAGTATTGAATTATCGGAAGAGGCAGAGCTTGACTTTGCAAAATCATATGAATTTTATTTCGAAGTTAGCGGTCAGT
>DYOK01000051.1 GCA_020720565.1 Acetofilamentum sp.
ATGATTTTTCAAAACACATACATCCCAAGGTGGTACATCTTTTTTATCGATACTTTTTTTATTGTATTGTCGACTGTAAGCGCCTATTTATTAAGGTTTAACTTTGTTATTCCACCGGAGTATTTGTTCAGTATGAAGTTGGTTATTCCGCTCATTTTGTTTGTAAGAATCATCGGGTTTGCAGTTGGACAAACCTATGCTGGAATTATTCGATACAGTGGAACAAAAGATTCTGAACGAATTTTTTTAGTAAGCTCTGTAGGTACGGTGGCAATTTTTGCGTTAGATGCCGCAAGTTACATTATTTACGATGGTTTTTTCCTTATTCCACTTTCTGTCGTTATTATCGATTTTATGGCAACGCTTGTGTTTTTGATTAGTTTTAGAATCATTATCAAGTCGTTATACTATCATTTGAATTTATCGAAAGACGAACGGAAAAATATTGTCATTTATGGTGCAGGCGAGCTTGGGATTATTACCAAAAGAACGCTTGACCGCGATACCGAAACCGGTTACAACACCGTGGCATTTATCGACGACAGCAAAGATGGTCACAAACAACGATTGGAACGTGTTCCCATTTTTAGTCCAGATCAAATTGCAGAAATCACTAAAAAATATAAAATTTCGGTACTTATTTTTGCAAAGCAAAATGTACCTCAGGTGGTTAAAAATACCCTGACCGATTTTTGTTTAAATAACGACATTAAAGTTCAAAATATTCCTCGAGTCAATAATTGGATAAATGGGGAGTTGAGTAGCAAACAAATACGTTCAATTAAAATTGAAGATTTGCTTCAACGCGATCCGATAAAATTGAGCGAAGATGCCATTAGAAACGATATTTTGGGGAAAACAATATTGGTGACGGGTGCGGCGGGCTCAATAGGTAGCGAAATTGTTCGACAACTGACCAATTACAAACCCAAAACCATTATTTTGTACGATCAAGCCGAATCGCCACTTTACGATTTAGAACTCTTGTTACAAGAACAATTGCATTATTACGAAGCTAAAATAATTTTAGGCGATGTCCGAAATAAAAAACGATTAGAGTATATTTTTGAGCGCTATCGTCCCTGCATTGTGTATCACGCAGCAGCCTATAAGCATGTACCCATGATGGAAAAAAATCCGGTCGAAGCCATCACTACGAATATACTGGGGACCAAAAATTTGGCCGATTTATCGAGCCAATATAATGTCAAAAAATTTGTATTTGTATCCACCGATAAAGCAGTAAACCCCACCAATGTAATGGGTGCATCGAAGCGAATATCTGAAATGTATATCCAATCGTTGAATACGGTGAGTAAAACCCAATTTATAACTACACGTTTTGGAAACGTTTTGGGATCGAATGGTTCGGTAATTCCTCGTTTTAAAAGCCAAATCGAAACGGGCGGACCTGTAACCATTACGCATCCGGAAATCACTCGGTTTTTTATGACCATTCCAGAGGCTTGTCAATTGGTTTTGGAAGCGGGAACTTCGGGAAATGGAGGCGAAATTTTTGTATTTGATATGGGTAAATCGGTTAGAATAGTCGATTTAGCAAAAAAAATGATTAAACTATACGGGCTAAAACTTGGGGTCGATATTCAAATTCAATATACAGGATTACGACCTGGCGAAAAGTTGTACGAAGAATTGCTTAATGTTGCCGAGAATACACTACCTACTCATCATAAAAAAATTCTGAAAGCCAAAGTTAGAGAGTACCCTGTAGAGCAAATCACTAAGCACTTAGATGAATTGACACAAATGTTAATCGATTTCGATAATTACAAAGTGGTGGCCAAAATGAAAGAAATTGTGCCCGAATTTATCAGTAAAAATTCAGCATTCGAAACCTTAGACCATGATAGAAGTTCCGATAAATCGTAAAGTTCATTTCACACCTGTCCAGATTCGATTCAACGACATCGACATTGCCGCTCATGTCAATAATGCGGTATATCAGAATTACTTCGATTTAGCAAAAACGCATTTTTTTAATCAGATTTTTGGCGAAATTATCGATTGGAAAATTAAAGGATTGGTTTTGGCTCATATTGCCATCGACTATTACGCACCGACCTATCTTGACGACGAAATCTTGGTTGAATCTTATATTAGTAAGATAGGAAATAAAAGTTTTGATATGACCCAAGTGGTTCGGCTAAAAGGGACAGTTGGTGAAGAAGGCCTAAAGTGTGTTTCACGCTCAATTATGGTAGCTTATCATTATCGCGAAGCCTATTCTTTCGAATTACCTACAGTATGGGTCAGTTGTTTGGAGCCATATTTAAAAGTTTAAGGTATTCGACCTATTTATTGTTTTTTTAAACAGCAATATATCAATTTTATAGCTAGATAAAATACGATATTAAATTTCATATAAAACTTAATTCTTCTTTTGTGCTAATACTTATTAATCAAATTTTGCCAAAATGAGTGTGATAAAAGCCACCGATTTTTTTAAATCACAGCCATTTATAGGTCCCGATTTGATATTAGATGGATTACAAACACCCGAGAATATTGGCTCAATTTTTCGATTAGCAGGGAATTTATCGTGTGCTAAAATTATTTTTACAGAAGCTACCGATTTAAGCCCAATCAGAATTGCCAAATTATCGCGGCAGAATTTGGCGAAACTACCCATCGAATTTTGGTCTGTTGAACAAATATTAACCCATTACCCTCATTTGACTGCTTTAGAAACAGGAACGGGTAGTACCGATATTTTTAATACCGATATTCCTAAAAGCACGGCCTTTGTGGTAGGGAACGAAAGCAGCGGAATTCAAACCCAATTGTTCGAAGCTTGTCATTTGAAACTTTATATTCCCATGCCGGGTTTGGTTAAGTCGCTCAATGTTTCGCATGCCTTATCGATAGGCCTTTTTGAGTGGTATCGCAAGCACCATTATCAATTTTAATTAAACCGATTCAAATTCTCACTCCAAAAACCATAATGTCATCTACTTGCTCTTGGTCTTTTTTCCAAGCCTGAAAATGAGAAGTTAAATGCTGGTGTTGCATGCTACTGTCTTGAATTAGTGCATTTTCAGATAAAAGTTTTCTAAAACGATGGCGTTTAAATTTTTTACCGTCTACGCCGCCGAATTGGTCGATGTAACCGTCGGTAAAAAGATAAATCATGTCGTTTGGCTGTAAGCCAATTCGTTTGTCGGTAAATCGAGTGCCTTTACGTTCGTTGTATCCAATTGCAATTTTGTCGGTTTGAATTTTTAGTAAATAATGGTCGTCGAATTGCGCTTGGTCTACATGGGCAGAATCTTCTATTGCAGACTCCTCGCGGTATATAAAAACGGGATTATTTGAACCTGCCACTAGCATTGTATTGGTAAGCGAATCGATCATACATAAACTAATATCCATACCGTCTTTCGATGTGCCAACCATCCCATTTTGATGCAACGAACTGGTTACAATTGAGCTTAACCGATTTAATATATCGGCTGGGCTTAAATATTCCTCTTTGAGTATTATTTCGTTTAAGGCTGCGATGCCGAGCATGCTCAACATGGCCCCTGGGACACCATGTCCTGTGCAATCGGCAACTGCAATATAGTTTCGTTGATTACGTTCGTGAAACCAAAAGAAATCGCCACCTAATACATCTTTTGGCTGATTCAATATAAAATAGGAGTTTAAAGATTGATCTAAGCGTGATTTTGGTGGTAAAACTGCATTTTGTATGAGCCGAGCATAAGCAATGCTGTCGTTAATTTCTTTGTTTTTTTGAGATATCACAGAGCTTTGCTTAAGTGCTCTACGGTGCTGAGCCAGAATTTTATCTCTTTGGTAGATAATTTCTGTTTTTTGGCTCATAAGTTCTTCTTTTTGTTTTTCTAGCTCAGAGGTTCGCTCTTTTACCTGCATTTCTAAGTCTTTGCTGTTGTTTTGTTCAATTATTCGATATTTGTGCAACACTGCAAACATCAGAAGTAGTATTTCTGCAAAAAATCCAAGCTTCATGGCCCAAATGGCATGTTGATATTGTTGAACAACGCCTAAATTGTTCATTACATATACGCCGACCCCTAACAGGAAAAATACAAACGAGAACACAAAATAGTAGTGCATATTGTTTTTTCTGGTCAAGCCTCGTATCGAAGTAGCCGTTAAAAAAATAATCGTCACTAGCGACAGGATATTGATAGCAAACACCGAAAATCGGTAACCGCTTTGTCCAAACAGAGAGCTTACTGTAATCATTATCCCGATTATTTTTATGGCGTTTGATAATCGGTTAATTCGTCTAAAAAAACGACTGAACGTAAAAAAATGCTGAGCAAATAGAATTAAAAATATATTGGCGAGTCCAGCGCTCCAAACGGTAACGTACTTTTGTATCAATACTTGATTTGGCCATAGATATTGGAAATTTACACCTGTAATGTTGAGTAAAAAAATGGTAAGCAGAGCAACGTATATGGTATAATATAAATTAAGTCTATTTTTGTTAATAACGAGCAGAAAAAAGTTAAACAATATCACGAAGAAAAACATCCCTAAAAAATAACCGTTCAATAACAATTCGTCGTTGTCAGCTTTTAAATAGTCGTCGTAGCGGCTTATACTGAGTGGTATTTGCAGTGGACCACCTTTCGACGAGACCTTAATATAGTATTCGTAATGGGTATGTGGGGACAGTTTTAAGTCGAATAAAAAGTTTCGGTTTTCGATTTCGCGACTATCGAATGCAAAATCTTCGCCTGTAAGAACTCGTTTTTCAATTTTATCTTCTCGAAAGGCAATAAAATCGACGTAAGCAATTAATGGATTTTGAATAGTAAAAACGTAGTTTTGGATTTCGTTGGTGCTATTGTACATCGAAAATTTAAGCCAATAAACCGAATATGTAAACCCAAAATTAAGTACTTTATGCGGATTCAGTTTAAACTTATCCGATTCGCTTAAGATGACTTGTTCAAAAGAAAATTGTTCTTTGGGGTCTTCTAATACATAGACGTAGGGCGTAACTTCGTGGTAAGTGCTATGTTCGGTAATATAAATTATTTTTTCGGAATAAGCTAATAAGCTTATAAAAAATAGCGTAAGTGAAAATATGTATTTCATTGTATTTCAGTATTTTATATTTGTTTTATACTGAAATGTAAAATCAAAAGTTTGCTATTCTTGAATATATATTCGTTTAACTCTTTGCGAAATTCCGGTCAGTACTTCGTAAGGTATGGTGTCCATTTGTTTAGCCAAATTTGAGATAGGGAAATCTTGATTAAATATAATGACTTGGTCGCCTTCTGTCGCTTCGATATGGCTGACATCAATCATACACATATCCATGCAAACATTACCAACAATGGGTGCCAATTGTCCATTGATCGAAAACTGCCCTTTACCGTTACTTAAACTTCGACGAATTCCATCGGCATAGCCAACAGGCACAATGGCAATTTTACCGCCGTTTTCGAGTCGTCCTTTTCGATTGTAACCCACAGTGTCGTTAGGCCCCACATGTTTAATCTGCGAAATTCTGGTATAAAGCGAATTAACAGCCTTTAGAGGCTTGTCGTCGTTGACCGAAACACCATACATTCCAATCCCCAAACGGACCATGTCGAATTGAGCCATCGGATGTCTTTGTACACCATTAGAATTGGCTATATGACGCATTATTTCGTAGCTAAAAGCATTCACAAATTGTGCACTTAATCGCTGAAAAGTTTGGATTTGTTGCGAGGTAAAGTCGTCGAAGGCGGGCTCGTCGCTTGCAGCCAAATGCGAAAATACTGAGGCAATTTTCAAGCTTGGATTGTCGCTAATGAATTTTATAAGCTCTGGTATTTCCTGTTCAACAAAACCAAGCCGATTCATTCCTGTTTCAAGTTTTAGATGTAATGGAGCATATACAGTCCCATTGCTTTTAACGGCGTCGTTGTATGCTTTTAAAATCCTAAAACTATAGATTTCTGGTTCAAGTCGGTAACGCAACATTTGATCGAGGCTCATTTCTTCAGGATTCATGACCATAATGGGCAATATAATTCCAGATTTTCTGAGTGTTATACCCTCGTCGATATAGGCCACAGCCAAATAATCTACTTTGTGATATTGGAGTACATTGGCGACTTCTACCGATCCAGCACCATACGAAAAGGCTTTGACCATAGCCATGGTTTTAACACCTGGCTTAAGCAAAGAACGGTAATAGTTAACGTTATGAATCAGATGTCCTAGATTGACTTCGAGTACAGTTTCGTGATTTTTATTTTGAAGAAAGTTTGAGATACGTTCAAATTCAAACTTACGGGCCCCTTTTATCAGAATGGCTTCGTTTTGGAATGTTTCGAGATTAATTTGTTCTAAAAAATCGTCTGTATTGTCGAAAAACAAGGAGTCTTTAGCAAAAAGATTTCGCATCGAACTAATACCAGAACCAATTCCAATTAATCGGTTGACCGATTTTGAGATAAGCAAATCGGACACATCTTTGTAAAGAACCTCTGCTTCGCGACCAGTTTGTAAAATATCTGATAATATGAGTGTTTTTCGTTGATGTTGATACTGTTGCGTCAGAAAATCGAGTGCAATATTTAATGAACCGATATCGGAATTGTAACTGTCGTTGATAATGGTACATTGGTTAATGGCTTGTTTTTGTTCCAAGCGCATGGCAATATGCGATAAGCCAGCTACCCGTTGGTTAATGGTATCTTGGTCGTAACCTAAATGGAGCATCAAAACCCAAATATGCATTAAATTTTCGTACGAGGCGGAATCGACAAATGGAATTCGAAGTTGAATTTTTTGATTTTTGTAGGAGGCATCGATTTCCATCCCGTTTTCGACAATGGTTTTTTTGCCAATTCTAAGATTAGCAGAGTATTTTTCTGACCAAGTCAGCAGTTCTTTGTTGTCGAAACGACCTGAACTGGTAAATTGAAAATCGACCAATTGATTGTCGCGACAATACACAATGGTTTTGCTGTTTTCGAAAAGCTTAAGTTTTTCAGAAATTTTATGCTTGTAATCGATAAAGTTTTCTTGGTGCGCATCGCCTATATTGGTAAAAATGCCCATTGTAGGTTGCATCATCTTTTCGATTCGATCCATCTCGCCAGCTTTCGAAATTCCAGCTTCGAAAATTCCCATTTCGGTATCTTGTTGTAGCATCCAAATAGACAGAGGCACACCAATTTGTGAGTTGTAAGAACGAGGGTTTCGAACAATATGACGGTCGGTTTTTAGCAACTCGTATAGCCATTCTTTTACAATAGTTTTACCATTACTTCCGGTAATACCCAGAATGGGAATGTTAAATTGCTTTCGGTGGTATTGAACAAAATCTTGCAATGCTCTCAAGGGGTCTTTAACCAAAATAAAACTGGCTTCTGGATAGTCTGTAATTTGAAATCCATCTTCGAGAACAAAAACACGAACTCCTTTACTGTATAAATCGCCGACATAATTTGAGCCTGAATTTCGATCGGTCTTTAAACCAAAGAAAATGGTTTTGTGGGGATCTCTAACACGCCGACTGTCGGTAAGGATTTGTTGAACATCGGTATCATCTGATGTGCCTTTGTTCCAACTAATTGGTTTAACAATTTGTGCAATATCTTGTGCGAAGTAGCTCATATATTCAGAAAAAGATTCTATTAACTAAAGCGTTTAAGGTCATCGACCTATTTATTGATTTTATAACGGTCATTTTAAGGTATTCAAGCTATTTATTATTTTTGTAGTTAGCAGTATATCTGCATTCTAGCTTAATGAAACAGGGCATTAAATTATACATAATACTTATCTAGTTTTTAGTTTAATAAAAATTCTATTTTGTTTTACTAAGCTAGAGCATTGGCAGATAACGAGTTAGTAAAGCTATAAATAGCTCGAAGTCCTTAAGTTTGATTTTGTTGTAAATTGGCTTGTTGAAAACAAGTTCTGCACAGTGGCTCGTATGTATCGGTTTCGCCTAGTAAAACCAAATCTTTTGACGCAGATTTGCGGAACGAATATTGGGCATTTGCACCACAGCGCATACAAATCGCATGAACTTTTGTAACATGCTCGGCAATGGCCATCAACTGGGGCATAGGGGAAAAGGGTTTACCTGTAAAGTCCATGTCTAAACCAGCCACAATGACACGCACCCCTTGGTTAGCTAAGCTATTACAAACCTCGACCAGACCATCGTCGAAAAACTGAGCTTCGTCGATTCCAATCACATCGGCAGGACTGGCCAGAAGTAAAATATTGGCAGAGCTATCGACCACCGTACTTCGAATACTGTTCGAATTATGCGAAACCACATCGACATCGGAATATCGATTGTCGATTCGTGGCTTGAAAATTTCGACCGATAATCGGGCAAATTTTGCACGATTAAGGCGTCGTATCAATTCTTCCGTTTTCCCTGAAAACATGGATCCACACACTACTTCTACCCATCCAACCTTAGTGCTTTTCGAGGGCTTACTTTCTAAAAACATTGAACATTTGCATTATCCATAAATCTGATATAGAATAAGGTCTTCGACCTATTTATTGTTTTTGTAACTAGCATTAAAACACTCTCTTTACCTAATAAAATGCGACATTAAATTATTCTAAGTACACAATAACTCATTTGTCAAATTCATTCATTGGATAACAACGCACCTTTAAAAACTATAAAAGCATGAAAATTAACCTAATACTAACGATTAAAAGAGTATAGAGTCATCGACTAAAAATATGAATAATTAGCAAGACTAAACAGTTGAAAGAGTTAAAAGTATTAACTACTTTTGTTTACAAATAATCAATATCAATATAAAGTCCTGTTTATGACCCATCAAAACAAGTTGGAAGCGATAAAAAATGTGTTAAAACAAATTCAATTTTCGCTCGAATCGGATACAGAAATTCATCAGATTTCCCTTGATATTGCAATGGAAAAAACTCGATTTCTTTATGAGAAACTTCTAGAATTTAAACATGAATTTTCTCAAACCAGTTTTGTAAGTGCTACAAATGAACTTCAAATTAAAATTGACCATCCGATAGTCGACGCAAGCGTTCAAAATAAAAGAACAGATTTTGTCGTTCCTAAAATTGAGGCAGTAAGCCCAAATATTAAGGCTGAATCTGTGACCGTTGATAACAATACAATTGCCGAACCCGAATTGCCAGCCGAACCAGAATTCGAATTGCTGTCGTACGGCAACGATTTAAACGAAGAAAACGACACCATTTGGGAAATGGCGAGCAATTTAAATCCTTCACAAAATTCGGCTATTCCAGTATCGAAATCCATAGAAGAAAGCAAACCCATTGAACAAGCACCGACCGTAACCGCTCAAATTGATGAAAAACCGATAATTAGTCAAGCACAAAGTTCGCCTGTTGGAGTAGAACCTAACCAGACGTCGATTAAACTAAGCATTGCCGAAAAATTTGAAGCTAAAAAAAGTCTAAACGACCGATTATCGGAAATAAAACGTAATACTGACCTTGCTTCTTTGCTCGAAAAACGCCCTATTAAAGATATGAAAAGTGCGATATCGATTAACGATAGAATTTGGTTTATAAAAGAGCTTTTTGCGGGGAATGTTGAAAAGTATAAAACAACAATTGATTTAATTGACCAATGTGGACACTCAGATCAAGCCATAGAACTGGTAGCCGAATTTAAATGGGATATGGATTCGAGCGCAGCCAAACACTTCCTCGAATTGATTTACAGAAGGTTTTTGGGAGTTTAACACTTGTTATTATTTAATTTTTACATTTGATTATTGCTTTTTAAATCGGATTGAGTATCTTTTTTACAAATATCAAAATATGAAAAGATTATTATTGTTAATTATTTCAGTGTTTTTTCTTGGCGTGATGTTGGCCTATACACAAGACAAACCCTATGCTCTTGGTTTAGTTAAAACCATGTCATCAGAAAAGTTCTATGGCAGAGGTTTTGTGAAAAAAGGGGATAAAATATCGGCTCAATTTATCGAGATCGAGCTTAAAAAATGGGGGGTAAAGCCATTTGGCGAATCCTATCAACAAAGCTTTCCAATTGATATTAACACCATTACCAAAGCCCAATTCGAAACCAAAACTCATCGATACAAGCTTGGTATTGATTATTTGGTTTATGCAGGTTCCAGTTCGAGCCATGGCGAAACTCAGCTTTATATTCCGAAAGATTTTAAACTTGGAACATTTCTTAAAACAAATCATCAAGACAAATGGTTTTTGTTGGACACCATACATTATAAGTCTGCCGAATTGATTGAAAATTATCGGAAAATAATCAATACCAAAGCCGTAAATAATTGTGCAGGGATAATCGAAGTGATACCCAATAAACTACTTCAAACCCAGAGAACATACCAAATTGGGTTCCCGTATTTACAGATCAAGTCCGATGCGTGGGACACCTTGGCTCAAAACGTCAAAATTAGAGTTCAAAATAAATTTATCGAAAATTATCAGACTCAGAATGTGATAGGATATATTCAAGGCGAAACGGATAGCTTCTACGTGTTTACAGCACATTACGACCATCTTGGGCTTGTAGGTAATCAAATTTACTTTCCAGGTGCAAACGACAATGCCAGTGGTGTAGCCTCGGTAATCGATTTGGCAAAATATTATTATTTATTAGGTAAAAAACCCAAGTATTCTATTGCTTTTATGCTGTTTAGTGCAGAAGAAGCGGGCTTGTTGGGTTCCGAATTCTATTCAAAAAACCCTTTATTTGATTTGAAAAAAATTAAGTTTTTGTTTAATCTCGATATGGTGGGAACGGGCGTCGAGGGGCTATCGGTGGTTAATGGATTATCGCATCCAAAGGCTTCGGAATTGATACAAGATATTAACCGAGAAGATAGTTTGTTTACCGATATTCGAATAGGGAAAGGCTCAGCTAATAGCGACCATCATTATTTTGACCAAGCTGGAGTGCCTGCAATTTTTATTTATTTAAGAGGTGGGCCTCAATTTTATCACGATATTTACGACAGAAGCGAAACACTAGAGCTAAACAAACACGATCAACTGATTCGATTACTCACACAATTCATCGAAAAATATGAGTAAACTTTATGTAGTGCCTACCCCAATTGGGAATTTGAAAGATATGACATTTAGGGCAGTAGAAGTACTAAAAACAGTCGATTTAATTCTTGCCGAAGACACCAGAACTTCGAGCTTTCTGCTCAAACATTTCGAGATTGTAAACAAAATGCAGTCCTATCACAAATTTAACGAACACCAGCAAACAAAACATTATATCGATATTTTAGAATCGGGACAAAACATTGCTTTAATTTCAGATGCGGGAACACCTGCCATATCCGATCCTGGCTTTTTGTTGGTAAGAGCCTGCAAACAGCATGAAATTGAGGTTGAAACACTACCTGGAGCAACAGCTTTTGTGCCTGCATTGGTCAATTCTGGATTGCCCAACGACAGGTTTGTGTTCGAAGGATTTCTACCCATTAAAAAAGGACGTCAAAAGCGCTTACTTAGTTTAGCCAGCGAAGACCGCACGATGGTATTTTACGAATCGCCATATAGATTGGTCAAAACTTTAGAAGAATTTTCGAAATATTTTGGTCCCGATCGATTGGCTTCGGTTTCGAGAGAACTTAGTAAACTGCACGAAGAAAATAAACGCGATACTTTGGCGAATTTAATTCAACATTTTTCTCAAAAAACGATTAAAGGTGAAATTGTTATCATCGTTTCTGGAGTCGAATAATTTTAACAATAATTAATCTCTAAATTACTAAGTATTAGTGCAAATATTTTACTTTTGCGAAGTTTTAAGGTTTTCGACCTGTTTAATAGTTTAGTAACTGACATTTTTTTTAAGATCCCAGCTTAATTAAACACAACATTAAATAATTTAAGATACTTAAAAATTTATCATTCAATCAAATTATCAATCATATTTTAATTTTAAATGACCATGAAAAAATTATTGTTTTTTTTAGGTGCTGTTATGGTTTTAGCCTCTTGTACAAATATTAAAGAGACCGACGAATACAAGGCATTACTTTCGCAAAACGACAGCCTGATGTCAATTTCTGGTAATCAAAGTACCGATATTTACAAGTATCTTTCCGACTTTAACAGCATTCAAGCCAATTTGAATGAAATAAAAAAGAAAGAAAAAATTATTTCTGTAAATAAAGCAGAATACAGCAATGCCGATAAAAAAGAAGCTATTGTGGCCGATATCAATTCTATTTACGAGTTGATGAAAGAAAACCAAAAGAAAATTGGTCGTTTAAATAGAAAGCTTAAAAAATCGGATTCAAAAAATAGAGATTTGCAGAAATTGATCGAAAATTTGAACAAACAAATCGAAGAAAATCGTATCGAAATTGAAGCTTTGAACCAAGAATTAGATCGTTTGAATATTCAGATTAAAGATTTAACCACCGAATTAGCTAGTGTAAAAGAAGATAACGACGAAAAAGACGCAACTATTTCGCAACAAACCAATAAGTTACAACAAGCATTCTATGCAGTGGGTACAACCAAAGAGCTATTGGAACATAAAATTATTACTAAAGAAGGTGGAATAGCTGGGATTGGAAAAAACACCAAATTAGACGACAATTTCGACAAAACTTATTTTACCGAGATTAATTCTAGCTCGTTTAATCAAGTCGAGTTATTGGCTAAAAAAGCTAAATTAGTTACTTCGCATCCTAAAGAATCGTACGAATTTGTAAACAACGGCGATAAAGTCGAAGCCTTAAAAATTACCAATGCAGAAGCTTTTTGGAGCGTATCAAAATATTTGGTCATCGAAATTAGCAAATAAGGTCTTCTGACCAAATAATACTATATTCAGATTTGTGTTATATGAAAAAGAGTTTGTCAATTACGACAAGCTCTTTTTTTGTGCATAAGCGCCAAAAACTGGATATTTACCTTGTGGCTTTTCAATTTCGAATATCCGCTCGACTGAAACGTTTTCGAATCCAGCTTCTTCCAGCCAAGTTTTCATTTGTAAGACATCGAATCCAAAATGTTTAACCCCCTCGTTATTGTCGTGAAAAGTACCATCTTCGGTGCATAAGTCTACCACATAGCATTTTCCACCTGGTTTTAAGGATTGTAGAACATTGCTACACAATTGTGAAATATTCGAAACATGATGAAATGTCATGGCAGATACCAACACATCGAAAGAATTGGAAGGTAAAAGGCCTTTTTCGGCATCGAACCATTCGACCGAAGCATTTGTCATATCGTTCGATTGAATTTTTTGGCTTAATACATCTAACATTCCTTTGGAGTTATCGAAGCCAACAATTTGTTTTACAGATGGATATACTTCCGTAAGGATCAATCCTGTTCCAGTGCCTAAATCGGCGACTATCATATCAGTCCTAAAAAATATTTTAGATTTAAGGGCTGAGATGATCTGCTGTGTCATCCATTGTCGTCGAGGATTCTTATCCCATTGGCTTGCTATGTTATCGAATCGTGACATCATTGATTACTCGTGGTACAAGTGCATTTATAACAGTTTTATATTCAAAAATATCTATCTCCTTAAATTCTGTATTAACTCTAATATCTGTTATTTTCCAATCGTCTCCGAAATTTAATAAGCGAGTTATAAATTCTTCTTTTTGCATGTTTCGTTTTAAATTGTAAATATATTTATATTTCTGCTAAAACTTAGATATGTTTTTTCACTCAAAAACTTGTAGTGCCAGTATTTTAATTCTTAGAATTGACAATAAAAAAACTGCTCAAAAACGAGTGGTTTTTTTATGGAAATTGACCAATGCTTTTCAAACAAATTTCTTCACAACAAAGTCAAATTTACGACCATGATAAGCTTGCATATGTTTTATTATCATTAAAAAAAGTCGAGGGCCTTACTTTTCGAGCTTAGACATTACAGTCAATAAGAGGA
>DYOK01000296.1 GCA_020720565.1 Acetofilamentum sp.
TTGTAAGTCTGCCCTTTTTTCAACTGCTGAACGTAAGCTTTGCTGGCGTTAAACAACATCCTTTCTTTGAAGTAAGCTGTCCAGTACATTTGCATTTCGACTATAAACTGCCTGCCAGTATGTTTTTCGGTGCAACGCACATCGACAATAGAGTGTTTTAGTCCAGGCAATTCGGGGATAATTTCGGGCGAGAGGTATTCGATCGATTCAATTTCGCGACCCTCGATGGGCAAAACGGCATTTAAGAAAGAAATAAGCAAATGCGGATGATCGGCAAAGATTCTTTTAAACGTAAGGTCGTTTTTGGGGTCTAAATACTTCATTTCGAGAGTGTTTTTTTTGATATCTACAAAGGTATCACTTTTTTTTGAACTATTGCAATGTTCTCTTTTGCTTGGTTTATA
Source organism: Acetofilamentum sp. (assembly GCA_020720565.1). GTDB lineage: Bacteria > Bacteroidota > Bacteroidia > Bacteroidales > JAFGXI01 > JAFGXI01. Next base: position 405 of record DYOK01000296.1, read on the forward strand.
GTTTCTAAATTACAAATGATGATGCCCCTTTTCCGTTTCCCGAAAGAGAAAAGAGTTTCCAATCTACCAAATGGATTAACTCAATACCATAATTTGTATTTCGGAATTCCCTTCGAAGGGGGATTTAGGGTGGATGTGTTTTAGCGTTTTGCAAACATAGGTATTGGCGACTCATAATTTTTTACACTGTCAGGAATTCCTAAATTGTAACTTTTGATTTTTTAGGGCTTTTGATTAAAAAAAAGCTTTTTATCATAAAACTTAAAGCCGTACAAATCGATATAAACTTAATTATTTACATTAAATTTGCACTTATTTAGAATCATTTTAGACAAGGGTCGATTTTTTGCGATGTTGTACACAGGGCAGATTTGTCTAAATATCAATAAATAAAAGGCATTTAGCCTGTGTAAAGCCTTAATTTGAAGTGTTATTATTATGAGTGAACAACCTGACAATATTCTCGACCAGGTTACGCAAAACGACTATAAATATGGTTTTGTTTCCGATTTCGAAAGCGAAAATATCGAAATGGGACTTAACGAAGATACCGTTCGCCTGATTTCGAGTAAAAAAAACGAACCCGAATGGCTTTTAAATTTTAGACTTGAAGCCTACCGAAAATGGTTAACTATGAAGCAAAAAAACTGGGCACATTTGAGTATCCCGGAAATTGACTTCCAAAACATCATTTACTATTCGGCACCAAAACCCAAAAAAGAACTCGCCAGCATGGACGAAGTTGATCCCGAATTGCGAGAAACTTTTGAAAAACTAGGCATTCCGCTCGACGAACAAAAAATCCTTTCGGGTGTGGCTGTCGATGCGGTTATCGATAGCGTATCGGTAAAAACAACCTTTAAAGAAAATTTGGCCGAACTCGGCATTATTTTTTGCAGCTTTTCCGAAGCCGTTCAAGAGCACCCAGACTTGGTGAAAAAATACTTAGGCTCAGTGGTACCCTCGAGCGACAATTTTTATGCGGCACTTAATTCGGCTGTATTCTCCGATGGCTCTTTTTGTTATATCCCCAAAGGGGTTCGTTGCCCAATGGAATTATCGACCTACTTTCGAATTAATGCAGCCAACACGGGTCAATTCGAACGTACTTTGATTGTTGCCGACGAAGGTTCGTATGTGAGCTATCTCGAAGGTTGCACAGCACCACAGCGCGACGAGAACCAGTTACATGCTGCCATTGTTGAGATTTACGTACACAAAGACGCCGAAGTTAAATATTCGACCGTTCAAAATTGGTATCCGGGCAACAAAGAAGGCAAAGGCGGCATCTATAATTTTGTCACCAAACGAGGTATGCTTTACGGCGATCGCTCCAAATTATCGTGGACACAAGTCGAAACCGGTTCTGCAGTAACATGGAAATATCCGTCGTGTATTCTTAAAGGGAACGATTCGGTGGCCGAGTTCTATTCAGTGGCCGTAACCAATAACTACCAACAAGCCGACACCGGCTCCAAAATGATTCACATTGGTAAAAACACCAAATCGACCATTATTTCTAAAGGAATTTCGGCCGGCAAATCGAATAATTCTTATCGTGGATTGGTTAAGGTGGGTAAAAATGCCGACAATGCCCGTAACTACTCGCAGTGCGATTCGATGTTGATGGGCGATCAATGCGGTGCACATACCTATCCGTATCTCGAAGTGGATAACCCCACTGCAATTGTCGAACACGAAGCCACTACCTCAAAAATTGGAGAGGATCAAATATTTTATTGTAACCAAAGAGGAATTTCTACCGAAAATGCGGTAGGCCTCATTGTGAACGGATATGCCAAAGAGGTTTTAAATCAGTTGCCAATGGAATTTGCAGTTGAAGCTCAAAAACTACTGCAAATCAGTCTCGAAGGCAGCGTTGGATAAAACTTTAATTTTAAATTTATGATTGACGATTGTTTAATGATG
>DYOK01000297.1 GCA_020720565.1 Acetofilamentum sp.
CTTTTAAACTCGAAAGAGCTTGTGCCAACCAATAAAATCTGAATTATCATTATTAAATACTGGAAAAAAATGACACAATTACTGTTGCAATTTAAAAAAATACTGGTCGTATTATTTATCATTAACGCAAACACTGCTTTTGCAGGGACTATAAACGAAGCCCTAAATCTAATAGAGCGTGTACTGCCTGGAAGTTCAATGAATTTTGTATTGAAGCAAATTCCTATGGAAAACGAGAAGGATGTGTTTGAAATTGAAGCTGCTAACGATGGCAAAATAATACTCAGCGGTAACAATGCTGTTTCAGTTGCAACTGCGTTCAATTGGTATTTAAAATACTACCTGCATTTGAGTTGCGATTGGCAGGCTGTAAAGCCACTTTCGTACAATGGCGAATTTCCGGCACCGAAAAACAAAGTTCGTCGGGTGAATAAGGCTAAAGAACGCTTTTTTAACAATACCTGCACTTTTGGTTATACCTACCCGTTTTGGAACTGGGAAAAATGGCAACGCATGATCGATTGGATGGCTATGAACAGCATCAACCGACCACTTATGCAGGCAGGTCAGGAATATATCTGGTTGGAGGTTTGGAAATCGTTCGGACTAACTGACAGTGAGATAAAATCGTATTTCACAGGTCCGGCGCATTTGCCGTGGCATCGCATGGCCAATATAGATAGCTGGGGTGGACCGCTTCCCGATTCGTACATCAACGGACAAATGACTTTGCAAAAGCAAATTTTGAAACGTTCGCGCGATTTGGGCATGAAACCCATTCTCACGGCTTTTGCCGGACATGTGCCACAACAATTAAAACGCATTTATCCGAATGCCAATATTAAACAAATCAACCCCGGCTGGGGTGGTTTTGATAAACCCTATGCAACCTGGTTTCTTGACCCGGAAGAAGAGCTTTTCGAACAAATTCAAATACGTTTTCTCAAAGCTCAACGTAAAATTTTCGGAACAGATCATCTTTACTCTACCGACCCTTTTAACGAAATTGACCCACCAAGCTGGGAACCTTCGTATCTGGATAAAGTGGGTAAAACCATTTACAACAGTATGAATAAAGTGGATAAAAAATCGGTTTGGTATCAAATGACCTGGACATTTTTGTTCGATAGTGTTCACTGGACTGCCCCACGCCTCGAAGCGATGATAAAATCAGTGCCGAGCGGGAAGTTGGTGTTTTTGGATTACGCATGTGAATTGCATGAGCTATACAAAAAAACCGACAACTTTCACGGAGCTCCTTTCGTGTGGTGTTATCTGGGAAATTTTGGAGGAAATACTCATTTGGCTTCGCCAATGCGCATGGTGGATAAACTAATTTCCGAAAGTTATAAAGTCCCGAATATGAATGGATTGGGGCTTACCCTCGAAGGAATAAATGTTAACCCCGTGATTTTTGAAATGGTGCTTGAACATAGTTGGTACGACGATTTTAAACAGGATAACTGGCTTGCTGCTTACAGTGCCCGACGCACACAGCAACAAGATCCAATGGTTCTGAAAGCTTGGGAGATGCTAAACAAAACCGTATTTGTGGACTCCTCGCTCGGATTGTGGAACCATAGTGTGGTTTTTCAGACATCACCTCTACTCGATTTGAAACACAGCTACTGGAGTACGAATTCAAAAATTAAGTACAGAAATACCGACCTTGCCAATGCTATTGAAGTAATGATAAAAGCAAATGATACGTCAAAAAAATCAGACAATTATGCTTATGATGTGGTGAATTTAACACGTCAAACACTTGGAAATCTGGGCGCTGTTGTTCATGGTCGAATGGTGGAAGCCTATAAGGCAAAGAACATACGCAAGTTCGAAAAACATGCTGCCGATTTTCTTGAGTTAGGTCAGGATATTGATGTATTGTTGGGTACAAGGCACGAATTTCTTTTGGGAACATGGCTTGCTAATGCCCAAAAGTGGGGTGCTAATGCGGAAGAAAAAGCCTATTATGAGCGAAATGCCCGCGAAATTATCACTATCTGGCACAAAGGTGGCGGTGCACTCACAGATTATGCTAATCGTCAGCTAAATGGCTTAATGCGAACTTATTACATGCCGCGTTGGGAAAAATACATTGAATTGATGAAGCAATCACTACTCGAAGATAAACCCATCGATGAAGCTGCTTTTATTCAATGGAAAACGACTTTTGAGCAAGACTGGGTTGATAAACAACAAAATACATTCATCACTCAACCACAAGGAAGTGCTGTGGAAACAGCCATTAAACTTTTTGAGAAATACAAAATTCACTTAATCAGCGATTATTACGCCTTGTAACAATTAAAACTTTA
>DYOK01000052.1:0-5087 GCA_020720565.1 Acetofilamentum sp.
CAGTTGTAAGACATATGCAGTAAATGGCGAGGTTCATTTCTACCCAAATTATAATAAAAAACAATTGCTTTCTCAAATTTATCAGAGAAAATAAAATTCTGCCAATATCACTGTTTGTCATTGGATTATGTCTGCAATCAAGTCTTATAACGAGTTCGTAAAGTTTGCCACCATGCTTAGAACGAAATTGTCTTTGAGAAAAACTTATTTTCTGGCTTAATTCTGATTTTTCAACAAAAACAGTGAAATACAACATTGATTTTGCAAATTTGGATCAAACTATTGGATGCTAATCTCATTTTAAAAAGATATATTTGTTAGTTAGTAATATATCAAATTTTAATAGCAACCTTTTAGAAATTAGGTGCGTCTTGTAACCTATAATTATATACTATGAGAACTTTTATTTTAATGGCATCATTTTGGAGTTTAATGCTAAGCTCTTTCGCACAAAACACCACCATCAACCCAAAACAACCTGCTGTCAATCAGGCTATTGTTAGAAATGATTTACAGACAGAACTGTTAGTCGAATTAAGCGTCAATCAATTTGAATTGAAGGGGATTAAAGACCAAAACTTCGACATATTGTTTGCTGATCAGATGAGTTCACATTATCGATCTGGTTATCCTGATTTGCCAAAGTATACATTTTCGATCCGAATCCCCAATCAATTGTGGTTAAATAATTTAGAAATTATTTCGTCGGAATTTATCGAATACGAGCAAGTGGAAATTGGACCATCACGTGGTTTAATCTACCGAAATCAAGATCCTTCACAAATTCCATATGCTAAACATGCGGTATATAACGAAGATGCTTTTTATCCTAACGAATTAACTCAAGTTTCCGATCCATTTATCACTCGTGGGGTAAGAGGCGAATCGGTTACCGTTTACCCATTTCAATATAATCCGGTTACCAAAGTGCTCAGAGTATACACCCATCTAACCTTGAAGATAAATCACCAAAGCCAAACCGGCATTAATACCATTTCTTCCTCGTCCATTCGTCGTAATAATTCAGAATTTGAAAATTTACATTCAAAATTATTTTTGAACCAAGCTCAAGAGCGATACACTGCCACCGAAGAAAATGGAAGCATCTTAATTATTGCTCATTCCACTTTTTACGACGCTGCAAAACCGTATGCCAATTGGAAAAGACAAAGAGGTGTCGAAACTGAGTTAGTTAACTTTTCGAGTGTCGGCACAACTGCTGCTCAACTAAAAACTTATATCTCAAATTATTACAGCACCCATAATCTGGCTTATGTGCTTTTAATTGGAGACAACACCCATATTCCTTCACTATCGAGTAATGGCGATTCGGACCAAGCCTACGGACAAATCGAAGGTGCCGACCATTACCCCGAAATCTTTATAGGACGCTTTTCTGTCGAAACTGCAGGCGACATGGCGACCATGGTGGAACGTACAATCTGGTACGAGCGCGACATTACGACTGCTGCAACTTGGTTAGAAAAAGCAACCGGTATTGCATCTGACGAGGGTGGTGGTTCTACAGGCGACGACGAAGAATCGGATCAAACTCATATGAGTTTAATTAGAACAGACTTAATGAACTATGGATACACCAGTGTGGACGAAGCCTATCAAAATAACGGTATAACAGCATCTCAATTAAGTAACTATTTTAACGAAGGCAGAGGCTTAATCAATTATGTCGGGCACGGCGATGTAACCATGTGGGTTACTTCAAGTTTCAACAATACCAATGTTAATGCTTTAACGAACGATTATAAATTGCCATTTATTTTTGATGTGGCCTGTGTGAATGGCGATTTTCATGGTCAAACTTGTTTTGCCGAAGCATGGACACGAGCTACCAATGGTGACGCCCCAAATGGTGCCGTAGCTATAATTGCATCAACAGTAAATCAACCTTGGAATCCACCCATGGACGGTCAAGACGAAATGGTCGATATTTTAACAGATACTTATGCAGCAAATATTAAGAAAACATTTGGAGGCATTACATACAATGGTGTGATGCACATGCTCGACGAATATCCAACGGACAATGGACTAACAGCCGACACCTGGACCATTTTTGGAGACCCCAATTTGCATGTTAGAACCAAAACCCCAATGATTTTAAGTGCCACACACAATGCCAATCTGGTTATTGGTCAAACACAATTTACGGTTAATTCTCCAGTCGAAGGAGCTTTGGTGTCATTAAGCAAATTAGACTCATCAAACGATGTGGAAATATTAGGAACAGGCATCATTTCTGGCGGCAGTGCCCACATTACCATTCCGAACTTTAGTGCAACTGGCCAAATGACCGTAACGATTACAGCGTTTAATTATATTCCATATATCGGCACCGTTCAAGTGATTGCCGCAACAGGGCCTTTCCTTTCGTTTAATGGATACACTATTAACGATGCAGCCGCCAACAACAATGGACTTGCCGATAACAATGAAACATTTTGGTTAAACGCCACTATTTCCAATCTAGGCTCTAGCATTTCGACCAACATTCAAACTCAAATCAGCACAAACAGTTCGTTGGTTCAAGTACTCGACAATTCGCAAGCGTTCAGCAATATCGATTCTGGTGGGTCCAATTTACAAAACAACGCTTACCAAATATCGACCAATGGGGTTATTGTCGATCAGGCACTTATTCCCTTCGAAATTGAAATGACCGACCAAACAGCAAGCTATAATGGCAATTTCAATTTGACTATAAACGCACCAAAAATGCAATTAGAATTAATTGAAATTGATGATGTATTAGGCAATAACAACGGTGTATTTGATGCTGGAGAAAACTTAAGATTCCATATTAGAGCTCTAAATATTGGTCACAATAATTCAGTTGCTGGCAATCTTTTAGCTACGGAATCTAGTTCATATTTTAATTTCCCTACTAGTAACTACACCTGCAATGTGATTAATGCTACTTCTGGGTATCAAGATTTTGTAATTGAGGGTCAAGTCGATGGTTTATGCCCCATTAACACATCCATTCCGCTCGCTTTTAATATTAATTGTGGAGGGTATTTGGCCAACTTAAATACTCAAGTTGTAATTGGATTGCAAATCGAAGATTTCGAAGAAGGTACATTTACCGATTATCCATGGACCAACACGAGTTCTAGCCCTTGGGTTATTGTAACAGACGAAGTTTTCGAAGGTTCAAATGCATCAAAATCGGGTTCAATCGCGAATAGTCAATCGTCGATTCTAAGTATTAGCCTCGAAGTAACTCAAAACGATTCAATTAGCTTTTACAAAAAAGTTTCTTGCGAAGACAGTCCTTATTCAAGCTCTAATGATTGGTACGACTTTTTAAGTTTTGAAATTGACAATGTGGTTAAAGGACAATGGGACGGCGAAGTCCAGTGGTCTTATCAGGCCTATCCTGTTATTTCGGGCACACATTCTTTTACGTGGAAATATGTTAAAGATATTAATACTATTGGAGGTTTAGACGCTGCATGGGTCGATTTTATAACATTACCACCTCATCAAGTGAGTACAACCATTGCTACTATTGCATCTGCTAAAACTGAATTTTCAATTTATCCGAACCCATCGAATGGCGTATTTGTGATTGAATACCAGAAGAGTAGAAATGGCCATACATTGGTCTATTTAACCGATATTTCGGGGAAAATCGTTAAGAATTTGCTCAACTTAAATCAGGAAACTGGTGCATATCAAGTAACTATAGATGGATTGAATCTAGATTTAGGTGTGTATTTTGTGCATTTAGTCAATGAAAATAATACTTCTATAAAGAAATTAATCATCGAATAATCGTTTTTATTATCTTTGCAACTGTCGCTTAAAATGAACTAAGCGACAGTTTTTTTATGACACTAAACCAAGTCGGTATATATAAACTAGACCAAACCGAGTCGACCAATTCTTTGGCGAAAGATTTTTTGCGTACTCAAAATTTAAAAGCCCCATTTCTTGTTCAAGCTGATGCCCAAACTAAAGGGAAAGGTCAAATGCACAAAACATGGGAAAGTGAATCAGGTTTAAATTTACTTTGTAGCTTGGTTGTTCAAACCGCTCAAATACCTATTGAGCAGCAATTTACCATTTCCAAAATTGTGGCTGTAGCCATTCAAAATGTAATCTCACGATACACAGACAATGTGTCGATTAAGTGGCCAAACGATATTTATGTGGGTGAAAGCAAAATATCTGGCGTTTTAATTGAGAATATTATCACGGGGAATCACTTGGAGTATTCGGTAATTGGAATTGGTTTAAATGTGAATCAGATTGAATTCTCTGCTTTATTACCCAACCCTACTTCGCTCAAATTATTGACGCATCAAAATCATAATATTGACCAAATAAGAGATGAAATTGTAAGCCAGATAATTGCAAATTTCGAAAACCCTCTTTATGTGCACGATTCGTTCGAAAAGTTACTGTTTCAGAAAGGGGAATTAAATTGGTTCAAAACAAGTACCAACCCCAAGTTTTTAGGCGTTATTGTGGGTGTAGAACCTACAGGAAAGCTATTAATACGTGTCGAAGACAAAAAATTACTGTCATTTGCCAATAGCGAAATTGAGATGTTTTTACCAAAAACAAAATAATCTCTACCAACCATAGGCTAAATGTAGCCTAATATCATTTACCTATTTTTTTTAAAGGATTGATAACGTATTTTTGTTTGACAAGAATAACAGTTATGAATCGCTTTTGAGAACTAACACGGAAGACCCGCCGTGTTATGTCTCAGGAGCACAACTTCCGAAGGCTATGAAACTACTGTTTAAAAAAAATTGGACCATTGAAGGTAACAAGCGTTATCTGCGTGGCGATTACCGATCAGCCATAAAATTTTATACTAAAGCCATACTGGAGGATGAACTAGACACCGAAGCACTTCTTTTTAGAGGTATTTCGTTCCACGATTTGGGAAATTTTCAAAAAGCCATCGAAGACTTTACTTTGGCCATTCAATTGGTTCCTCGTTTTTCGGAAGCATATAGAAATAGAGCCTTATCGTATTACTCACTTAACGATAGCAAAAAAGCCCTTTCCGATTATAACACCGCTGCCCAATTAGCTGGTGCCAGTTAAGG
>DYOK01000052.1:5187-13628 GCA_020720565.1 Acetofilamentum sp.
AAAAGCTCGTCGAATAAATACTGTGCACAAGTAATCGTTTTAATTTCTCCGAATTCAGCCTCAACAGACAATAAATTGTTAGGATATTTAATCAAATATTTCAGCAGTGCGGTTTCAATTTCTTGAAAATACATTTGTTCCGAATCGACAAAATCTTGAGTTTGAGAGCTGGTCGATTGCTCTTGTCGAAATGTTTGAGGTACAACATCGGACGATTTTTCAATTTGCTTAAATATTTTCTTTCGAATCTCCTGATTAAGAACCTCCTCTCCTATCGATAATATTTGCGATGTCGATCGAATAAACTCGTTTCTTAAAAAAGTATCGGGCACTTTGGCAATCGACTCAACGATGCTTCGAGTTACTTCGGCACGTTTTACAGGGTCGTTTCCTGCTTGATGTAGGAGCAGTTCGGCTTTGAAGTGAATAAAATCTTTTTCCTGTGTTTCGATATAGCTTTTAAGCTCAACTAAACTGACCGATTTTGAAAATGAATCGGGGTCTTCGCCCTCTGGTAACAATACAACCCGAACATTCATCCCTTGCTCTAGAACCAGATCGATACCTTTTAACGCAGCATTTATTCCAGCCGCATCGCCATCATATAAAATGGTTATATTGGAAGTAAAGCGTTTTATAAGTCGAATCTGACCAGATGTTAATGCGGTACCAGACGATGCCACCACGTTTTCGATACCTGCTTGAAACATCGAAGTTACATCGGTATAGCCTTCAACTAAATAACATTTATTTTCTTGGCTAATCGCTTTTTTAGCTTGAAAGATACCATAAAGCACATCACTTTTATGGTACAAAACAGATTCGGGTGAGTTAAAATATTTAGCAATTTCTTTGGTAGACTGTAGGGTTCGTCCACCGAATGCAATCACGTGCCCCGACAAATTATGTATCGGGAACATGACCCTACCTTTGTAAAAATCGAAATCGCTATATTGACCTTTTTTGGTAAGTCCCAGCTCGTAAAGCAGGTCTTTTTTATAACCATTTTTAGTGGCAGCGTCGGTGAATTCTGAACCCGCACCTGGGCAATAGCCCAAGTTAAATTTGTTAATGGTAGTTCTATCTATACCCCTTTCTTTGAAATAGGATAAGCCAATGGCCGTTCCCTCTTCGGAGTTAAGCAGAGTATTGTTAAAATATTTTGCTGCAAATTCGTTGACAATTCTTAAACTTTCTAATCTCGATTTATCTTCCTTTTCTTCGTCGGTAAGATCTTTTTCTTCGATGGGGATACCGTATTTTTTGGCTAGAAATTTCAAAGCTTCGGGATAGCTCAAATTTTCGAGTTCCATAATAAAATTAACCGAATTACCACCTGCACCACAACCAAAACATTTACAGATTCCCTTCGATGGTGATACGGTAAACGAGGGTGTTTTTTCGTTGTGGAATGGACATAGACCGATGTAATTGGTTCCTCTTTTTTTTAAGGCCACAAAATCACCTACCACTTCGACAATATTTGCCGCGTCCAATATTCGCCCTATGGTTTGTTGATCTATCAAGGTTTGTTTAAATAATTATTATATGTAAATAAACATCCTGAGCCGAGTTATTAAAACCCAAGACAAAAGATATTAGATTAAAATGTAATTAAATCGGCCGATTTTCTTATTACACTATTTAAATTACTAGAATCTTATGTTGTGTGCGTTTTTTCATAAAAAGTGATATCTATAAAAATGCTACAAGAAGTCTTCGTAATATTGCGTAATTTTTCTCATTAGATGGATGCGGTCTTTGCCGCCCACATTATGTTCATGATTAGGATAAATGAAATAATCGAGCAGTTTTCCTTTTTTAATACATTGATTCAAAAATGCTTGACTATTTTGCCAAACCACCGTAGGGTCTTGCGAGCCATGAATAATAAGCAAACGCCCTTTGAGTTGGTCAACTTTGTTGATTAAGCACGAATTTTTGTAACCTTCGGGGTTTTCTTCTGGGGTATCCATATACCGCTCGCCATACATCACTTCGTAATATTTCCAATCAATAACAGGGCCTCCTGCAGTGGCTACTTTAAACACATCGGGATAGCTCAGAATTAAATTAGTGGTCATAAAACCGCCATAACTCCATCCATCAACGCCGATTCGTTCCATATCTACATATCCAAGCGATTTTAACAAGTCTATACCTTTCATTTGATCGGCCATTTCGGCGACACCTACATTACGGTGAATAATGCTTTCGAATTCAAAACCTCGATTTGCCGAACCTCTGCCGTCAACAGTAAGAATCACATAACCTTTTTGAGCCATATACAACATCCACATATCGGACGAAGCCAACCAAGAATTATCGATTAATTGAGCATGTGGGCCGCCATAAACATATACAATTGCAGGATATTTTTTGCTTTTATCTATATTTTTTGGACTTATTAACCGATAGTATAAATCGGTTGTTCCATCGGCAGACTTAATGGTGTTGACCGTAATATCGGCTAGTTCGTATTCTGCAAGAGGATTTTCTGCTTTTTGGATTTCGCGTATGGTTTGACCCGCAAAATCACGAACGTAATAGTCGTGAGGAACGGTCATACTTGAATATCCATCGACAAATACATCGGCATAGGTATTCACAAATGCGCTGTGTTGACCTTTATCTGGGGTGAGGCATTTCATTTCGCCAGATTGGATATCGACAGAAAATAGTTGCTTTTCTAATGGTCCATTAACTGTAGCCATAAACAATACTTTTTGGCCACTCAAATCGAAACCTTCGAAATCGGTCACTATCCAATTACCTTTAGTCAATTGTTTAATCAGTTGGCCATCGGTGTTATAAAGGTATAGGTGTTGATAGCCATCTTGTTCGGAGAAAAACAAGAATTGTTTTGCATCATTTTTTAAAAAGATAATAGGATGTTCGGGCTCCACATATTTTTCGTTTTTTTCTTCGAAAAGTGTTTTAATCAATTTTCCGGAAACAGCATCGTATGCATTCAACTTCATATGATTTTGTTCACGATTTAAGACTTGGATATAAATGGTGGATTCGTCAGGGCACCATGCGATATTAGTTAAATACTGCTCTTTTGGCAAACCTGTTTCTAAATAAATACTCCTATTGGTAGCAGGATTATAAACAGCCAACAAAACCTCTTCACTTTTCATGCCAGCCATAGGGTAACGAGTTGTGTTAACCTCTGCAATTCGAGTTGTGACATCGACTAACGGGTAATTGGTTACCATGCTCTCATCTTTGTGATAATAGGCTAATAATTTCCCTTTTGGCGACCAAAAAATTCCCCCAGAAATTCCAAATTCGTTTCTATGGACTGTTTGACCATTTACAATCCCTTTATCGGTATCGTTTGTGACTGCAATGGCTTCTTTTCCATTATGGATGTACAGATTATTTTCCACAGTGTAGGCAACAATTCCAGATACTTCTTGATATTCAACATTCTCTGCTTTTGGGTCGAGTACATACGATTTGGCTACCGATTTATTTTTAGCATCGACAATAACCAATTGTGCATCTTGATGAATGATAAACTGATTCGAATTAATCCAATTGACAGAAACCAAATAGCCTAAAGAATCGAGTCCTGCTTTGTGGTACATGCCATTTAATTGATCTAAAGTGAACAAAGACTCAGCTTTTCCTTGTTTTGTTTTTTCGTACCACAAACTATTGTAGTCTTTTACATAAGTAAATCCATTGGCATCTTTCCACCTAATATTGTTGATGTATTTAGGATACAATTCACGATACTGCCCAATTACAGCCTCTTCGATTGTTAATTGTTTTTTTTGTGAAAACAGTTGTGTCGTGCTGGCTAACAATAAGAAGCTCCACACTAGAATCGATGCGTATTTCATATCAATAAATAAATTTTATTTGTTGCAAGTTAAAAGTTTCAAGTTGCATTTTACATTTTACATCTTTAATCATGCATCAGAAGTATTCTCCTAATTCAGCCTTCAAAATTAATCTTATTAGGCGAAATGTGGTTAAAAACAAATCAAAATTTCTATTTTTGACAATCTAAGGTCTTCGACCTTTTTATTGTTTTTATAACTAGATATATATCAAGCTTCTAGCTTAATAAAATACGACATTAAATTATACATAATACTAATGATACTAAAGAGTTACACAAAGATATTTATAGGCATTTTTTTCATCTGTTTGAACTCTGTTTCTGCTGTTGCACAGCCGTCGGATACCACAGAGTTAGAACGTGTTTTTATATTATTAAAATTGACCAATGTGCAACAATTGGATTCCAATATTTGGGTCGACTTAAAATATAGCACAAGTGATAATTTTTTAAAAAGCAATGTTTATGGCGGCCTAACTAGGGCTTATTTACATCCAGAAGTCGCTTCGAAGCTTGTTGATGCACAAAAAATTTTAAGCGATCAAAAACCTGGTTGGCATATCGTATTACTAGATGCCACTCGCCCGTTGAGCATTCAAAAAATAATGTGGGATCAAATTAATGTACCAAATACCGAACGCTCGAAATATTTATCGGAACCTAGGTATGGGTCCTTGCATAATTATGGTGCAGCTGTCGATGTTCAGTTATTAAATGAAAATAACCAATTGGTCGATATGGGCACTCCATTCGATAGTTTCGAAAAGTTGTCTTACCCAATTTACGAATTGGAATACCGCAGAAATGGTCAATTGTCGGAAGCCGCTTATCAAAATCGAATATTTTTGCGTAAATTAATGAATCAAGCTGGGTTTACAAGTATCACTACAGAATGGTGGCACTTTAATTCATGTACAAGAAAAGAAGCAAAAAAACGATATACATTGGTGCATTCTCATTTTTTAAAAGATTACGAAGTACCGAGTCCAGAACCCAATTTCTTATCTAACAGCGATAGCGAAGGGCTGGTTTTTCGGGTTCAAATATGCACCTCGGGGAAGCCCAAAGAATTAACTTGGCATAAATTAAACCATCAAGCAGACTTTAAATACTTTCACGAGGGTTTATACAAATATACTTCGGGGGCTTTTAAAACACTAGAAGAAGCTCAGAATCATAAATTAAAGATGTGGTCTTTTGGTTTTAAAGGAAGCTTTATTGTACCAATGTATCAAAACAAACGAATTAGCATAAAGGATGCAAGCGAAATTTTACAATAAGGCCTTCGACCTATATTTTTTGTAATTCTCTATTTATCAATATTCTAAATCAATAAAAATTCTACATTATATTTTACATAATACAAAGCTTATATGAGCTAGTTGGTAAAAAGGCAAAAAAAAAGCCCGCCAACAGAATTGACAAGCTTTTTATGTCTCGATTACAAGCTTATTTAACAGAGTCTGCTAATTCGCTTCCAGCTTTAAATCTTACAACTTTTTTTGCAGGAATTTTCATTTCTGAACCTGTTTTGGGGTTACGACCAGTTCTTGCAGAACGACTTGAAACTGCAAAAGAACCAAATCCTACTAATGCTACTCTATCACCTTGTTTAAGAGCACCAGTTGTTGAAGTAATGAAAGCGTCTAATGCTTTTTTAGCATCAGCTTTTGTTAAGTTGGCTTCAGATGCAATTGCATCAATTAATTGAGCTTTGTTCATAGTTAAATATTTATGGTAAATACAATAAATTATCATTACAAATATAGCATTATTAATGAGTTACCAAAATACCAAGACATAAAAAAACACAATTTTTAAAAAAAAAATGGTTTTTACCTCTATTTTTTTGTTTTACAAAGAAATCTGATTTTCAACTTGACAAACAAATTAAATATATAAATATTTATTAATCAAACACTTAAAAAATATTAAGATTCAGAAACAACGGTTTATATGGGCTTACAAGAGATTGTAATTTTTAATCAAAAAAAAGTTATTAACAATCAATTTTCTGAAATATCGAGCCATTTTTTGTTAAAATTTATCAAAAACAGTTGTTTGGTAGGGCGAGTGAAAGCAGTATAGAGCCAGCGCAAAAACTCTAATTCAGTGTTTTGTTCCCCTAAATAGCCATGGTCGATAAACACATTTTGCCACTGCCCACCCTGAGCTTTGTGACACGTGATGGCATAGGCATACTTTACTTGAATGGCATTAAAATATAGGTCCGTTTTTACAGCTTGATATTGTGCTTTTCTGCCTTTTACGTGTGCATAGTCTTCTAAAACTGAATAAAACAGCTTTTTTTGAGATTCCATATCTAAAGCCGCCGACTCAACTTCTAAAGTATTGAGGAGTAGTTTAACATTAATTTCGATATCGTAATCGATCAACCGAATGGTGACATCGGCAAAATCAAATCCGTAGAGGGTTTTATATCCCAAAATATATGTTATTTCGGCAATGTCGCCATTGGCAATAAAGTCGATATCCATTTCATCTTCGGTCCAAAAATAGCTGTTTTTAACCACCATCAATAAATCGCCCACTGTAATACGCTCTTCCTTATATAATACCGATTTGCGAATGCCTTGGTTAAAAAGGTTGGCCCTCTTATTGGAACGACAAATTACAATGCTTTGTTCGATGCCTTCTTTGTCGTACGATTGATTGAGTGCTTCGAGCAAATTGCCCCCAGAAATAGCATGAACATCGTCAAATGCTATGGTTTCGACCATTATATCGACTTCCTTTTGTTCAATTTTAGAGCGAAGCAAAGTCGCATTATGTAGTATTCCCGATGTTTTTTGTTGCCTAAC
The DNA here is from genome assembly GCA_020720565.1 of Acetofilamentum sp. Lineage (GTDB taxonomy): Bacteria > Bacteroidota > Bacteroidia > Bacteroidales > JAFGXI01 > JAFGXI01. The sequence goes on from DYOK01000052.1 coordinate 11,866, forward strand.
CACCTCTTTTAACGTCATTTCGTAAACTGGATACAAATAATGTTTTAACGACTGTAGATCGAGTGCGGGTGACACATTCAATTTAACTGGTGGAAGTTGAGCGGTATCACCTATTAATATCAATTTGCAACGTTCGCCAATGAATACAAATTTAATTAGATCGTCGAGCAAACGTCCTGAACCAAAAATTGATTGTTCACCACCGTCGTTGTTCGAAATCATCGAAGCTTCGTCTACAATAAACAAGGTGTTAGTATATAAGTTATCGGCCATAACAAATGTACCGAATGCGTCCTTACTTCCTTTTTGTTTGTAAATCCGTTTGTGTATGGTATAGGCCGGTTCTCCTGTGATACGGCTCATAACCTTAGCGGCACGGCCTGTTGGGGCTAATAATCGCGTTTTAATTTTAAAATACTGAGTGGCCTGAACCAAGCCATTGATTAAGGTCGTTTTACCTGTTCCTGCAAATCCTTTGAGTAAAAATATTTCTTTGGTATCGATATCTAATGTAAATTTCGCAAGCTTTTTTATAGCAATTGATTGATCGGCTGTAGGTTGTAGCCCAAGCTTTTTAAGAAATACTTTTTCGAACTCGTCTTGTATCATTTTACAAATGTAATAAGTTATTAGAACTTTTGATATTTTGCTCACTTATCTGTATTTTCGTAGATTATAATTAGCTAAGGCAAATTAATGTGGTATTATATTATAAGTACCAGTTAATAAACAACTCGATGCATAATAACAAATAGGACTAAATCCTTAATAATTAGACATATGACTGAACAAAACGATATAGAAACCCTGCAAAATTTAGAAAAAGCCTATCATAATTTGTTCAACGAAGTTAACAAAGTGATCATTGGGCAAGACGAGGTTGTTAAAGAAGTTTTGATATCCATATTTAGCAGAGGACATTGCTTGTTGGTTGGTGTACCTGGATTAGCGAAAACCCTTTTGGTAAGCACTATTTCGCAAGTTTTAGGTCTCGATTTTAACAGAATACAGTTTACGCCAGATTTAATGCCTTCCGATATAATTGGAACAGAGATTTTGGACGAAAATCGGAAATTTAAATTTGTAAAAGGGCCTCTATTTACCAACTTTGTTCTAGCCGATGAGATTAATCGGACTCCACCAAAAACACAAGCAGCACTCCTCGAAGCAATGCAAGAACGTTCGGTTACAGCCGCAGGAACAAGTTACCAATTGGCTCAACCGTTTTTTGTGATGGCTACTCAAAACCCAATCGAGCAAGAAGGCACCTACCCTTTGCCAGAGGCTCAACTCGACCGTTTTATGTTTAATATTACAGTTGATTATCCAAAATATAAAGATGAAATTGAGATTGTTAAAAGCACAACTTCGGGACGAAAAATTGAATTAAATAAAGTTCTAACGGCTCAAGATATTATCAATTTTCAGAACTTAATTGCAAAAATCCCAGTTAACGACAACGTGATTGAATATGCAGTTAAACTGGTTGGGAAAACCAGACCTCAATCGGAATTTGCAAGCGAAGATGTCAGAAAATATATCGAATGGGGTGCTGGCCCTAGAGCTTCGCAATACCTAATTATTGGTGCAAAAACACATGCTGCTTTAAAAGGGAAATTTTCTCCCGATATCGAAGATGTTCAAGCCGTTGCATTACCTATTTTAAGGCATAGGATATCGAAAAACTATAAAGCAGAAGCAGAGGGCTTAAGTGTTGAGTCAATTATCAAAAGTCTTTTTTAAGTTCTACGAACTATTTATAA
>DYOK01000053.1 GCA_020720565.1 Acetofilamentum sp.
CTTTTGAAAAGTTCTAATTATTAGATAGTTAAAAAAGATTAACGAACTATTGATAGATAATTCTTATCAAAAAAACTCGAGCTATTGGCTCGAGTTTTTTTGCTTTTATGCAGTCAAAAGTGTTATTAATTTGAAGTTTTACTTCTTGGTTTTCTTTGTTTTACCAGCTCCAATCGGATTTTTGATAAGTTCAAGGCATTGTTCTAAGGTTAAATCTTCAGCTTTTTGATCTTTAGGGATTTTGTAATTGTTTTTGCCTTGTTTAATATAGGCTCCCCAACGTCCATTTAATACGTCGATGCCTTCTTTCTCGAATTTTTTGATGTATTTATCGATGTCGGCTTGGCGTTTAGCAAGAATGAGTTCAATAGCACGATCTAAGTCGATACTCATCACATCGTCAACATCTTTTTTAAGCGATGCAAACAAACTATTGTGGCTCACATATGGACCAAATCGTCCTAGATTGGCAACTACTTTTTTGCCTTCGAATTGACCCAATTCACGAGGTAAACGGAATAACTCAAGTGCTTGTTCAAAAGTCAATGTGCCAATTTGTTGGCCTGCCATTAAGGATGCAAATTTGGGCTTTTCGGCACCTTTTTTCTCGTCTTCTTTGCTTATGGTTTCGCCTAGTTGTACCATAGGTCCAAATCGGCCAATCTTAACATAAATGGGTTTGCCCGTGGCAGGGTCATTTCCTAAATGACGTTCGCCTTTGGCTCTGTCGGCATTTTCGAGGGTGGCTTCTACTTTTTCGTGAAATGGATTGTAGAATTCATCCATCATTTTTTGCCATTTTTTTTCACCGTTGGCAATAATATCAAAATCTTTTTCGACATTGGCCGTAAAATCGTAGCTCATGATTTGGCTAAAATGTTCGACCAAAAAGTCGTTTACCACCACGCCTATATCTGTTGGGAAAAGCTTTTGTTTTTCGGCACCATAATTTTCGGATTTTTCTAGGCTGTCAATTTTGCCATTTTTTAATTTGAGTTGTTCAATGGTTCTTTTTTGGCCATCTCGTGTTTCTTTAACTACATATTCTCGTTTAAGAATAGTCGATATAGTTGGTGCATAAGTCGATGGACGACCAATTCCGAGCTCTTCCATTTTCTTTACCAAAGAGGCCTCAGTATACCTTGGAGGATGAAGTGTATGTTTTTGAATGCCCCACATTTCGATTAAATCGAGTGTATCGCCAACTTTAAAATCGGGCAATCGGCCACCATCGGTTTGCTCATCGTTTTCGTCGTCGGTCGATTCGATGTATAATTTAAGGAATCCGTCGAAAAGTAACACTTCGCCATGAACAGAAAGGGATTCTTTTGAGTTCGAAAGTCCAATCTTTGCAGTGGTTTTTTCGAATTCTGCCTCGCTCATCTGAGAGGCCATGGTGCGTTTCCAAATAAGTTCGTATAGTTTTTTCTCTTGGTCGGTTCCCGAAACGGTGGCGTTGGCTAAGTATGTAGGCCGAATGGCTTCGTGAGCCTCTTGGGCCCCCTTTGTTTTGGTGCTAAAATTTCTCGATTTTGAATATTTTGCACCAAATTGTTCGTTAATTACAGACTTAGCCGTGTTAATAGCCATGTCCGAAAGATTTACGCTATCGGTACGCATGTAGGTGATTTTTCCTGCTTCGTATAGTTTTTGAGCTACACTCATAGTTTGCGAAACCGAAAACCCAAATTTTCTCGAGGCTTCTTGTTGCAACGTTGAGGTTGTAAAAGGTGGCGCGGGCGATTTTTTTACCGGTTTAGTGCTTTTATCTTCAATCTTAAAGTTAGCTGTTTTACATAAAGTTAAGAATTGCTCTGCTTCAGATTTGTTGGCTTTATTTTGAGGCAAAAAGGCTTGGAATTCTTGTAAGTCTTTGGTTTTAAATTGCCCAGTAATTTTGAACGACGATTGAGAAACGTGATTTTTAATTTCTTTTTCTCTTTCTGCAATCAGTCGGACAGCTACGGATTGAACACGGCCAGCCGATAATGCAGGTTTTACTTTTTTCCATAACACTGGAGACAGTTCAAAACCCACTAATCGGTCTAAAACACGTCGTGCTTGTTGAGCGTCTACAAGGTTTAAGTCAATTTGTCGTGGATTTTCGATGGCTTTTAGTATGGCTTCTTTCGTAATCTCGTGAAAAACAATACGTTTCGAATTTTTTGAATTTAACCCGAGCACTTCGTATAAGTGCCATGCGATGGCTTCTCCTTCGCGGTCTTCATCGGCAGCTAGCCAAACCATCTCACTTTCTTTGACATGTTTCTTTAAATCGGTGACTAATTTCTTCTTATCGTTAGAAATTACATACTCCGGTTTAAAATTGTTTTGTATATCAACTCCAAAGTTTTTTGTAGCTAAATCCCTTATGTGACCGAAGCTTGAGACAACTGTGAAATTTTTTCCTAAGAATTTTTCGATAGTTTTTGCTTTGGCTGGTGATTCAACTATAACAAGATTGTTAGACATGTGGTCGTTTTTATTTAATTTTGTGCAAAATAAAGGATTCTAAATACATACTGCAAAATTTATTTCAATTTTTCCTTTTTTTTACACCAAAAACAGAGTGAATTTGTTATTTTTTGGTAATTAAGTATCTGTATAGCAATAATATATAAAAATATTTTTAATTTTAACAACATAATAGCATTCTTATAAATCATTTTCGTCTGGCCATATAAATTGAAATCGAACAACATGAGGAAAGAAAAAACACAATCGTCGCCTAATACAAAGTATATTAAAATTTTTTGGGGCTTGTTTGCTGCCCCTTTTATTCTGTTTATTTTACTTTTTGTTTTGGTTTCGAGTGGACTAATTGGTTACGTCCCAACTTGGGAAGAGTTAGAAAACCCCAAAAGTAACTTGGCTACTCAGGTTTATTCTGCTGATGGTAAAGTGCTGGGTACTTTTTTTAAAGAAAACAGAATGCTCACTAAATACGAAGATTTATCTCCAAATATCATTAATGCATTAGTCGCCACCGAAGACGAACGTTTTTACGATCACTCTGGAATCGACTTTCAGGCACTGATGCGTGCTGTGGTTTTTGTGGGGACTAAAGGCGGTGGAAGTACAATTACCCAGCAATTGGCCAAACAACTTTTTCATGCCCCAGCCGAGGATAAATGGGAAAGAATTTTTCAGAAATTTAATGAGTGGGTTATTGCCGTAATGCTCGAAAAAAGGTATACCAAAGAAGAAATATTAACCTTATATCTCAATAAATTCGACTTTTTAAACTTGGCGGTTGGTATCCAATCGGCATCGCATGTTTATTTCAACAAATTGCCTAAAGATCTTAATCTACAAGAATCGGCTATGTTGATAGGAATGTGCAAAAATCCATCGCTTTATAATCCGCTTCGTCGTTTACAAAAAGTAACCAATCGCCGTAACGATGTGCTCAATCAGATGTATAAAAACAATTTTATCGACAAATCGAAAAGAGACTCTATAAAATTGATTCCAATCGATTTAGATTTTCAAAGGGTAGACCATTCTTTGGGATTAGCACCGTACTTTAGAGAGCACTTGCGTTTATTGATGCAAGCCAAAGAACCCGACGAAGACGATTATGCCGATTGGCATCAATACCAAGTCGATTCGGTCGAATGGGTTCATAATCCACTTTATGGGTGGCTAGAGAAAAACCCAAAACCTGATGGTACAAAGTACGATTTATATCGCGACGGGTTAAGAATATACACCACAATTGACTCACGTTTGCAAACCTATGCCGAAAATGCTGTGGTCGAACATATGAGCAAAAGTTTACAGCCCGATTTTTTTAAAGAGCAAAAGGGAAGAGACAAAGCACCATTCGCTTGGGATATGACCGATGAGCAGGTAAACGAAATTATGACCCGTGCTATGAAACAGACCGATCGTTATCGCGCATACAAAAACAACGATATGTCGGATGATTCAATTAAGTATTATTTTAATCAGCCTGTCGAGATGACCGTTTTTTCATGGAAAGGTAATATCGATACCGTGATGTCGCCAATGGATTCGCTACGCTATCATAAGTTTTTTCTTCGAGCGGGTTTAATGTCGATGGATCCTTTCAATGGGCAAGTTCGAGCTTATGTTGGAGGTATTAACTTTCAGCATTTTCAATACGATATGGTACACGATGGTCGACGTCAAGTAGGTTCTACCTTTAAACCCATTTTATATTCTTTAGCTCTGCAAGAAGATTTTACACCGTGTTCTACATTGCCCAATATTCCACATTCGATTGCTTTACCCGAGGGTGGTGTTTGGACACCGGCTAATGCCGATATGTCGAAAACAGATGGAAAAATGATTACTTTAAAGGATGCTTTAGCCCATTCTAACAATTACATTTCGGCCCAATTGGTCGACCGCTATTCTCCATCGGCTATGATTTCGCTGGCCGAAAAAATGGGGATAACCACCCATATGGATGCTGTACCTTCCATTTGTTTGGGGACTCCAGATATTTCGCTTTACGAGATGTTACCCATGTACTGCACTTTTGGGAACAAAGGGGTATACACTAGGCCACAAATTGTGACACAAATACGAGATAAAAACGGAAACGTTCTTTCGACCATGAGTACAGAACGTACTGAGGTGTATAACGAAAAAACCGCGTATTTAATGGTCAACCTACTCGAAGGTGTGGTCAATAGAGGAACCTCGGTTCGCTTACGTTACCGTTATGGCTTTAAGATGCCCATTTATGGCAAAACAGGAACCACTCAAAACCATTCCGATGGTTGGTTTTTTGGCGTTACACCACAATTGGCTTCAGGTGTTTGGGTTGGAGGAGAGGACCGCAGTGTTCACTTTAAAAACATCACACAAGGTCAAGGGGCCAATATGGCCTTACCTATTTGGGCATTATACATGCAACAAGTTATCAAGGATAGTACAATTGTCTTCCCCGATGGCACTTATTTCGAAAAACCACAAGGTTTAGAATTTGATGTCAATTGTAGTGGTCAATCAGAATTAGCCCCAGAAACAGACTATGGTTTAGAGTAAACCGTCGACCATTCTTAATACGCGATCCGATTGCTCGGCCAAATGTTCGTTGTGTGTAACTAATACGACGGTTTGCTGACGTTCGCTGCGTAAACGTAACAGCAATTCGAATAATTCGTGGGTATTGTTAGAATCGAGATTTCCGGTTGGCTCGTCGGCGAAAATAACACTGGGTTGGTTTATTAGGGCTCTGGCCACCGCAACGCGCTGCTGTTCACCACCAGAAAGTTCCGATGGTTTATGATGGTACCGATGACCAATGTTTAAGTACTCGAACCATTCTTCTGCTTGTTTTTTTAATTGCTTCTTGGGGGTTCCTGCAATAATTCCGGGAAGCATTACATTTTCGAGTGCTGTGAATTCAGCCAATAGCTGATGAAACTGAAATACAAACCCAATATGTTGGTTTCTGAATTTTGATAAGGCTTTTGCATTGAGTTTGAACAAATCGACCTCGTTAATCAAAACCTGACCCGAATCGGGAGGCATTAATGTTCCTAAAATTTGTAGCAATGTTGTTTTTCCTGCACCGCTAGCACCAACTATCGAAACCAATTCGCCTCGATTGATCTTTAAGTCAATACCTTTTAAAACATCAACATTGCCGTATTTTTTTTTAATTTGATGGGTTATTATCATTTTTTAATTGTTGATTTTCGATAGATGATTCGTTAATTTGTTAAAGGTTAATAGTTACGAATTCAATCTATAATTTTTAATTTTTATTGTCTTTAGTTGTTGAACTAATGAACTTACAGCTTGATAATTCATCATTCAAAATTCATCATTCAAAATTCATAATTCATAAAGGTGTTCAAGCAATATTTTAATTCCTATTAGGATTAAAACGATACCTCCAATAATTTCTGCTTTTTTACCGATACGTTCCCCCATCCATTTACCCATTCGTAGGCCGGTCATCGAGAAAAGAAATGTGGTTATTCCTATTATCAGTACCGAATGAAAAATGTCGATTTTAATTAAAGCAAAACTGATTCCCACGGCAAAGGCGTCGATACTGGTGGCTATCGATTGCATGACGATTCGGCCGGGTTTTATGGGCATGGGTTCGCAAGTGTTTTGGTTGGTTTGGAAGCCTTCGATTATCATTTTAATACCGATAAATGCCAGTAAGGCAAAGGCCACCCAATGGTCGACTTCACGAATCATGGTGTCAAAACTTTTCCCTGATAGATAGCCCAGATAAGGCATTAAACCTTGAAAAAAGGCTAAACTGAGTGCCACAACTAAGGCTTGTTTAAAGTTAAGGTTTTTAATGCCTATGCCATTCGATATGGACACTGCAAAGGAGTCCATCGATAAGGCTATGGCTATAATTACAATCGACCATTCCATGCTTATGGTTTAATTAAATTTTCGAAAAATGCCTCGTCGATAATTGGAATGTTCAATTGTTGGGCTTTTTCCAGTTTACTGGGGCCAATGCCTTGTCCGGCTAATACATAATGGGTTTGTTTCGATATGGAACTCACGTTTTTACCGCCATGTAATTCGATAAGTGTTTTAAGTTCTTCTCTTGAATGGCGTTCAAAAACACCCGAAATAATTATATTTAAGCCCTTTAGTTGTTCGCCTTTGGCTTCGGCGACTTCGCCTTTAAGTTGCACACCGGCTTCATCTAATCGTTGTATCAATTCAAGGTGTTCCGGTTTTTGGAAGTATAACACAATGCTTTCGGCTATTTTGTCGCCAACTTCTTCTATTTGAATTAATTCTTCGAAAGTTTTTTGCCGAAGTTCGTGAATCGAAGGGCAGGACAAAGCCAGTTTTTTAGCCACTGTTTCGCCGACAAAACGAATTCCCAAACCAAACAATACTTTATGATAAGGAACCTGTTTACTTTGTTCGATACTTAAGATGAGATTTTCTGCTGACTTATCGGCAAAACGTTCGAGGCGAGCTATTTGAGATTTTTTTAATTGGTATAAATCGCCCACATTTTTTATCAAACCTTGTTCGTATAATAAATCGATGGTGGCTTCGCCGGTGGCAATATTCATGGCTTTTCGTCCGATAAAATGCTCAATTTTACCTTTTATTTGTGGCGGACAACCATCTTCGTTGGGGCAATAATGCTTGGCTTCGCCATCGATTCTAATCAGTTCGGTACCGCATTCGGGGCAATGGGTAATAAATTTAACTTTTTGGAACTCGGCAGAACGTTTTGTTTTGTCGACACCAACTATTTTAGGGATAATTTCGCCACCTTTTTCGATAATTACAGTGTCGTTCAAATGTAAATCGTGTAATTCGATTTGGTCGGCGTTGTGTATGGAGGCACGTTTTACAGTTGTTCCTGCCAATTGAACAGGCTCTAAATTAGCCACAGGTGTAATAGCCCCTGTACGTCCCACTTGGTAACTGACGGTCATCAGTTTCGAGAAAGCTTGTTCGGCTTTAAATTTATATGAAATGGCCCAACGGGGTGTTTTGGCAGTCATTCCGAGCTGTTCTTGTTGTTGTGCCGAGTCGACTTTTATCACAATGCCATCGATGTCGAATGGCAAGTTGTAACGTTCATTATCCCAATAATTGATAAAGTTTTTTACTTGGTCAATGCCATCAAAGCGGTCGATATGTTGTGGGATTTTCAATCCCCACGAGGCTGCTTTTTTAATTTTCTCGAAATGTGAATTTTCTTTAAGCTGATCTGAAATGACATAATATAAAAAACTATCGAGGCCACGTTTGGCTACTTCGGCAGAGTTCTGAATTTTCAGACTACCCGATGCTGCATTTCGAGGATTGGCAAAAGCTTGCTCGTTGTTATTGATTCGCTCTTTGTTTAAACGTTCGAAGGCAGCGTGAGGCATAATTATTTCGCCTCTAAATTCGACCACCTTTTGGAAATCACCTGTCAATTCTAAGGGGATGCTTTTGATGGTTTTGACGTTTTGAGTCACCACATCGCCAACAGTTCCATCGCCACGGGTTATTGCTTTGCTTAATTTCCCGTTTTCGTATGTAATACTTATCGATGTCCCATCATATTTTAGTTCGCACACATATTGATACAATTGACCTTCGAGGCCTTTAGCAACCCTTTGGTCGAATTGGTCAAGTTCGTTAAAGTCGTAGGTATTGCCTAAGGAGAGCATGGGGTAGCGGTGAGTGGCCTGTTCGAACGATTGGTTTAAATCGGAACCAACGCGCTGCGTAGGCGACCATTCGGTAGCTAAGAGTGGAAACTGATTTTCAAGTTCCGAAAGCTCTTTTAATAACGAATCAAATTCAAAATCGCTAATTTCAGGATTAGAATGGATGTAATATAACTGGTTGTGTCGGTTTAATTCTTTAACAAGAAAGTCGATTCTGGCTTTTGCTTGTGTAACGTCCATTGGTTTATTTTTATAAATGCAAGATTTGAAGGTTAGAGCACCTAGAACAAAATTGATCTAAGTATTTTTTTAAATCTCGATTAAAAGCATTTTTATAATATAAATTTGGTTGATAACCTTAAAGTTCAAAATAGTCAATATTGTTAGCAATTTTAAGGATTTTGACCAATTCACCATCCATATTAAAAATTGGGGTGTATGTTTCGATAAGGGTATAGTCTATATCGTTCATGGTTAAATGCATACTACCTTTCCATGGATTGCCTTCGAGTAAGGTTTGCCACACAAAATCATTTTTGTCTTTGTTTTTGCCCGTAATGTAATCGCTTTGCTTGAGTGCTAGAGCTTCTTCTTTGTCAATGCCAAGGAAATTGAGATAGGTCTCATTTATTTCGATTATCTGGCCTTCGAGATTGTACTCAACAACAAAGTTAGCCATATTTAGGGCATTCATTAAACCAGTCACTTCGTCCGATTTTTTAGAAAATTCGGTTTGAATTTGTTCGAATTCTTCAAAATTTAGTCGCATCATTTCTTCTTGAGCGGCCATTTGTTCGTTTTGTTGAATTAATTCGGCATGGAGTTGTTTGTTTGCGGTAATGTCCATACCAATCCCCATAATACTTTCTGGATCTTTGTATTCGTTAAAGATGGCCGAAAATACTTGCGACACCCATAGTTCCTCACCGTTTTTGAGAAGCATTTTCTGATCGACACTAACCGATTGACCTGTGGCTAGATTCTGTGCTAGCTGTGAGAATTCGTCTTCGCCACATTGTAAATGAGCAAATTCTCTAAAGTTTTGTCCCATTAATTCGTGTTTCGAACTTAAAAGCAAAGCTGCAAATGAGTCGTTAATGTCCATTATGGTGCCATCTAGTCCCAATTTAATAACCAACGAAGAAGCATTGAGGGCAGTTAAAACACTAGCCATTTCGCTGCTTTTTTTAGCAATTTCTTCTTGTGTCGCTTGTAGCTCTTCGAGATTTTGTCTCATTTCCTCTTCCTGAGCTTTCATTTCTTCGGTTTGTTGTTGCGTTTGTTCGAGTAGCAGTTTCGTATTTTCGTTAACTTTTACAGCCTCTACTACACTTGCTAAGTTTGTACAAGTGGTTTCGATAAAAGTACGTTGATAGGCTTCAAATACGTTAAACGAAGCTATTTCGATGACACCAAGAACCTCTTTTTCGGTTTGTATAGGACAAATGAAAAGGGCATTGGGAGTCGCTTGTCCTAAACCAGATGTAATTTTGATATAACCATTGGGAATATCGGTCAAATAAATGGGCTTGCGTTCGATAATGCAAGTGCCAACAAGACCTTCGCCAGGTTGAATTTCCGATAAGTAATATTTATCTCTATCGTATGCGTACGTAGCTTTTGCTCTATAAACGCCTTCTTCTAATAAGAAAAGAGTGGCTTGGTTGGCTTTGTTAAATTTAACCAATTCTCTGATAAAGATTGTACTAAGCTCACCAATTGAATTGGCATTTTGACGTAATATATCAGAGAATTTGGCCAATCCTTCGTTGGCCCATTTGCGTTTTTCGTCCTCTTTTAATCGCTTTTCTTCAGATATTTGTGCATCAATCAAGCTTTTTTGCATTTCGACCAAAGATTTACCAAGGCTATCTTTATCGCTTAAGAGTTCGAGTTGATTGTCGTAGTGTTGTTTGCCAATTTCTTCTGCAAAAACGGCTTTATCGGATAGTCCTTTAATAAATCGGTTTAATGCAGTACTTATTTCTTCAATCTCGTCACCAGTTTGGTAATTGGTTAACATATCTTTCGAAAGAGAACCTTCGGACATTCCCAACAATACTTTAGTTATAGCACGCAATGGTTTCGTTATTTTTCGAGTAGCAAATGCAATGACAGTACTAATTGAAAGAATAATAAATATGCCGAATATAAGATAAACACGGCTTTCCGTTTTGGCTTGACTTACGATATGTTCGACTGGTATCTTTAAACCTAACGACCATGGTGCATGCGTTTCGCCAATTTCGATGGGCTTAAAAATGTAATAGTATTCTTGTCCATCTTCGATTTGAGTAAATTTAAACTCGTTACCCCTTTTAATTTGATATAAAATATCGTCCACTTTAAAATCTTCAACAGCAGTTGAGCCTACTAAATTAACGTCGGGGTGGCTGGCGTAAAGTCCTTTGTTAGAAATTAAATAGGCCGAGCTATTCTCGAAAGGGGTAATTTTATTGACCAATAACTGCAATTTTTCCAATCTAATATCGGCACCCACCATACCCACATAATTTCCTTTAAGGTCTTGAATAGGCGAAGTGATATCGGTAATAAGCACTTCGTGGTTTTTGTCGCCGTCGAAAGCATAAAGATAAGGCTCTTCGAGATGTTCTTTGTTTTTTGCTTTGTTTTCGGCATACAATTTACTATCTCCACTCAGACTTTGATATTCTTGGCTGTATATTTGACCTTTTGGGCTGTTCACAACCGACATGGAAAAACGGCCGTAAGGTTTTTTATAATTAGGATTATAAGCCGACATTTCCCAACTATCCCAAATATTATCAATTTGAGGGTTGTTTTTGGCTATTTGGTGATAAATGGTCGGAACCACATTCATCCAGCCTGAATCGGGCATCGCCCTGTATAAACTCATCACATGCGAAAGTGTTCTCACAATGATTAAATCGTTGTTGAGTTTCTGCTCAATCTCTTTTGCATACTTCGAAGCCAATTCTTCGGAATATTTTTTACCGTTTTCGATAGCTATTTGTTGGCTTTTAAAGTTTACAAACAATAGAGCACTCATCATGAAAATGGCTGTAACACTAATAATGTAAAGTTGTAGTTTTTGACTGATGCTCAGCTTTATTTTCATATGGTGCTGTTTTTCAATGGTTTAAAATTCTTTTTTAATAAGTTACTTACAACTAACCAATCTCAACTTAAGTTAATAGCGTTTGCAAACAAAGATAGTATTTTTTACTATTTATTATTCGCTTTAAAATTCTTAATTTTTAACTTCAAATTTTGTGTTGAAATCCCACCAATTTTTAAGCTGTCAACCTTCGGTAGATAAATCTATCCTGCCTGACCTACCTACGGGCAGACAGGCGCTAGATAGATTCTTAATTTGGACTGAAAACCAAAACGGTCTGATTAGGGTTATCCGATAATATAGACATGGATTACGCAATTGAAAAGAATAATTTTCAGAAAAAAACAATAGGTAGAATTTGAAAAAAAACTGTATATAGTACTTGTAACCAGTGTTATATATCGGAAAATATTTTATCAAAAATCAAAAAAAAATGTGTTTTGAATGGTTTCCGAATTTCGTATTTTCTCGTGTTTCGGTGTAGCTGCAAGGGCGTATACAATTTCCGAAAGCAGGCAGAAAGATACAAAATAATTCAAAATTCATAATTTATAAATCAACATTCATAATATCTTTGAGCAATTAAATTTTAACCATATGTTAAGACGTCTTTTAACCTTATACCTTATCATCGTTTTGTTTGGCCTTAACGCTCAAAATAAATATTGGGTTTTTTTAACCGACAAATCGGGTGTAGAGTTCAATCCTTACGAATATTTTTCGCCTCATGCGATGCAACGTAGGGTACGGAATCATATTCCAATTTGCGATTCGACCGATTATCCCCTCAACGAACAATATGTTCAAATTATTTCGAAACAAGTCGATTCGCTTGGGTTTCGCTCACGATGGATGAATGCCCTGGTGGTTTGGGCCAATGACGCTCAAATTAATAGGCTCGAAACGTTGCCTTTTGTTAAAAACACGCAAGCATTGGAATACAAAGTGTTGGTAGCCAGTGAAAAAGTATCGGATGCTCGTACCGAAGAAATTGATCTGTTGATTGATAAACAAACCCGAAGTATGGGCGGCAATTTGTTCGAACCTAAACAAATCGATGGAAAAGGGGTTGTAATTGCAATTTTTGATGGGGGCTTTCCATCTGTTAACACCCATTCGTTTTTCAAACCTCTTTTTGTGGAAAAACGAATTTTGGCTACATACGATTTTACAAGCGGAAACCAAGAGGTGTATCATGCCAGCTCACACGGAACCATGGTTTTGTCGAATATTGCTGGAGTGCTCGACGGAAAAAAGATGGGGCTCGCTACTGGTGCTAGCTTTTTATTGGCTCGAACCGAAGTTAACTCCGAGCCCTTTTCCGAAGAGGAAAATTGGCTGGCAGCAGTTGAATGGGCCGATAAAAATGGGGCAGATATCATCAACAGTTCGTTGGGATATACCCATCATCGTTATTTTCCGGTTCAAATGGATGGTGGTAGTCTGGTGGCTAAAGCAGCAAATATGGCCTTCGAAAAAGGAATTTTGGTTGTCAATGCTGCCGGAAACGAAGGGGAGGATGCTAACTGGAAGTATATTGGCACACCTGCAGATGCTGAGCATACGCTGAGTATTGGCGGAATTGACCCAATGAACGATTTGCACATTTCGTTTAGTTCGTACGGCCCTACCGCCGATGGACGACTAAAACCAAACGTTTCGGCATTGGGTAAAACGGTAGTCATTGGACGTAACCCTAAACCCAAAATTGCATATGGTACTTCGTTTGCAAGCCCACTAGTGGCTGGTTTTGCGGCTTGTGTTTTACAGCTTAATCCAAACTATACTTCAAAACAATTGTTTGAAGAGATTCAAAAATCGGCACATTTATATCCATATTACGACTATTCGCACGGATATGGAATTCCGCAAGCGAGCTATTTTACAAGCCGTGCCATTCCAAGCCCTACGACTTTTAAAATTGTCGAAGAATCGGATACAATTAAAGTTTCTTTGCTCGATTTTATGCAAACCAATTTGTTCGAAAATCGCTATCTATTTTACAAAATTTCTGATGCTAAAGGCAGAATAAGAGTCTACAAAGTTTTGGATATATATCAAAAAAATGTGTTGATCTTAATACCAGAAGATATATCGAAAGACGAGGTGTTATCGGTCTTTTACAAAGGTTGTTATCAAGAATATTCCAAGCCAAACTAGCCTCGCACAAGGGAGAGATTAAAAGAGATGTGCGATTTAATAAATTTTGAATTATGAATTCTGAATTTTGAATTGAAACTACTCAACAACTCATTATCACATTAGCTCATTATCACATTA
>DYOK01000054.1 GCA_020720565.1 Acetofilamentum sp.
TGAATTTTGAACCTGTCAACCTTCGGTAGATAAATCTATCGCCAGATAGATTCTTAATTTTTAATTCTTAATTCTTTTGTATCCTTTTTCAATAATTGTCGAAACCATTAAATCGCCTGTCAGATTGGTAACCGTTCGGAACATATCGAGTAATCGATCTGGTGCTAAAATTAATGCTATTCCTGCGGCAGGTATACCTAGACTTTCGAGAACCACTATTAACATTACGATACCTGCTCCTGGTACTGCGGCAGAACCAATCGACGCTAAGGTTGTCAACAAGATGAGATTAAGTTGTTGAAATATACACAAATCAATCCCTAAAACTTGAGCTATAAAAACAGCTGCTACGCCTTGATAAAGTGCGGTACCATCCATATTTATGGTTGCCCCAAGCGGCAAGACAAAACTACTGACTTCTTTTCTTACATTTAGGTTTTGCTCTGCACACTCTATTGTTACGGGCAATGTGGCAGCACTCGACGATGTCGAAAAACCAACCAATTGGGCCGGTAATATTCCTTTATAAAAAGTTCGGAACGAAATATTGCCAAAAAAACGAGCTAATAAAGGGTAGACCAACAAGAGAATTGTAAACAAGCCTAGTAACACTGTAAAGGTATACCACGCCAAGGCTGATAAAATATCGATCGTATTAGCAATATTTTGTCCTGCCAATTCAACAATTACCGACGACATTAAACCCAAAACGCCAATGGGACTGAACTTCATAATTAAATCGATGAGTTTTAAAATAAGTTCGTTTAATTCAGAAAGTAACTTGTTGATATTTTGAGTTTTAGACTCGGGCAATAAAACTAAGCCTATGCCAACAAAAATGGCAAAAAATATTATTTGAAGCATATTCTTGTTCGACGATGCCGATGCTGTTATATTATCGGGAATCATTTCTACTAAGAAAGTTAAAGGCGACTGATTCGTTTCTTGAATGGACTTCGTGGTAACTTCTGATTGCTCTACCGAAAATTCTTGGGTAATATGCCTTTTTACATCTTCCGACATTCCTTTTCCAGGTTTGATAATATTGACCAAAACCAGACCTAAAGAAATAGCGAATGCAGTTGTAAGAAAATAAATAGAAAAAGTTTTCAATCCCATTTGCGACAATTTCCTAATGTCTTTAAGATCGGCTATCCCTTTTATTAACGAAACCAAAATTAGCGGTACAGATATTAATTTTAAAAGTTTCATAAAAATATCACCAAATGGTTTGAGCCAATCCAAAATTAACTCACTAAAATTAAAGGCGATAGCTGACATTCCCAATATAACACCCGCAATTAATGCAATGATAATCTGAAAATGTAATGGAATTTTATTCATCGAAGTAATTTAAGGTCTTCGACCTATTTTTAAGTTTTGTAACTTGCATTTTATAAGGCATTTTGGTAAATAAAACACGATATTATATTATTCAAAGAAATTAAAAATGGACTTAAAATGAACTGCTATTTTTACAAAATAATACCTTTACGATCATATTTGGAAAAATTTTAGCAACACAAAGAAAGAAGAAAATACCTTATCCATCGATTAGATAAGGGTAAATTCTTTATTATTTGATACAAAAAATTAGATTTCTAGCCCTAAAACAGTAATGTCGTCGTTCTGGTCAGATTTACCAATCCACTGTTCGATAAACTGTTGAATACGGTCGCCTTGTAAGTCAAATGGCACTTTTGAAATTTGCGTAAGTACCTGAGATAAACGTTCTTCGCCCAAAGGAGATTGCTCTTCGTCATTATTTTGTAACTTAATGCCGTCTGTGGCCAGATAAAATTTATCCCCTTTACGTAATTCCAAATTTAAAACCTGTCCTTTGGTTAAGCTATCGGTCTTAATGGGTTTAATAGGTAGCACATGTTCATCTCTAATAATGAATACGTCGATGCCATTGTGAATGAGCTCGCAAGAGTAATTGCTTAAATTAACACATGCAAAACCTATATCAAAAAGCCGTTCGAACATGTTCCAGGGTGCTGGCGAATTTTTCTTAATCTTTTCGGACTCTACCCAGAATTGATGATATAGGTCTTCTAAGTCATCTGATTTTCGAATGACGTTATTAAGCAATTTAAGACCAACAATACTTAAAAGTACCGCAGCATTTTCGCTCACATTGGTATTCCCAAGAACAAAAAACACTTTTTGATCAATTTTTCGAGACCAGAAAAAATCACTGCTTACAGTTTTTTTGGGCTTCTCGTAAATAAAGAACTCCTTAAAAAAAGAATGAATATCGTCTCGTTCGTTGTTTAATAAATTTTTAATATTATGAGTATAAAACCAGTTTAAATCTAAGGTTCTGCCTTGATTATCGATCATCTCATTTTGAGACAACAACTCCTCGGTATATTCTTCTAGCGATTTGTTTTGTTGTAATATTTCTGATTGAAATTTTTTAAGCTTTAAATTTTGATTTAATAACTCTAATCTACTCTGATCCAATTCTTTATTATTCCTGTCTAAATCGCTTTGAATTCTTTCGTTTAATCGAACAGAATAAATAACTAGAGAATCAATTACAATCATTACAAAAACATATGCCATTTTAACAGCAAAATAATCGTACCCAACAATTTGAGTAAAAGTGATGCTTAAATCAGATAAAGCGTAAATAAAATCAAATGAAACCAATAATACCAATAACAAAGCACTTGAAATGATTAAGTAGTATTTTTCACTTTTGCTATGAAAGATAATTTGAGCCAAAGCAGAGTATGTAATTAATAATATTGGATTGAGAATTAATAACTCAACAGTTGGAGCTCCACAAAAAACAGGGAAGTACGAGAAAACGAACAGTGTTCCAAAAAGAAACACCATTTTAGCAATCGATTGTAAACCACTGATTAATAATACAAGCGATAAAATTGAAATAAAAGGAATTATCAGCAATCTAAATTCATCAATTGTAAGCGGAAAGCCTGCAATCCATAAATGGTAAATGGCTAATATCCCAAAAATCAATATGCTCGCAATCCCGACAATAGCTGTTAAATAAAAGGTATAAATATACTTTTTATCGGCATTGAATTTATTATGAAATAAACTTTTAATTAGGCTTGACATAGTTTTTCTGAGTTAAGGCGAAAGTACAAAAATATTGTTAGATAAAAAACAATATGAGCCAAAATTCAATTTGGATATCGAAATTCGTACAGATTTATATTGCAGATACCACATTCCTGGGCATAAAATATTAGAAATAAATTCATAACCAACTTGTAAAAACAATATTTTTGCTATCAATCAAAATGCACTAAAAAATTAAATTTGCCATTTCGAGCGATTTTGTCAAACCAATTTTTTCAATTGAGTGAGCAATATTATTTTGCTCTAAATAAGTCAAAAATTCGAAAGTATTCAGATTTTGGACTAAGCCTTTGCCCGACATTGGACATCCTCCTTTGTCGTTTAATACCGTATCGAAGTGTCGGCAACCCGCTCGATAAGCCGAATCGACCAATTGCATCGATTGTTGTGGTGACTGATGTAAATGTAGACCAAACTTAATGTGAGGGAAAGCAGGAATAATGTGCGAATAAATCTCGAAAAGTTGTGTGGCATTGGCTTCACCAGTTACATCGGAAAGTGTAATATTTTTGATACCCATGCTATCGAACTGTTTAATCCAACGGTACAAAATATCATAAGTCCAAGTATCGCCGTAAGGATTCCCAAATGCCATCGAAATATATTGTAATAAAAACTTGTTTTCTTTAGTGCACAATTTTTGAAAATAATCGGTGTATCGAATTGCTTGATCGATGGACGAATTGAGATTCTTTTTCAAAAAAGTTTCTGAAAACGAAAATGGGTAGCCTAAGTAACTTATTTGCTCATATTGTGCGGCAATGTCAGCTCCTTTGGGAGTAGCTATAATAGCTAATAATTTAGTTTTGGTTTTGTCGAGATTGAGCTTTTCGATGACTCCTGCCGTATCACTTAATTGTGGGATGGCTTTAGGCGACACAAAACTTCCAAAGTCTAAAACATCAAATCCAAGATGTATTAAGCTGTTTAAATATTCAATCTTTTGTTGAGTAGGTATAAAATGACTCACACCTTGCATGGCGTCACGAGGACACTCGGTAATGTGGACCATTAGTCTTTCTTTTTTCGAAGGCTATGAAGCGTGTTTTTAAAATCGAAAGTAGGAAAAACAGACATGGCTTTGATAAACGCACTAAAAAAAGCATCTTTATCAATATCAGAAGGAATATTCTGATTTTCGAGATACTTAAACAGATTACTGGTCTTTAGATTCCCGACCATCTCTTTGCCCGACATAGGACACCCTCCTATTCCGTTAATGACTGTATCAAACCTACGGCACCCACCTTTATATGCTGCATCGACTTTTTCGAACCATGTACTTTGTGTAGTATGCAAGTGGAATCCAAATTCGATTTTGGGATACCTAGGAATTAAATCGCTAAAAACAGAGTACACATTATCGGCAATGGAATCGCCTGTTGTATCAGATAATGCAATAATTTTAACACCTAATTTGCTTAATATATCGACCCATTCTTCCAAAACTTCCACACTCCATTTGTCACCATACGGATTTCCGAAAGCCATTGAAATGTAACAAACTATGGTTTTATTCGATTTTTCGCAAATATTCTGTAATCTATTGGTGGTCACAATAGCCTGATCTATAGTAGAATTGATATTATTTCGAAGAAAAGTTGGCGAGATTGAAAATGGGTATCCTAAATAAGTAATCTTACTATGCGATGCCGCCATTTCCCCTCCGACTGTATTGGCTACAATAGCTAATAGCTTGGTGTTAGTGTGAGTTAAATCAAGTTTTTCCAGCACTTCTGCTGTATCTTTGAGCTGAGGGATAGCCCTTGGCGAAACAAAACTTCCAAAATCAATGGTGTCATATCCCACTTTTAGCAGTGCATTGATATACTCTATTTTAGTCTCGGTAGGGATAAATTTAGTGATGCCTTGCATGGCATCTCGCGGACATTCAATTATTTTAATCATAAGAAGGACAAAATTAGTTGTGCTAATTTACATAAATTCATCAATCTTGCTTGAATTATTTAATTTTTTTATACTTTTATGGCTGAAAACTCATTTGACTACTATTACTAACTAAATAGACGATGATCAAGCTTAAGTTTTTTTTAGCTTTCGCCTTAATGCTTTTAACTGCAGACCTCTGGAGTAATACGTCTAATCCCGACTCGTTAATAAAAGTAATAAATGCAGCCCAAACGGACACTACATTATATCTTGCTAAGCTTGAATTAGCTAATACATACTTAAAATTAAATCCAGACAGCTCATTAAATATTTGCACTGACATTATTCAAAATTTATCCCCAATAATTTTCAAATCTGATAAAAAGTCACGCCAAAGGCTTGTTCAAATCCAAACCAGAACATATGCTCTCATGTTTATAGTATATCGCCGAAAAGGTAAAAACATTGAAGCTACTCAGTTATTTAAGCAATCGAAAAGTATCGTTAGTGAATGTAATAATGTAATTGAAAAAGCACATTACTACTCTAATTATGCCAATATACTGTTAGAGCTAGGTTCTATTCAAGATGCTATTGAAATGTACGGTAATGCTCGTGAAATATTTCAAAAACTAAATGATAAAGATGGACTTGCTGGGGCCCATTATAATATTGCAAGAATGCTATTTCAGCAAAATAAATTCGAAAAATCAATCGAAGCTATAAAGCCTGCATTGGAGCTTGTAAAACAAACTCAAAATGTACAATATTCGGCATACATTTTTAATCTTTTGGCTTCAAATTATATCAAAATAGCAGACAACTACATTCAAAACAATAAAAAAGATAGCCTATACGACTTGGCAGCAAAATACATGCAGCTTTCGCTCGATATTAAAATTGAATTTAACGATATACCAGGGCAAATTACTACTTTAAATAATTTGAGCGATTTGTACCTTTACAAAAAAGATTTAGCAAATTCATTAAAATATGTGGAACGAGCCCTAGAATTAGCCATTAAAACAAACAATTCTTCACTCATCACACTTAGTTACATCCATTATGCTCAAGTATACTTAGAACTTAAGCAGTATGATAAAACTGGATATTATGCGAATTTAGCTTTCGAATATGCTTCAAAAATTCATCATGCCGATTTTAAAAAGTCTGCGGCCGAAATTCTGAGTCGTTATTATAAAGCTAAAAATCAGCACGAAAATGCTTTAAAATATTACGAAATTTTTGTTCAGTTAAATGACAGTTTAATTAGTCAAGATCATTTAAATCAGTTGGTTTCGACCGAACAAACCTTCCGGTTTAAAACCAAAAACATCGAAGATTCGATTCGTTTTGCACAACAAACTCAAGTTTACAAAATTGAAATGCTTAAAAAAGAAGCAGAAATCAATCAAAAGAAAACGACCAGAAATTGGCTATTGACCTTTATTGTATTTTTGCTGGTACTCAGTTTTACAATTTACAGAAACTTTATTAATCAAAGAAAATCTAAACAATCTCTAAGTCTTAAAAATCAGCAAATTGAAGAACAATATGCCATTCTAGAAGAGCAGAAAACAGAGCTCCAAGACATGAATCTAAGTCTTAAAAAAGCCTACCAAGACAAAATTGACAGCATCAAATTTGCAAAAAAAATTCAAGCCACTACATTCCCATCGGAAGAATCTATTAAGACAGCCTTACCCAATAGTTTTATTATTTATAAACCGCTCGACATTGTTAGTGGCGATTTTTATTGGGTGCGCCAAATAGGAAACGAAGTTATTATTGCAGTAGGCGACTCAACTGGCCACGGCGTTCCCGGAGCATTTATGAGTATAATGGGTATTGCCATATTGAAGGAGCTTATTAACAATCGAACCGAATTAAACGCTGCGGAAATATTAGGCGATGTCAGACTTCGAATCATTGAATCGCTCCGACAGTACAGCAACCTTAACGTCGAAGAACATTATGGTATGGATTTAGGCCTTGTAATCTACAACCGAAAAACAAAATCAATTCAATATTCTGGAGCATTCACGCCATTATATATCATCCGTAATCCTAATAATTTGAGTGATAATACCGATATGTTAACCTATGTAAAACCCGACAAAATGCCGATCTCGCTATATCCCAAAATGGAGCCCTATACCAACCATCAATATACTCTTTCGAAAGGTGATTCTTTTTATATGTTTACCGATGGTACAACCGACCAATTTGGAGGCCAAAGAAGTAAAAAGTTAGGCTCTAAGGTTTTTATCGACCAATTACTCGAAACCTCATTGCTTCCACTCGACCAACAAAAAAACCAATTGGAATCGTTTTTATCGAATTGGAAAATTTCGGTTAGCTCCGATACCGAACGAGGGCAAGAGCACCATCTCCAAACAGACGACATCACTATTTTAGGTGTAAGAGTTTAAAGATTGGAACAATAATTGTGTTTTTCCCATTCTTTAGATAAAAAAAACAATTGCATTGGACTGATAATGCCTCCTATTTAGTGTCAAAAAATGCCAATATTTCGATAACTTTGCAAAAAAATAAGCCATGACTAAAATTTATAATACCAAACTTATCTTACTTTTTGTAATTTTAATATTTAATAATTCGCTTCTTTTAAATGCTCAAACCATGGCTGACGCAATGGAAGCATTCGAAAATGGGCAATATGACATTGCATCAAAATCGTTCGAAAAACTCTGGAAAAAAGACCAAAGTTCAAACGAAATCAATTATATGTATGGTAAATCAATACTATTATCGAATGGTGAACGTCATTTGGCCATCCCTCCGTTAGAGACACTCATTGGCAACGATATTAATTACAAAGATGCAACCCTTATACTAGCTCAAGCATATACTTACAACTTGAGTTTTGAAAAGGCAAGAAAAATGTTAGATTATTATATCAAAAACAATAAGTCGACCAATGGCGAAGACGAAGACGAAGATGACCAAATTGCCACATCGCAAACCAATGCTAAAATATTGATGTCGCAGATTAAAACTGGCGAATTACTAGTCAAAAGTCCTCTCAAAGTCCATTTTAATAACTTGGGCGATAATATAAATACAGCTAGAAGTGAATTTGAAGCCTATATCGTACCCGATGGACAAACCATTTATTTCACTTCTGATAAAAAATATGATGCTGAATTGCTCGAGTTAATCAAAGGTGGTTTTTACTCCAATTTTACACCCGACGAATTAAACCTTTGGGGCAAGATGACCAGTTTAGGGCGTAACGTCAATACACAAGAAAATGAACGTATTGTAGGGCTTTCGCACGATGGATCAAAAGTTTTAATGGCCGTGAGTTGGATGAATAAAAATGCGGACTTATTTATTACCAGCAGAGTAAAAAAGACGTTTCAAGAATTGAGCGAACTCGAAAAAACAATTAATTCTGAATTTGACGAACCTTCAGGCAGTTTTTCGAAAAACGAAGACACCTTGTATTTTGCCAGCGATAGACCAGGTGGCTTTGGAGGACTCGATATCTACGCATCGGTTAAGTTGCCCAATGGGACTTGGGGTAGCCCCAAAAACCTTGGCCCAGAAATCAACAGCGAATATAACGAAACCTACCCATATATTAGCGAAGACGGTAGTTACTTACTTTTCGCAAACGACGGCCCAAATTCAATGGGTGGATTTGATATTTTTAAATCACTTCGCATCGACGATGCTTGGACTAAACCAATCAATTTTGGATTTCCAATAAACGACCCATACGATAATATGACCATTAGCTTTTCGAAAAGTAAGCGCTATGGATATGTCTCGGCTATTCGCCCCGAAGGCAAAGGCAGCAGAGATGTTTATCAAGTAATTTTCGACAGTATCCCTCCTGTAAATGTGTTATATACTGGTACCATTAAAAAAGGGAACGAACAAAGTTCGGAAATTGTTCAGTCCGAAATTAGTATTAAAGCAATTAAATTATCAGATAATTCGTTATTCGCAACTTCAAAATATTCAAAAACAGGAAAATACACCTTTGCTTTCCCTCCTGGAGAATATAAAATCCAAGTAAACGGAGCTGGCTTTTCTACTTTTGAGAAGAATGTACGAATACCAGAAAACGAAATCTTAATTCCGATGATTAATTACAATATTTTAGTCAATTAAATCTCCGACCTATTTTAACACAAGTACCCTGAATAATCTAATCTCGTATGTTATTTACATAAATGCCTGATAAAATGCAAATTTCAAAACTAATAAATAGGTCGAAGACCTTAACTATAACATTATTATATTTTTCCCTTATAAATTAAGACGATAAATTTATACTTCTAAAACCAATATCAAAGTCGAAGATTTTTTTAAATACACACTCTAAACAAAGCGACTCAATGCAAATAAACATAAAACGTCCGTTAGTGGTATTCGATCTGGAAACAACAGGAATGAATATTACCAAAGATCGGATTGTAGAAATAGGCATGATAAAGATTCATCCAAGCGGAAAAGAAGAACAAAAGCATTACCGTATTAACCCTGAAATTCCAATTCCATCTGAGGTTTCGGACATCCATCATATCTTCGACGAAGATGTAAAAGATGCGCCCACATTTAAAGCTATTGCCTCTGAATTAAACCAATTTATGGACAATTGCGATATAGCAGGCTTTAACTCCATTAAATTTGATATTCCGTTTTTAGCTGAGGAATTTTTGAGAGCAGATGTCGATATCGACTTAAAACGCCGAAAATTAATCGATGTGCAAACTATTTTCCATAAAATGGAACAACGAACGCTTTCGGCTGCATATCAATTTTATTGCAAAAAAGAACTTACCGACGCTCACTCGGCCATGGCAGATACTGTTGCCACTTTAGAGGTACTAAAAGCTCAACTCGATCATTATTCCGATTTACAAAACGATGTCGACTATTTACATAATTTTTCGCAACACCATAAATATGCCGATTTTATGGGGCGAATTATTTTAAATAAAAACAACGAAGAAGTGATAAACTTCGGGAAATATAAAGGCGAATTGGTCGAAGCTGTGCTCGAAAAAGATCCAGGATATTATGGTTGGATTCAAAATGGAGACTTTCCGTTGTACACTAAAAAAGTAATAACAGAAGTTAGACTTCGTCAATTTAACAAGAAAAAATAGGGTCAAAGACCCTTATTTTCCTTTGTAACTTAAAAGTTATCTGGCTCTTACAATATTAAAAAAAGGAATAACTACAAAAGTTAATTTTTCAGTCTGCCGTCAGGTATGATTTCAAAAAAACAAATTATTCACAGATGAAACATCTATACCTAATCAATTTTGTCACGATAGGGAATGTTTTAATATTTCATAAACCACTCTCTATACCCTTTTCGCAGGTTAGGGGGCTAATTATAAACACATGAAAATAATAGCAATCGGGCGAAATTACTCAGAGCATGCCAAAGAGTTAAACCATGCGGTACCTTCAAGCCCTGTTTTCTTTCTAAAACCAGAAACAGCACTATTACAAAAAAACAAGCCATTCTTTTATCCTAGTTTCACAAGTGATTTGCACTACGAAACTGAGATTGTCGTTCGTATAAACAAAAACGGAAAACACATCGAAGAACAATTTGCACATCGCTATTACGACGAAATTGGAATCGGCATCGACTTTACAGCCC
Source organism: Acetofilamentum sp. (assembly GCA_020720565.1). Taxonomy (GTDB): domain Bacteria; phylum Bacteroidota; class Bacteroidia; order Bacteroidales; family JAFGXI01; genus JAFGXI01. Next base: position 10,658 of record DYOK01000054.1, read on the forward strand.
GCGATTTACAGCAAATTCAAAAAGAAAAAGGATTGCCATGGGAAATTGCCAAAGCTTTCGACCACTCAGCTCCTACAAGCCCTATGACACCCTTAAATCGCTATAAAAATATTCAAGACATTTATTTCTCGCTAAAAATCAATGACAAACAAGTTCAAATCGGACATACCGCCGATATGATTTTTACAGTTGACAAAGTAATTGCTTATGTTTCGCAGTTTGTAAGCCTTAAAATTGGCGATTTGATTTTCACAGGCACACCTGCTGGAGTGGGCCCAGTAAAAATTGGAGACCAGCTCGAAGCTTTTATCGAAGGCGAATCGTTGTTGAAATTTGAAATAAAATGACAAAAATAAAGTTTGAAGACTGGGGATTAATACCATACGACGAGGCTTGGCAAAATCAAGAACAACGGCTACAAGACATTATTGAAGCAAAAAAAGCACAAACACCCAGCTCGAGCCGTCTGATTTTTTGCGAACATCCACATGCATATACCCTGGGAAAATCGGGTGCTGCCAACAATTTATTGATTAACGATACCTTTTTAAAAAATATAAACGCTACATATTACCAAACCAATAGAGGTGGCGATATAACGTATCATGGCCCAGGCCAGCTGGTTGGCTACCCTATCTTAGATTTAGAAACATTTGGATTTCAAGTTAAACGATATATCGACCTACTCGAAGAAAGTATTATAAAAACCATAGCCCACTGGGATATCAAAGGCGAACGAATGGAGGGTGCTACAGGGGTTTGGATTGATTCCGACCAAAAAGGAAAAGCTCGAAAAATCTGTGCAATGGGTGTTCGTGTGAGTCGATGGGTTACCATGCATGGCTTTGCACTCAATGTGAACACTGACTTATCGTACTTTAATCATATTAATCCCTGTGGATTTGTTGATAAAGGTGTGACCTCGATAGAAAAAGAGCTTGGAAAAAAATGTAATTTTGTAGAAGTAAAGTCGATCTTAAAAAATGAAATAGCAACTGTTTTCAATATGGATTTCGCATAAAGTGCAAGACTGTCAATAAGAACTTGAAACATTTAACCGGGCTTTGCGGGACAGGCAAAAAAATAAATCGTCAATCAATAATCGCATATCATAAACAATAAATATACAGCGATTTACAAATTATAGATACTTGAAACACCATTGGTTTTTTAAAAATACAGAATCCGATCAAAAAGTTCAAAATCTTGCTTCTGAGCTCAAGATTCCTATACCTAATGCTCGACTTTTAGTGCAACGTGGTATCGAAAACTATCAGCAAGCTAAAGATTTTTTCCGACCCGACATAGAGCAATTACACAATCCGTATTTGATGAAAGATATGGATCTCGCTGTTGAACGTCTAACAGAAGCGCTTGAAAAAAATGAAAAAGTGCTCATTTACGGCGATTACGATGTCGATGGAACCACTTCGGTAGCATTAGTCTATTCTTTTTTAATGGATTTGACACAAAATATCGATTACTATGTTCCAGACCGATATACCGAAGGGTATGGCGTTTCGTTTAAAGGAATCGATTATGCGCACCAAACAGGTTGTGGGCTTATTATTACGCTCGATTGTGGAATTAAAGCAAACGAGAAAGTAAAATACGCCAAGCAATTCGGTATAGATTTTATCATTTGCGACCACCATCTTCCGGGCGAAAATTTACCAGAGGCTGTTGCTATTTTAGACCCCAAACAATCAGAATGTCATTATCCTGACAAAAATTTATCGGGATGTGGAGTGGGTTTTAAACTTATTCAAGCTTTTTCGACTAAACATCAAATTCCGAAAGAAGATACCTATAAACTACTCGATTTAGTTGCAGTTAGTATTGCTTCGGATATTGTTCCAATTGTGGGCGAAAACCGAATATTAGCTTACCATGGATTGAAATTGATTAACAGTAATCCCAGAGCAGGTTTGCAAAGCTTAATTCAAGTTTCGGATTTGAAAGGAAAAGAACTTGACATTTCGGACATTGTATTCAAAATTGGTCCACGAATAAATGCTGCAGGACGAATAAGTTCCGCACGCAACTCGGTCGATTTGCTTTTAGAACAAGATTACGCCAAGGCAGAAACCTATGCTCTAAATATTAACACGCTAAATACCGAACGTAAAGATCTGGATAAAGATATTACAGCATTCGCCCTTGCTGCTATTGAAACCAGCGAGGTTCAGAAAAACAAGAAAAGCACGGTTTTGTTTCATCCCAATTGGCACAAAGGAGTGTTAGGTATTGTGGCCTCTCGCCTACTTGAGCACTACTACCGACCGACCATTGTGTTAAACGAGAACAATGGCATATTAACGGGTTCTGCTCGTTCGGTGGTAGGTTTCAATATTTACGATGCCATCGATGCCTGTTCGGAATATTTGTTGGGGTACGGCGGTCATATGTATGCGGCGGGATTAAGCCTCAAAAAAGAAAATTTTGAAGCATTTCAAAATGCATTTGAACAAGTGGTTCAGCAACGAATTACAAACGATTTATTGATTCCTAAAATTGATGTCGATTTAACGATTGAGATTAGCGAGATCAATCAAAAATTCTACAATATTTTAAGACAAATGGCACCCTTTGGACCTGGGAATATGAATCCTATTTTCGTGATGAAAGACCTTAGAGACAGTGGTCAATCAAAGGTTGTAGGTAAGGATTTGAGTCACCTAAAATTATCTATTAAACAACACGATTTGCCTCGGACAATCGATGGTATCGCTTTTGGAAAAGCCGATTTTTATCCCTTGATTCGTTCAAAACCTTTTTCGCTCTGTTTTTCGTTGACAGAGAATGAGTTTAGAGATAAAAAGACGCTTCAATTAGACGTGGTTGATATCCGCTCGT
>DYOK01000298.1 GCA_020720565.1 Acetofilamentum sp.
TGTGTTTAATTTTTGTTTTTAAGAATTATTACAGGGGATTTTTTTATCAGATGAAGCAATTTGGAGGCGAATACAACACTGTATTTAACGATAAATTGCTGAAATATGACGGAAAAAGGCACCTAATAAACTTGAAATATAAATTTTAAACAACCTCTTAGTTGACTCAAAATTTGATTTAAAACAAACTATTCCGAAATGGGTCCAGAGCCCAATAACTCATCGTCGAGATACCATGCTGCAAATTGACCTGCAGTAATTCCTCTTTGTGGTTCGTCGAACAAGATATACAAACCCTCCGATTTTTGAGAAAGAATCGCACTCTGCAAGGCTTGTCTGTATCTTATTCGCACATGGTATTTCCTTTGCTCACCAATTGTCATTTTTAAGTCTTCTCGAATCCAATGTATTTCCTTAGGTTCGATTTTTAGCGCCGCACGAAATAAACCAGGGTGATTCTGCCCTTGACCCACAAAAACATAGTTATGCTTTATATCGATTGAAATTACAAAAAGTGGCTCTGCTTTTCCACCAACTTGCAGCCCTTTTCTTTGGCCAATTGTAAAATAATGTGCACCATTATGATCTCCCACAGGATATCCGTCTAAAGCCCTGTATTTAAATGGCTTAGATAATTGTTCTAAGGACTTGTCAGTGGTTTCGATATTTTGATAATACTCCGTTTCGATTTCGATAATAGTTCCTTTTTTCGGAGCTAATTGTTGCTGTAAAAATACAGGTAAATCGACTTTGCCTACAAAACAGATGCCTTGCGAGTCTTTTTTATCGGCAGTTGCCAATTCAACTTTAGACGCTAATAGCCTTAAATCTGGCTTTAACATATGTCCAATTGGAAATAATGATTTATCGAGTTGCTTTTGCGAAAGCTGACATAAGAAATAGCTTTGGTCTTTATTGGGGTCGGAACCAGCGAGCAGTCGATGAACTGCTACCCCATCTTTTATGATGGTTTCTTTACGAGCATAATGACCTGTAGCTACAAAATCGGCACCGATTGCTTGGGCTGCTTTTAAAAATAAATCGAACTTTATCTCACGATTGCACAGTACATCAGGATTAGGTGTTCTCCCCTTTTCGTATTCCGAAAACATGTAATCGACCACTCTTTTTTTGTAATCGACACTCAAATCGACCACTTCGAACGGAATATCAAGTTTACGAGCCACCAATTTTGCAAATAATAAATCGTCGTTTTGCGGACAATCCCCTTCGAGCACTCCCACTTTGTCGTGCCAATTTTGCATAAACATGCCAGTTACTTTATAACCGTGCTGTTTAAGTTCATAAGCCGCCACACTCGAATCGACTCCACCCGATAATCCAACCACCACATGCGTTTCACTAATCGGTTTTTGCATTTGTTTTTAAATTTTTAAAATATTGTTTAAAACAGATCTATGGTCTTTAGTATTAAATATAAGTCAATGTCTTATTTATATTAATCTATTATATTGATAAATATATAGTTACAAAAACATAAAATTGGCAAAAGACCTTACTTTTTTCCGAAATTCATAATTCGTTCTTTCCATTCGCTGGTTTGCGATAAATAAGCAAAATTATCGGCTGCATATAATTTTTGCGATTCGATATTTTGACTTAACAAATTATTAATCGTACGCTTGGTGTATGATAAAGCGGTGTCGGTACCTTCGAGCATTTGGCGTGCTACCTGTAAGGCTGTATCCATGAGCGAATTTGGTGTTACAACCTGATTAACTAAGCCCATTCGCAAAGCATCACTAGCACTTAGCATTCGGCCAGTAAGTAAAATATCTCTGGTATGATTGATTCCTATTAAATGACTTAAATAAAGCGTGCAAGTTACAGGAAGTATGGCACCAAGTTTAACGGCTGGGAATCCCATTTTTGAATGTTCGACCGCAATTCGATAATCGGTTGAAGCAGCATAACCCAATCCTCCACCTAAAGCATATCCGTTGATTGCCGAAATTATTGGTTTTGGGAAATTGAAAAGATGTTCCGATGTACCTTCGAGAAGTAACGCGTAATCTCTGGCTTCTTCGATACTTTTAAATGACTGAAGTACTTTTAAGTCGACTCCAGAAGAGAACGATTTTTCACCTGCACCTGTAATAATAAGTACCCTAGTATTAGAATCTGTCGACAATTGCTTAAGTACCAACTGAAACTCGTTCAATAATTCGCGACTAAAAGAGTTGTGCACTTCTGGTCGATTGATGGTTAATAATGTGATACCAGTTTCTAAAGAGTTGGTTAGTATCAGATGATTTGACATATTT
>DYOK01000055.1 GCA_020720565.1 Acetofilamentum sp.
TATCTAAAAAGAGTTTCCCAGCCGATAGGCTGAATCCTATATACAATCTTACAGTAAGTTGAACTTGTCCATTTCTTTAATTTTAAGGTCATCAAGTACATGGGCATATATTTGAGTGGTTTTAATATCTCTATGACCAAGTAGTTTACTAACTACTTCAATTGGAATCCCAATCGTTAGGGCAGTTGTGGCAAAGGTATGACGCGCCACGTGCGAAGTTACGTTTTTGCTTATGCCTGCAAGTTGTGCAATGGTTTTAAGATGTTTATTAGTTTTTTGATTCGAAAGCACATTGAAAATCAAACCATCTGTTTTGTTTTTAGGAATCAGATTTAAAATTTTCTGATTAACAGGAATACTTACTGGGTCTTTTGTTTTAGTTTGAGTCAATCGAATAAATCCATTATTGATATGATTAAATTGCAGCTTTTTCAGGTCGCCGAATCTGAGTCCTGTAAAGCAACTAAATAGAAAATAGGTGCCGATATTTTTATAAGTCGGGCTTGCTGTTTTCTGTACAAAATCGACAATCAAGTTAAGTTCGTCGATAGTGAGCGTTTCACGGTGTCCTTGCGGGCGTTGTATTTTGATGTTGGCAAACGGATCGGTTTTAACAAGCCCTTGTTTTCTGGCCATTTCGATAAATTGTTTCACAATAATGAGCGATTTACCTGCGGTGCTCAGTTTGTTGTTTAAATCGGACATCATATAACGTTTGTAACTTAAAACAAAATCTTCGTTAATGTCCGATAATTTAACATCGGATTTGAACCTCGACAATTTAGTCAGTTGATTTTTATATTTGTGAATGGTTTCTTGTCCGTACCGATAGCTATTATCTTCGAGATAATGCAAAACAAAATAGGAAAAATTTTCTTGTTTTTTGATGCCTCGTTCAAAGAAGTGCGAAAAGAAATCGAAATCGATTTTAATTTGAGCTTGTTCGGCTTGGTCGATATGTTGTATTAATTTAAGTTTAAGCAAATTAAACTCATTAAACATCGAGTTACGCACGTCGATAATACTTTGAATTTCGTCTGACCATTGATTTTGAGAAACAATAACGGCAGTCGAAATATCTTTTTTCTTACGGTCGATAATGACACGTAGATAAATAACGTTATCAGACAAGGCTTTGCTTGGCCTGATAAAAAATTTGTAAGAAAATTTTTTTGTTTTCATGGTGTGAAACATTAGTGAAACAATCACGCCAAAAACCAACAAAAAAGCATTTGCGAAAAAGGGGAGTAACTAACAAACCCCTGTAAATCAAAAGAAACAACAAAATTACTTTTGTCGTTTCCTGTATTTTGAGGTCTCGAGCGGATTCGAACCGCTGTAGACGGTTTTGCAGACCGCTGCCTAGCCACTCGGCCACGAGACCATTAGGGACTGCAAAATTAATGATTTATTGCAATCCACAAACATTTTTTTAAAGTTTTTCGAGCAATCTTGTCATACTAACTTGGTAGCTGATGATTTTTTCGAGCTCACTGATCGATACTCGCTCTTGTAACATGCTGTCTCTATGACGGATGGTTACTTTTTGGTCGGTCAACGAATCGTGATCGACCGTAACACAGAATGGGGTGCCAATGGCATCTTGTCGGCGATAACGCTTACCAATCGAGTCTTTTTCGTCGTATTGACAGTTGTGTTCAAACTGTAAAGATTTTAATATCTCACGAGCTAATTCAGGCAAGCCATCTTTTTTAACCAAAGGCATTACCGTAACTTTTACAGGGGCTAATGGAGCAGGGATTTTAAGCACCACTCTTTGGTCGGTACTGCCGTCTTCTTTGGTAATGGTTTCTTCGGCATAGGCATTCGACAATAAGGACAAAAATGTCCGATCTAGTCCAACCGAAGTTTCGACTACATAAGGCACATAACTTTCGTTAAGCTCGTTGTCGAAGTATTGTATTTTTTTGCCCGAAAAGGTTTGATGTTGCGACAAGTCGAAATCGGTACGCGAATGTATGCCTTCCAATTCTTTGAAACCAAACGGAAATTCAAATTCGATATCGGTTGCGGCGTTGGCGTAATGGGCTAATTTGTCGTGGTCGTGCATTCGGTAACGTTTTTCGGAGAATCCCAAAGCCAAGTGCCAGTTTCGACGAACTGTTTTCCAATGCTCGAACCATTTCATCTCCTCGCCTGGTTTGACAAAAAATTGCATTTCCATTTGTTCAAATTCGCGCATTCGGAATATGAACTGTCTGGCGACGATTTCGTTACGGAAAGCTTTGCCAATTTGAGCAATCCCAAAGGGAATACGCATACGTCCAGTTTTTTGAACGTTCAAATAATTGACAAAAATACCCTGAGCCGTTTCGGGACGCAAATAAATGGTACTCGAATCACCTGCAACTGAGCCTAATTCGGTGCCAAACATGAGGTTAAACTGACGTACTTCGGTCCAGTTTTTAGTTCCCGAAATGGGACATGCAATCTCACAATCGATTATAATTTGCTTTAAATCTTCCAAATTCGAATTTTCTAATGCAGCTTGGAATCGTTTTGTAAGTGTATCAATTTCAGATTGATAACGCAAAACATTGGCATTGGTACTTACAAATGTTGCTTTGTCGAAACTGTCGCCGAAGCGTTTTTGAGCCTTTTCGACTTCTTTTTCGATTTTCTGATTCAGTTTTTCGCGATATTCTTCGATTAAAACGTCGGCACGGTATCTTTTTTTAGAGTCTTTATTGTCGATTAAGGGATCGTTAAAAGCATCGACGTGCCCTGATGCTTTCCAAACTGTGGGGTGCATAAAAATAGCCGAATCGATACCCACAATGTTTTCGTTCATTTGCACCATGGCTTTCCACCAATATTGTTTGATATTGTTTTTCAGCTCGGCACCATATTGACCATAATCGTACACGGCACCTAGTCCGTCGTACAGCTCGCTCGATTGAAAAATGTAGCCATACTCTTTGGTATGCGCAATAATATTTTTAAATAATTCGTCTTGTGCCATAAAGTATATAAGTAATTATCAAAATCTAATTTTGTGCTTATGTATCGTAAGTTTCTAATATACAGACAAATACAAGAATATTGATGGGTTTAAAGCCATTTTTTATTGGGGTATGTATTTAAAAATCTTTCTGATGCAAAAATAACTTATTCTTAAGATTTGACAAGCTCAGCCGAAGAACTACTGCTTATTTTTGTTTTATACCAGATTTTTCGATGTAATAACCCAAACCGAACTCAACAATATCGGCTCTTGCCCAGTGGGTTTTCATGCTCACGTTAAATAGCAAATGCTTGCTTATTTGAGCTCGTAATCCGATTCTTGTGAACACAAAGCCGTAATCGGTGTATTGGGGTGCGATATATGATCCTAATTGAATGATGTAACTTACTCGGCCGTAGTATATTGAATATGCGGCGTGAATACCATATCGATTGGAGTTCCAAAATGGATTATTATCCGATTTTTCGATTAATTCTTGATGTGCCACGCCATCGTAAAAATAGTCGAAACCAAGACCCCACGAAATTTTATGGCCTACGGCATATTCGTAGTCTAATGTAGTAGTCGAGGCAAAATATTTACCATGATTAGGCTCGGTAAACTCTTTTGCACCACCCGACCAAATGCCAATAAATTTGTGCCTCGGACGTTGAGGGAGTGTATCCGATTTTGTTAGATTAGGTGTGCCAAGTGCATAGCGGATACCCAAATGCCAATCGATGATATTGAGGCCTAAATTGGGAGTTTGAATTTTTCCGTTCGACATATGGCTAAAACCGGGCCCAGTATTCACAATCAAACGATTTTTTAGAAATCGGAAGCGTGCATCAAATCCAAAGTGAGCATAGACATTGATATGAGAGCCAATTGCAGGGTTGTAAATATTGGTTTGTATGTCGTAACGTTTCGAAAGGTACGAAAGGCCAAATCCGAATTTATAGCTAAGCGTGATGGCCTTCTCATCGTAATATGGGGCGTCGATGTATCCGTAAATTGCTTGTGCTCGCCCCAGCACTTCGTCGTTACCTAAAGTGCTATAATAATAGCCGAAACCTAAAGTGGGGTAGTGATAAAACTGATGCCATGCATTTTGTCCGCTGGTTTTGTATCCCGCTTCTAACATTAAACTGTGCGTATATGATTTAACTATTGGTTGCAAACTGCCACTGTGTGCCATCAGAAACCCACTCGCCGCCTGAACCGAAAAATTCCAAGGGGAAACTTTAATATTCGGATTTTTATCTTTGTTTTGTGCAAACACACTATTAGTTGCACTATTCCATAGCACTATAACAAACAATAGACTGATGTTTGATAAGATTATTGAGTGGGCAACTGGCCGTGTAAATCTGAACATTTAAACCAATTAATTTTAAAGCCCAAAATTAATAAGTTAATGGAAACTCTGGCACACAAAAGAACGAAACATAGGTTTTTTATTGTAAATCACTACATCATATCTTCGCCACCGCCACCTTGTCCTTCGGAATTGCGTTTTTGCTTCTGCTTTTGGTCTGTTTGCCCCACTTGATAAGTTAAACTAAAAAGGGCAATAGACGGACGTCGATACATTTGCATGTAAGTTTCGTTGACATCGGTACTTTGATGTACTCTAAACATGCGGGTTTGGAAAATATCGGTGAAACGGATGGCAAATGTCAATTGATCTTTCCAAAACATTTTTCGAATCCCCGCATCGGCCCAATGATTGGGCTCGATATAGCCTTGTGGAGTCACCGTTTTACCATTATAAAAGTACGATAATTGCAGTTTGATACTGTATGGCAATGCGATAAAAGCATTGTATTTAGCCGACCAACCAAACGATTCGTTGCTTAAATCGTCGTTGTCTTTGCTCATCAAAACATAATAACCCACATTGGCATTGGCATTCATATCGAGCCATTTGAAAGGGCGATACGATATAATTAGTTCCGAACCATAAGAATAGCCATAATCCAAGTTAAAATAGCTCATTTGACTGATTCCTGTTGTGTCTACGGTGCGGTATCGTTTAATGGCTTGGTCGATATATTTAAAGTATAAAGCGGGCATCAAACCCACTTTACCTATTTTTTTAGATAAATTCAGTTCAGCAGCGTGAATATTTTCTGGTTTTAAATAAGGATTTCCAACTCTAAAATTGTAAGCATCAGAATAATCGTGTATGGGATTTAGTTCTTCAATTCCTGGACGGTTAACACGTTTCGAATAACTTAATCCCCATTCGGTAGTTTCGTTTTGTTTGTACATGGTATGCAGCGAAGGGTAGTAGTTGTATCTGGCATTTGCTGCTTTAAGTGCGGTCGATTCGGGTAAATCAAATTCGAAAGCGTTATATTCTAATCTTAACCCAAGTTGATAGCTAAATTTATCGATGGTGGCTTTATACAAACCATAAACGGCATGGGTTTGATCGAAATAAGCAAACGAAGCATTTCTAAATGTGTCGGCTTCGAATTGTGCACTCGTAAGGTCGAAAACTTGTACGTCGATTTGATTTTCTAAAAACCTTAAAACGCCATCGTAACCTAGTTCTAACGACTTCTCGCCGCTAAGTGCTTGGCTGTATCTAGCCGAATACTTATAAAATTGTGTACCTTCGGTTTGATCGGAAAATTCGTAATTGATGGTGTCGCCTTGTGTGGGGTATAGGCCAGTTTCGAAGTAATCGCTATGTTCTTTTTCGCTGTCTGCTACGCGCGAAGCCGAAAGTTCGAGTAAATGTTTGGGGTTTGAAAAAATATGTTTGTAATTTACTTGGATATCGTATTTAAATGGTGTGTCGGATTCTGTGCTATGGCGAGTCGATTTTTTAACCAGGGAAAAATTTTCGTCTAAAAACTCATAAAAATATGGCGAATTTCTGGTGCGGCTTCCTGTCGATCCTAAAAGTTCGATTCCAAAAGTGTTTTTTTTGTTCAAATTATATTCGAAACCAATGGTGGCCATGTGATTTAGGTTAAGATTACTGCCTTCGACATCTAAATTGTAGTAATACGTAGTGTCGGAAAAAAAGTATTTGTTTTCGCCCCTTCTATCAAAATTCATGTTTCCATATCGGAAGCCATAAGACCCATATAAGTTAAATTTATCGGTACGATAACCACCGCTTAAGTTAACACCATGTTCTTTTATAAAGTCTGAAGACAACGAAACGGATAGATTTTTACCTGCTGGTTGTGATTTTTTTAGTTGAATGTTGATAATTCCGCCCATGCCTTCTGGGTCGTATTTTGCCGATGGATTGGTTATTACATCAATCGACTCGATATTGTCGGATTGAATTTGTTCCAATAATGCAGCTTGATTGGCTGCAGAAACCACAATGGGACGGTCGTTGATGAGTATTTTAATATTGCCATTTCCTCGCAAACTTATATTTCCGTCGATATCGACACTCACCGAGGGTATTTGTTCGAGTGTTTCGAGTGCGGTTTTATTTTTCATGGTCATATCTTTGGCCACGTTAAAGGTTTTGCTGTCGATTTTGTTTTCGAACATTTGGCGTTCCTCTACAACTTCGACCTCGCCTAAAACTTGTGAATTGGGTTCGATACTAATTTTACGCATCGAAGCCATCGGATTGGCCGCAGAAACCTCGAAAGCAGGAAGGGTTTTCGATAAAAATCCCATGTAATCGACTTGAATGTAGTACGATCCATATTCTAATTCAATTTTAAACCGTCCTTCAAAATCGGTAATTCCACCCGTACTGATTTTTTTAGTACTCGAATTAAATACACTGATGGTTGCATATTGTAGTGCTGTTTCGGTTTTAATGTCTACCACTTTACCCACCACTAAAGCTTTGCCTGGGGGGATGTTCGGTTTTTGTCCACCTTGTCCGCCTTGCCCTTCGGGGCGCTGGGCCATCAATTGGATGGAAAACAATATCAGTAAAATATTTAAAATCGATTTGATTAAGGATACCTTCATCGGTTGTATAAAAAATTGATTGATAAGTAGTTAAAGTTGATATATTTTTATATTTTTTTGACTTTCAAATATGCGAGGTAGAGCTGTTATGGAAATTTACAAAGCGCTTGGATGCATATTATTAAGAAAGGTTTATTACCAATCAAAAAAACCGCCACTAAGGACGGTTTTTTGTGAGAGATGTTACAATACTATGTACTTTGAATCATATTGTAAAGTACTTTATTTGCCGAATAGCCTGATATATTTGTATTTATAAAATAAATAAATAGGTCGAAGACCTTATTTGTTTCTTCGAGCAATTATATTGCTTTTGATTCGCTTAGTTTTAATCTTTCCTGTGTGCATAATATGGTACATTACAGGAATCATAATCAAAGTTAAGAAGGTAGCAAATGTTAAACCGAAGACAATTGACCATGCTAATGGACCAAAGAACATGACATTGTCGCCACCAATATGAATGTGTGGGTCGAGATGAGTGAATAATCCTACAAAGTCGATGTTTAATCCAATAGCCAAAGGAATTAATCCCATTATGGTGGCCGAGGCTGTTAAAAGTACTGGAATAATTCTGGTTTTACCGCCTTGAATAATGGCATCTTTTGTTTTCAGGCCTCGTTCTCTCAAAACGTCAGTAAATTCGACCAGCAAAATACCATTTCGCACTACAATTCCTCCCAGCGCAATAATTCCCATTCCGGTCATAATAATTGATATAGACATTTTGAATAGCATAAAGCCAAGTAAAACGCCAATAACACTAAAAATAACTTCAGAAAGAATAATAGTTGTCTTACCCCAAGAGTTGAACTGTGTAACCAGAATAAATACGATCATGAGTAAAGCCAGAATCATAGCTTTAGAAAAGAATTCCATTGTTTCTTTCTGGTCTTCTTTTTCGCCGGTCATTTTTATTTCGACATTAGCACTTTTTTGGAAACTAGGTAAGCTCTTTTCAATTTGAGCTACCACGTTGTTGGCCGTAAATCCTGTTTCGACATCAGACGATAAAGTAATAACTTGTTTAAGGTTATAGCGTTTGATACCACCATAGGTGTTTTGGTACGATATTTTAGCTACAGCCGATAGGGGAATACTACGAAACATACCTGTTGCCATATCGCGGTATGTGATTCGGTGGGTAAGCAATCGGTCAATATTGTCACGCGTTTCTTCGTTATATCGCAACTGAACAGGGTATTGGTCTTCGCCATCGCGGTATTTAGTAATCTCTTTACCAAAAATTGCTGTTCTAAGTTCCATCCCCACTGTGGCAGATGTAATGCCTTCGCGATTGGCTCGCTCTCGATCGATATCGATAATAATTTCTGGTTTACCCAACTCGAAATCCGATTTTAAAAGAGCAATTCCGTCGATATTCAATGAATCTAAATATTTTTTTAAACGAATCGATGTTTCGACCAGTTCGTTAATATCTTCTGCATTGACTTCGATGTTGATGGGCTTACCAGTTGGTGGCCCCATAGTGTTTTTCTCCACGTTGATTTCTGCTCCTGGAAAGTTTTTAACTTCTTTTCTAATTCTGTCGAGATACTCCGATGTTTTGGTATCGCTTCGTTTTGCAAAATCGACAAAGTTGATGGTTATCTTTCCTAAATTGGGCGAAATTGATTTGTTAAAATTGTCATTCGAAGCACCCAAGGCTATGTTACTGATGATAGATTCCACATCGTGGTTCTCTGGACCAATGACTTTGTAAACTTTTTTCTCAATTTCTTTGGTGATAGAATCGGTTAATTGAACCGAAGTACCAACGGGCATTTTTATAAAAACATTGATAAATTTGGGATCGTTTTCGGGGAAGAATACCACTTTAGGTTTCACAATTCCAGTTAAAACAATGGTGAAAACAGAAATTGCAAATAAACCATACATCAAATAATAAGGATTTTTACCTTTCAACGACCAAATTAAAGTTTTTTCGTACCATGTTAAAAGAGACGGTAATAGCTTGTTTTGGAAACCATCGATCATTTTTTGTCCCCAAAACATATGGAACGCATAAATTACTGCAATAAATACAACAAAGTTGGCTATTCCAAACGATTGAAATAAATAGAACGGAAGTGCCAATAGAGCAATGATTAATGCATTTGTTAATATTTTTTTACTTGTCTTTTGTTGGTGGCCATGTTCGTCGTGGGTCATAAACTGAACGGCAAAAACTGGGTTGATAATGTAAGCAACGAACAACGATGCCCCAAGCGTTATAATAAGTGTAGCAGGAATAAAGTACATGAAATTCCCTATTGTGCCTGGCCAAAAGAGTAAAGGAACAAAAGGTGCAATGGTGGTTAATGTACCCGATAGAATTGGAATAAAAACTTCGCCAGCTGCTTGTTTCGCTGCGTTGTTGATGCTTAATTTCCCTTTGTGTTGGTTAAAAATTCGGTGGGTATTTTCGATAACCACAATGGCATCGTCCACCACAATTCCAAGGGCAAAAATAAAGGCAAACATGACCAACATGTTCATGGTAAAATCGATACCAGGCATAATTATATAGGATATGGCCATCGACAAAGGTACAGCCAAACCTACAAATATGGCATTGGTCAAACCCATAAAGAACATTAAAATGATGGTTACCAAAATAAATCCAATTATGATGGTGTTATTCAAATCGGCCAAGGTTGTTTTGGTAAATTCCGACTGGTCGCCTGTAATATTAACAGTTAAATCTTTTGGAAACTTTTCGGCTTTTAGTTCCCCTAAAATGTCTTTTATTTCTGCACTGGCATCTAAAAGGTTTTGACCACTTTTCTTTATTACATTGAGTGTAATTACGTTTTTATGGTCTAAGCGAGCATAGCTTTCTTGTTTTTTAAAATCATCTTTAACTTCGGCTATTTCGTTTAGGCTAATCATTGCACCAGCCGATGTTTTAAAGTGAATGTTTTTGATGGTTTCTACATCGTTAAACTCGCCGGTTACACGAATGGCACGTGACATGCCCTGCATATCGATTGTACCGCCCGATATGGTTACGTTTTCCGAAGCTATAGCACGTTCAATGTCGGTAAATGTACAACCAGCCATTTGCATTTTGTACATATTGACATTAATTTGAATTTCTCGGTCCAAAGCACCCACAATATCGACGCGGGTAATCTCTGGCAAGCTTTCGATACGATCTTGCAGCAGTTCTGCTTTTTCTTTGAGATAGTCCAACGAATAATCGCCGGCCATATTAATGTACATAATCGGAATTTCCGACATGTCAACTTCCTGTACAATGGGATCGGTTTTTAAGTCGCTTGGTAAATCGCCTCTGGTTTTGTCAACCGCATCTTTCACTTTTTGCTTAGCTTCCGAAACTTCAATTCCAGTATTAAATTCAACCACAATGGTCGAAAAATCTTGGATACTATTGCTCTTGATTTTTTTTACACCGCTTATCGATTTAATGTTTTTTTCGATAGGTTGTGTTACTAAGTTTTTGATATCGGCGGGCGAAGTTCCGGGATAAACTGTGCTCACAATGACCGTCGGTATAACAATTTCTGGAAATTGTTCCTTTGGAATTGTGTTATAGTTCCAATACCCGAATACACTGATAATAAATACCAATAAATAGATACTGGTTTTATTATCAATCGACCAACTGGTTGGCTTGAACTCTTTTATTTTATGTTTTATGTGCTTCATATAAATTGTTTTTTGGCATCAATAAGGACTTCGACCTATTTTATAAATTCAAATTAACTTATGCTTAAATTCTTACATTTTTAAAATACTTCAATATCTTATTCAATGTTTGATATCGTAAGAATCGAATAATACAAGCCTGAGATTATAAATTAATCATTTGATTTTCTGTAATATCGAATAGTCCAGAAGTAATAACCTTGTCGCCTACAGCCAAACCCGATAATACTTCTACAGTACCATTATATGCTTTACCTTGAACTATAGAACGTTTTTTAGCGGTATAACCTTTGTCGCTTTTTTCGCCGATCCAAACAAATTGTCCTTTAGAGTCGTTTTGAATTAAATTGATTGGAATTACGATGGCTTTCGAATTTGAATAATCTAAAATATTTAAAATAGCAATCATGTTGGCACGATATTCTACTTGTCCTTGATCTAAATGTGATTCGATGGTGAACGTACGATTTACAGGATTGATAAATCGGCTGGTAAAGTCAATTTTTGCGTCGACAGTTAAATTCTGGTCGGGAAAAGTAATGCTTACTTTGTTACCCTCTTTTACTTTGGCAGCATAGGCTTCTGATACTTCGGCTAAGACTTTAGCTTTATTCAAATTTATCACTCTAAATGCTTCAAATCCAGGATTTATCGTTTGGCCAACTTTAACAGGCACAGCCTCTACCGAGCCATTAATTGGCGAAACAATTCGGTACATATCAATTTGCTCTTTCAAACTTTTAATTTGATTTTCGAGGTTGTCTTTGTTGTTTTTGGCTTGCAAGTATTGAACTTCGCTACCAATGTTTTTGTCCCAAAGCCCTTTTTGTTTGTTATAAACATCGGTTACAAACTTGAGTTGGTCGTTCATTCCTGCTAAATTTTGCGACATGGCAGCATGGTCGAGCTCGGCTAACACTTGGCCTTTACTTACGTTTTGTCCAACTTTAACCAGCACAGCTGCAATCGTTCCGGGTACTTTCGACATTACCGAAACGTTTTCGTCGCCATCCAATTTCCCTTGTAGTTCGATGTAATGGTTAAAAGTAGATTCGTTAATTTCTAAAAAGGTTAGTAAAGTGGTATTGCTTGAGTCTGTAACACCAATTTCAGCTTCAAGCGTTTTTATTTCGTTTCCGATTCGTGTATAATCTTCTTTAAGTGCTTGCAAATGAGCCTTAGGGTCTTGTTTGCACGAAGCAATTGAAAGTAATACGATTCCAGATATGAGC
The DNA here is from genome assembly GCA_020720565.1 of Acetofilamentum sp. Taxonomy (GTDB): domain Bacteria; phylum Bacteroidota; class Bacteroidia; order Bacteroidales; family JAFGXI01; genus JAFGXI01. Next base: position 11,830 of record DYOK01000055.1, read on the forward strand.
CATTTTGATTTCATAGTATCTTATGTTAGATTGTTTCTAATGTATGTGATAATTAAGTTCTTCGACCTATTTATTGTTTTTGTAATTTGTTATTTATCAGACTTATAGTTTAATTAAATACGACATTAAATTATACATAATACTGACTATCGGTGGGTGGGTCGAAGACCTTAATGCTGATTTAAAAGTTTTTCGAGATTAATTTTAGCGTCGAGTAGTCTCGATAAGGCTTGAAAATAGGCATCTTCGGTACCGATGTACTGCATCTGAGCTTGATTAAAATCTAATGTTGACATGGTTCCGTTTTTAAGACGGGTTTGAGCGTTCTCGAATATTTTATAGCTTAAATCTTTGTTTTCTTTTTCGACTTGATAGGTGTCGAAAGCCGTTTTAAAGTCCGATTTTGCTCGAATGTAGCCAATATCTAAATTGTCTTGCAGCATCAATTTGCCGTTTTTAACTTTGTCCAACGATATTTTAGCTTGCGAAATTTTCGATAATTTTTGTCCGCTTCCGAAAATTGGAATCGACACATTAAGCCCAACCAGATTCGATTTGTACCAAATACCACCCGAAAAAACTTCGAAATCGTTACTTTGCATCGATTGTTTATGGCTGTAGAAAGCAGAAATAGTCGGTAATAAAGTACTTTTTTCCCTTTGTAAATTTAATTTTTGCAGGTTTTCTTGTACATCAAACATTTTATAATCGATGTTTGATGTGAGATTAAATTCTTGATTGTAAATATTATCGAAATTAAATTGCGAATGTATATTGTCTAACGATTCGGTCAATTCGATGGGTTGATTGAGTGGTAATCCAATCTGAAATTTGAGCAAATTCTTGGCAAGCTCAATTTGGCTTGTTGCGGTACTTAAGCCATTTTTTAGCCTCGACAATGTAATTTTAAGTTGGTCGGCATCGGTTTGTTGAACAAATCCGGCTTGATACATGGCTTGCATATCGTCGTAGATTTTTTGAGTGCTTTCGATATTTTGCTCTAGAATCTTGTTGCGAGCTTGTGCAATTAAAATTAACTGATAGGTTTGCGAAACTTGACTTTTGATATCGTCTTCGGTCTTTTTTACTTGCGTTAAACTCAATTCTTTATAAATTTTCGAAGCTTTTAACCCGACCAAATATTCGCCACTAAAAATAAGCTGTGTCAATTGCAACTCTGCAGAGCTGTTATGGTCAGTTCCAAATTTAACAGGAATCATCATGCCCTCGGGTGCTTGAGGATTGAAAATTTGAGCAGGAAGAAGCGTAACCGGAATATCAATCATATAGGTATGTCCTAAATTAGCTTTAACTTGAGGCAAGCCAATTGCAGTGGTTTCCCATATTTTCTTTTGAGCAATATCAACGTCCAACTGCATGTTTTTTAAGTTGACATTGTTTGCAATGGCATAATCTTGTGCTTCTTTTAAGCTAAAAGCCGTTTTAGTGCTATCTTGAGCAAATAATGCCGACTGTAAAGCAATTGCAAGGATTAAAAATTTGTATTTCATCTGTTTATAATTTAGCCCCCTAATCCCCGAAGGTGGAATTAGAGATCGGTTTGTTGATGTG
>DYOK01000056.1 GCA_020720565.1 Acetofilamentum sp.
ATATTAAGCGAGCAAGTGCCTACGGGCTAGACCATCAGAGTAACATACCAAATCAATCGATTTGAATTCGAAAATGAGCAAAATCTAGAGCGTTTTGCTCAGGACTGAGATAATCAATTAGATGATTTGTAAACATAAAAAACAGCAAAGCCCACGCTATTTACCATGGGCTTTGTTCCATTTTATTGAGAACACAGGAGTGCTCGCATAGTTTATTTTGTTTTTTTGCCAATTTCGGTAAGCATAATTTTACACATTTCGGACATATCGTATTGAGCCGACCATCCCCAATCTTTTTGTGCTACAGTATCGTCGATAGAGGCGGGCCAAGAATCTGCAATGGCTTGTCTAAAGTCGGGTTTATAGGTAATGGTAAATAGAGGTAAATGTTTTTTTATTTCGTCCGAAATCATTTGAGGGTCGAAACTAATTCCGGCTAAATTATAGCTGGAACGTTCTTTAACTTTTTGTACATCAGCTTCCATCAAATCTATAGTTGCATTAATTGCATCTTCCATATACATCATGGGGAGTTTGGTGTCTGCTTTTAAAAAGCATTCGTAAGTGTCGTTTTTTAATGCTTCGTGAAAAATCTCTACGGCATAATCGGTTGTTCCACCGCCTGCATCGGCACTGTAGCTTATTAATCCAGGATAACGCAAGCTTCTGACATCGACACCGAATTTTTGGAAGTAATATTCGCACCATCGTTCGCCTGCAAGTTTACTTATGCCATAAACCGTATTGGGTTCCATAACTGTTTTTTGTGGGGTGTTGGTTTGAGGTGTACTTGGCCCAAATACCGCAATACTGCTGGGCCAAAACACTTTGCTTAGGTTCAGTTCTTTGGCCAAATCCAACACATTAAATAGACCTTCCATGTTAATGTCCCACGATCTTTTGGGTGCTTTTTCAGCATTACCCGATAAAATGGCCGCCAAATGGTAAATTTCTGTAATTTGATGCTGTTTTATGGCTTGCTCCATACTTGCTTTATCGAGAACATTAAGCTCAATAAAAGTGCCGCTCGATAGAATTTCGGCAGAAGGTTGTTTAAGGTCAGATGCGATGACATTCTGATTTCCAAATCGTTTACGGAGTTCAATAGTAAGATCGGTACCTATTTGTCCGGCAGCACCAATTACAAGTATTTTCTTCATGGTAAAGGAGGTTAAAAAACTTTAGTTTAAAACGATAAATTAAAGCTGCGAAAATAATCATTTCATGTCAGTTGATTCCTGTCATTTGACATATTATTACAATACTTCGTTAAACTTTTCAAAAGTTCATATTTAATAGATGCAATCATCTGATATTCCGTACAAAATCTAATAATTAAAAATTTTGAAAAGTTCTAATTATTAGATAGTTAAAAAAGATTAACGAACTATTGTTATGAAAAACGTTTTTAAAAATATGGCTATTTTAGTACCCAAAGGGATAGATAAATATATCCACAGAATGTGGTGGATGCCGTATTTAAAAACTTATTTACAAGTAATAAGTCGAGAACTTGCCCAATTAGGGATATTTTATTTACTTTGAAGGCCATGCCTTTTTTAAGGCATCTAAATAGATTTGTATCAACTTTTTTATAGCTTGTAAGTGTTAAGTTAAAGCCAATCAGTTTGTTATTAAAATATTATTTTTCAAAACTGTCAATTCAATCCATAATGAAATATATCTACTTATTAATCGTTGCGAGCGTACTTTGGTCATGTAGTGGTAACGAAATCATTGTGCCAAACGACGAAACTAAGTTCGAATATCCCGAAAAAGACACCACAAAGTTATTTGGTATCGAAAAGAAAAACTTTGATATTCTAAACGAGGAAGTTAAATCGGGCGATAATCTGGGTGCTATTTTGTCGAAGCAAAATATCGATTATAAACTAGTCGAAAAAGCGTCGCATATGGACAGTGTGTTCGATATTAAAAAAATTAGAGCAGGCCAAAATATTTGGTTTTTTTATAACAAAACGGACAGTGTTAAGCCTTTAGATTACTTGGTGTACGAGGTGAGTGCCAAATCGTACGTAATATTCGATTTTACCGATTCCTTGGTAATGACGCATCATAAAAAGCCCATTGAGATGCGTCATAGAATGATATCGGGCACCATCAACAGCTCGCTTTGGAACGTGATAGCCAACATGGGGGTAAACACCAAATTGGCCATCGATTTATCAGATGTGATGGCATGGACCATCGACTTCTTCGATTTAAAACAAAACGATCAGTTTGCTATTATTTTTGACGAAAGTTATATCGATTCCACTTTTATCGAAATCGAGAAAATATATTGCATTCGATTCGACCACGATGGCAAAACATATTACGCTTTTCCGAATTTTAAAAATGGTGCGGTGACTTATTACGACGAAAAAGGCAATAGTCAGAAAAAAGCATTTCTAAAAGCACCGCTTCAATTTTCGAGAATTAGTTCTCGCTTTTCAAACGGACGTTTTCATCCTGTTCTAAAGATTATGAGACCACACCATGGCGTTGACTATGCTGCACCTATGGGGACTCCTGTATATTCGGTTGGAGCCGGCAAAGTGATTAAAAAAGGATGGGATCACGGCGGTGGACGATATATCAAAATAAAACATAACGACACTTACACCACTGTGTATATGCACTTGTCAAAATTTGCCGACATTAATGAAGGCGACCATGTGGCACAAGGTCAATTAATTGGAAATGTGGGGAGCTCTGGCCTTGCAACTGGACCCCATCTCGATTTCAGATTCTTTAAAAACGGAAAAGCAGTCGATCCACTCAAGGTAATTTCACCACCCGAAGCCCCACTTAATAAAGAAGACAAACCGGCTTTCGAGCAAATGGTTAAAACTCAAAAATCATTACTCGACTCATTAATAAAAGCGAATCCAATAGCAAAGAAATAGAGCTAATCATTTTTTCTAAAGTTGTATGAGAATTATTTAAAAGCGGGGGCTTCGTGAGTTCCCAAAATGTGGGTTTCGAGAGCCGCAGCCACCATAGAGCTTTATTGCATGAGGCTCTCGATGGAAACGAGGCTATCAAAGGCAAGACCTGACTAAATAAAGTTTTGGAGTAAGATATTTAACGACTAAGTATTTGTAAACTAGAAACTCTAATAAGTATTTTAAATAATTTAAGTTCGCATTATATCATGTAATAGATTAAAAAACAGAATGTCATAAAGCTATAAATAGGTCGAAGACCACAATGGTGAATTTATTAATGAGGTCGTAGACCTTAAAAAAAACATACTATGTATCAAGTAAAATTTGGAACAGATGGCTGGAGAGCCATAATTGGAGAAGATTACACCGTTGAGAATGTGGTCAGACTCACCGAAGCCGTTGCTAAATGGTTAAAAAGAAATAACGAAACCCCAAGTGTAATTATTGGTTACGATTGCCGTTTCAACGGACAACTATTTACCGAGCAAGTAGCTAAAGTTTTGGCGCACGCTCAAATTCAAGTGTCCATATCGAACCAATTCACTTCGACACCTGCTGTTTCGTTTGCCGTGCTTAAGCAAAAAGCCGATCTAGGGATTGTGATAACTGCCAGCCACAATCCACCCGAATACAGCGGTTACAAACTCAAAGGAGCACATGGGGGACCATTGCAAGAAAATTTTCTTCGCGAAATTGAGCAAGATATACCCAATGTTTCGACCGTCGATGTCAAAAATATTGATTTGAAGCAACTCATCGAAAAAGGACAAGTTAAAATCCTCGACTTGGACGAGATTTATACTCAAAATGTGCGAAAACATTTTAATTTATCGGCTATCCAGAACGCTGAATTCGAATTTGCTTTCGATTCGATGTTGGGTTCTGGTCAGAAAATTATGCACGATCTGATGCCCAATATTTATCACATAAACCGAGAGGTCAATCCAACTTTTCATCAGATTCCGCCCGAACCATTAGCCAAAAATCTTAATTTATTTTCTGACTTTATTCGGTCGGAACAGCATATTGCTTGTGGATTGGCGGTAGATGGCGATGCCGATCGCATTGCCCTAATGGATAGCAAGGGCAACTACATTGATTCGCATCACATTATATTGTTGCTAACCCATTATTTAGCAGGATATAAAAAACAATCGGGCAAAATTGTGACAGGTTTTTCTTCGACTACCAAAGTCGAAAAACTGGCCAAACACTATGGTTTAGAAGTACAAAGGGTTAAAATTGGCTTCAAACAAATTAGCGAAGTGATGCTAAAAGAACACGTTCTAGTTGGGGGCGAAGAATCGGGTGGTATAGCCATTGCGGGGCACATTCCTGAGCGGGATGGCATTTGGAACGGATTGGTGATTTGGCAATGGATGGTCGAAACAGGCAAAACGATAGAAACCTTGATTCAAGAAATTTACGACATTACAGGTTCATTTTCGTATTCGCGTAACGACCTTAAAATTACCGAGGCACAAAAACAATTGGTAATTCGCTATTGCGAAACAACCGAAATAAAACAGTTCGGATCCGAAAATGTGCTTCGACTCGAAACCCTCGATGGCTATAAATATTTTTTAAACGAAGACGAATGGGTGATGATTCGACCTTCGGGGACAGAACCTGTTCTGCGAACGTATGCCGAAGGTAAAACCAAAGAGCGAACTCAAATGTTAATCGATTTACTCGAAGATTTTGTTCTCAATCTTAAAGCGTAAAAAAAAATACATATCTTTATGGCCTGAAGTTGGCGTTAACAATTAATCAAAATTTGCTCATTTTTTTGCTCTGTTTTTGGTTAGTTAATCCATTTAATTTGATTTAAACATTGCATCAAATCGACAAAGACAATTCATTATGAGTTTGTTCAATTTTATTAAATCGCGCTTATTCTTAATCCAAATTGGATTAGCCTTTGTAGCCGCTATTGTCTTATACATTGTTTTTGTATATACATTAGACTTTTATACCGATCATGGCGAAAAAGTTGTAGTGCCCGATTTTACCAAGCTAACCATAGCCGATGCCACCGAGCTTGCCAACGAAGCTGGGCTGGTGCTTTTGGTAACCGATACCACATACGGATCAGAGCAAGAAAGAGGTTTGATATCTACACAAACCCCTGACCCAAAGTCTGAAATTAAATCGGGCCGAACAGTTTATATCACTATTAACTCGTTAAAAGCAGAGATGGTGAGTATGCCTAATTTTGTAGGGGCTTCGCTCCGACAAGCTCAAGCCGATGCACAAATATTTGGAATTAAAATTGGAGCGTTAACCTATGTGCCCGATATTGCAAAAAACAATGTGCTTAAACAAAAAGTTGCAGGTAAAGACATTCTTCCAGGTACAAAAATTGCAAAAGGCACCTTAATTGATTTAACTTTAGGGATGGGTTTAAGCAATGAAAAGGTATATGTTCCGTTATTGCTTCGTCACACATTAACACAAGCCGATTCAATGTTGCAAGAACACTATTTAAATATTGGTGCGAAATTCTACGACGAAACTGTTCTAACACGCCAAGATTCCTCTAGGGCACTGATTTATAAGCAATCGCCACAGCCCATGTCACGAAATTTCTCGCCTGGCGACTTTGTAGATATTTGGTTCACTGTCGATACTTCAAAAATTTTGATTAGGCCAGAATGGCATCGAACTTTTTCGAACGACACTAATTCTACCGATCTCGATGATGAATAAATCCCTTGCCATGCGTTCTTGCTTTGTAAATCTGTTTGTGTTAACTGCAATCACTTTTTTGGGTGTGTCTAATGCTTTTTCGCAAGTGCAATTTCATGGCTTATTGTGTAACCCTAAGCTTAATACCAAACAAAATGCTCTGCTTGCACGACAAATATTGACGAACGATACCTTAAATCTCCCTTTTTTCGAAGATTTTTCTAAACTAAACACCTATCCAGATTATAATCAATGGATCGATAGTAATGTTTTTGTAAATCAGAATTTTGCCTTCAATCCTCCTTCTGCTGGTGTAGCTACTTTTGATATATTAAATTCAAAAGGTCAGATCTATTCACATGCGAGCACAGCGGCATATCGTGCCGACTATCTGACCTCAAAACCAATCAGAATGAGTGCCTATCAAAAATCAGATTCAATTTATTTTAGTTTCTATTATCAACCGCAAGGGATGGGTTGGGATAAACCCGACCAAAAAGATTCTTTAGTACTCGAATTCTTCGATAAAGCCAACCAATGGCGGAATGTTTGGTCAGCTACAGGAACATCGCTTAAACCTTTTGAACAAGTCATGTTCCCAATTGTGGATAGTGTTTATTTTCATTCGGGTTTTAAATTTCGTTTCTACAATTATGCTTCGCTAGGCGATCCTGCACATCAAGAAGACGCCATCACCAACGACTTTTGGAATATCGACTACATTGTGATCGATACAGGTCGAAGCCTCAACAGAACCTATCACGAAGATATTGCCTTCTATCAATTCAATCGTAGTCTCTTTGAAACTTATTATTCGGTGCCTTGGTCTCACTACCAGCTCAATAAAATGCCGCTCGATACAGTCGACTTTCAATTGAAAAACCTAGACGACAACCTTAGACCAGTCAATAATTTAGTCTATTTGCTATACCGAAACCAAACCAATATGCTCGATAGCTTTGCCAACGGGGCATTCGACGTTCTGGCATTTAGCGACAGCTCCAAATATTTTACCCAAGCGGCCATGTCGACGCCCTCGGTTTATCATATCCCTTCGACACTTACCGACACAACCACACTCGAGGTAACACGATACTTACACGATTTGTCGAGCTTTACCAACACCCAGTATAAGCAAAACGATACGGTCAAATATCAACAAGTTTTCGAAAACTATTATGCCTTCGACGATGGTACGGCTGAATCGGGTATCAGTTTAATTCAAAGAAATTCAAAATTTGCACTTCGAATTACGGGTCTAAAGGACGACACCTTGAGAGCTATTAGCATGTATTTTAATCGGTATTACAATTTTAATACTTCTGACGAAGCTGAATTCTCGCTTTGCGTGTGGACCGATAACGAAGGGATTCCGGGTGAGCTAATTTATCAAGGCGATGTTCAAAAGCCAAAGTATGCGTCCAATACCAATCAGTTTTCGGTGTTTAAATTAGACGAAGCAGTTTTTGTCGAAGATACTTTCTTTATTGGTTGGAATAACGAAAACGACCTTACATACAGTCTTGCTTACGATTGGAATAGCGACAATATTAATCGCGTGTATTATAAAATCTCGGGCGAATGGTTGGCTTTACCTCTTGGCAATCCAATGATGCGTGCTCATCTTGGCGACGATTTTACTGTAATTTCGGTTCCAGAAAACCCTAACAAAATAGCTTATAAAATCTTCCCTAATCCATCGAATGGAACCGTTTATATCCAAACCGAAACCCATCAAGAAATAGTTGTAAGTGTCTTTAATCTTGTTGGACAGAACGTATTTTGTAGTGGTGTCGAATCTAATAATGCTATCGATTTGTCACAACTTCCAAAAGGTGTTTATTTGATGCAGATTCAGTCGGGACAGACTTTTAGTACACAAAAATTAATTTTAGAGTGATCGATAATTCAATAGAACTCGGAAAAGAAGAAGAATGGGCAGAAGAGCTCGCAAGTGACGATAATCAAGAATATTTTGAACATTTTAGCATTGTAGTCGACAAAGGGCAAGGTCCTTTACGAATTGATAAATTTCTGACTATTAAGCTCGATCATGCATCGCGTACCAAAATTCAGGCGGCCTCTGAAGCCAATTGCATTTTAGTAAATGGAAAGCCGGTAAAATCGAATTATAAGGTTAAAGGACAAGACCATGTAGCCATTGTATTGCCGCATCCACCTCGTATATTGGAGATTATTCCTGAAAATATTCCACTCAATATCGTGTACGAAGACGATCATCTTATTGTGGTGAACAAACCCGCAGGTTTGGTAGTTCACCCTGGATATGGCAACTATACGGGCACTTTAGTCAACGCATTGGCATATCATGTACAAGACTCCGAACTTTTCAAAAAAGAAAATATTCGCCCTGGTTTGGTGCACCGAATCGATAAAAACACATCGGGGCTTTTGCTAGTTGCCAAAACAGAGTTTGCCATGAACCATTTGGCACGTCAATTCTTCGAGCATACCACCGAGCGACTATACGTAGCATTGGTTTGGGGCACTTTTGAGCAAAAAGAGGGGACTATTACAGGCTATCTCAACAGAGATTTACGCGATCGAAAAAAAATGCATGTATTCAAAAACGAAGACGAAGGCAAATGGTCGGTAACCCATTATAAAGTGATAGAAGAAATTGGGTATGTCAGTGTGGTAGAATGTCGACTTGAAACAGGCAGAACCCATCAGATTAGAGTGCACTTCCAATCCATTCAACACCCCTTATTTAACGACGACAATTATGGCGGCGATCGAATATTAAAAGGAACTACTTTTAGCAAATACAAACAATTTGTCGAAAATATGTTTGAATTGCTTCCCCGACAAGCTTTGCACGCCAAAACACTAGGCTTTACGCATCCTGTTACCAACGAACGCATGCGTTTCGATTCTCCTTTAGCCGAAGATATTCAAATTGTGATAGAGCGATGGAGAAAATACATTGGATCTAGAAAAGACTAACGTTTTGTTTTGTAGTTGATTACAGAGATTACCTAGGTGCATTCAAAATAAAAATTCAGCTTAAAATAAAAATTAGAAAACTTTTTACAAATTGGTTCGTAAAGAGTTAAGATTCCTTATTTTTGCAAGATAAGGTAAGTGTTTTAACCTAATAGATACAGTATGAAGATAACAATGGTTGGTACCGGATACGTTGGACTCGTGTCAGGTACATGTTTTGCCGAAACAGGTATTGATGTAACATGCGTTGACGTTGATAAACGTAAAATCGACAATCTAAACAATGGAATTTTGCCCATTTGGGAGCCCGGCTTAGACGATATGGTTAGCCGAAATGTAGCTAAAAACAAACTCAGATTCACAACCTCATTAAAGGATTCTCTTGATGGTGTAGACGTTGTTTTTAGTGCAGTAGGAACACCCCCCGACGACGATGGCAGTGCCGACTTAAAATTTGTAATTGAAGTGGCTCGAGAAGTGGGCCGCCACATGAACGATTATTTGGTGATGGTAACAAAAAGTACCGTACCAATTGGAACAGCCGAACGGGTAAGAAAAACCATCCAAAAAGAACTCGATGCACGTGGATCTAAATTAACATTCGATGTGGCTTCAAATCCCGAGTTCTTAAAAGAGGGTAGTGCCATACAAGACTTTCTAAAACCAGACCGAATTGTTGTGGGTGTCGATACCGAAAAAGCACAGAAAGTAATGAGCAAACTTTATCGACCATTTTTATTGAATAACCATCCCGTTTTAATGATGGATATCCCTTCGGCCGAAATGACCAAATACGCCGCCAATTCTATGTTGGCAACCAAAATTTCGTTTATGAACGACATCGCTAATTTATGTGAGATAGTGGGTGCCGATGTAAAGAATGTGCGTTTAGGAATAGGATCCGATACCAGAATTGGAAATAAATTCATATACCCAGGTGCTGGATATGGTGGTAGTTGTTTTCCTAAAGACGTAAAAGCCCTGATTAAAACTGCCGACGAGAACGGTTATTCATTAGATATTTTAAAATCGGTAGAAGCGGTCAACGATCGTCAAAAATCGGTGATGTATAATAAGGTGGCAAGATACTTCAATCATCAACTAAAAGGGAAAAAGATTGCCTTGTGGGGTCTGTCGTTTAAACCCAACACCGACGACATGCGCGAAGCACCATCATTGGTATTTATCGAGAAAATTATGGCAGAGGGTGGTTCTGTAAAAGCGTACGATCCAGTTGCAATGAAGGAAACCGAACATAAATTAGGCGATAAAATTGAATACGCCAGCGACATGTACGACGCATTAATTGATGCCGATGCCCTTGTGGTGATTACCGAATGGTCAGAGTTTAGAATGCCCAATATGAAAATTATGGAAAAACTACTCAAAAATAAATTGATTTTTGATGGTCGAAATATATATGACCCAATCGAGTTGAAAGAAGCGGGTTGGTACTATGAGCCGATAGGTAAAAAAGGTAATTAATATTGAGTAATTTAAGGAATGCGCCCAAAAGCATGTTCCTTAAATTGTTTTATTCATCTGATGGAATCGTATTAGTGCTGGAAGTAATTAAAGGTCTAATTCGTTTTTAGCTGAACAAATTAATACAATAGCCCGATAATAAATAAAGTTGAAAATTATTAAATTGGGTTAAAATTTCAAATTTAAGTAGAGGACTGTAATATAAATATTGATGAAAAAGATTTTAGTAACAGGGGGTGCGGGCTTTTTAGGGTCGCATTTGTGCGAAAGACTTCTGAACGAAGGCAATGAGGTAGTTTGTTTAGATAATTTTTTTACAGGCTCTAAAAAAAATGTGGTTCATTTACTCGATAACCCATATTTCGAGTTGGTACGACACGACGTCACTATGCCATACTTTATCGAGGTAGACCAAATATACAATTTGGCCTGTCCAGCGTCACCGGTGCACTATCAATACAATCCCATCAAAACCATTAAAACTTCGGTAATGGGAGCAATCAATATGTTGGGTCTAGCCAAGCGGATTAAAGCCAGAATCTTGCAAGCCTCGACCAGTGAGGTATACGGCGATCCCAATGTACATCCACAAGTTGAGAGCTATTGGGGAAATGTCAATCCTTGGGGCCCTCGCTCGTGTTACGATGAGGGTAAACGGAGTGCCGAAACTTTATTTATGGATTATCATCTTCAAAATAAAGTAGATATTAAGGTGATTCGAATTTTTAATACCTATGGGCCCAGAATGCATCCCAACGATGGTCGTGTGGTTTCTAACTTTATTGTTCAAGCTCTGCAAGGGAAAGACATCACTATTTACGGCGATGGACTTCAAACCCGAAGTTTTCAATATGTCGATGATTTAGTTGAGGCTATGATGCGAATGATGAATTCCCGCGATGGGTTTACTGGGCCAGTTAATGTGGGTAATCCAAACGAATTTACCATGCTCGAATTAGCCGAAAAAGTTATTCAGCTTACAGGGACCAGCTCTAAAATTGTGTACTTACCACCATCTCAAGACGACCCAACGCGTCGTCAACCCGATATTACACTTGCAAAAAAAGAACTCGATTGGGAGCCCGTAGTACAGTTGGAACAAGGTTTAATTAAAACCATAGAATACTTTAGAGGCATCGTCTAGTCCGATGATTGAGCTTATTTTAGCACGAAACCACGTGGTTAAAACAAAAAACGTTATGCAATTTGTATAACGTTTTTTTTAGAATAAACCGAAAGTATGAGCAGAGAATAAAATGAGAATAGCTACCAAAAACCAATGAATAAATCGTGCCCCTTTTTTTACAGCAACCCGAGAAGCCAATATTCCACCCACTACATTACCTACCGAAGCCAGAATCGCCATCCCATAATCGACTTGACCATTCCAAATAAATACGGCCAAAGCAAATGGACTGTAGATAAGCACTATAAAAACTTTTAAAGCATTGGCCCTCAATAGGTCGTAACCCGATATAAGTACCAGTGCAGCTAAAAGAAAAATCCCCACACCAATATGTAAAAAGCCCCCATAAAATCCAATAGCTAAATAAAGTATAAACTGAGCAAGGTAGGGTAATTTAATACCTTTCCCTGCGCTGCCCTCTATCCATCGGTTCGGATTTATCAATAACAAAACCAACATAATGAGCATCATAGCCCCAACTATGTAGTTAAAAGCACTTTTGTCGATTCCAATGGCCACTTGTGCACCCCAAACAGAACCCAATGTGGTTGGAACACCAAGTCGTAATCCTGTTTTAATATCGAGCACATCGCTACGCTTAAAAGTTAGCGAGGCTGCAAGCGTTTGCATAATGACACCCATTCGAGTAGAGCCGTTAGCCATACCTGGGTCGAGACCAAGATAAAGAAAAAACCAATAATTGATAATGGTGCCGCTTCCCGCTAAAGTATTGATAAAACCTACAGCAAAGCCCGATATTATCAGCAAAATTGCCAAATATGGACCATATGGAATTATCTCATTAAGGTATTCAAAATGCATGTTGCGAAAGTAATTAAAAGAAGCCTTGTATTGTCATAATATTTTTATAAATTTACAAGTCAAACGAAAGCAACCAAAACAGGTAGCTTATCGTCTTAATACGTATTATAAAAAAAAGATATTCTGCTAATATTTATTTATATGAAACACATTCTACTTGCATTCCTATTGGCTTTGTCCACATTAACCCTTAGAGCTCAAACGCATGATCATCACGAACACAATGGAAAAATATGTGCTTTTGAACATGTAAATGATAAGTTTCTCGATATGGGGCAAAATAGGGTTCTATATGAGCAACGTAAACAAATATATGCAAAAGCAGCTCAACAATGGCAGCAAAGTCAACTCAATAGAGGGATAAATGCTGTGCGCAGAATTACAATAGTTTTTCATGTGATTTATAATCCTGCATCGGCTACAGATGTTTATGTTTCAGATGCTGAAATCCAAGAAATAATCGATATTTTAAATCAAGATTATACACGTACAAACCCTGATGTTGGTAACACAAGAGCAATTTTTACTGGAGTGGCCAGTGGGGTGAACTTAAATTTTTGTTTAGCTCAAACGGATCCAAATGGTAATGTTACAACAGGAATTGTTAGAGTAGACACCAATGAAGATTTCTTTGATTCAAACACAGAAACTGATGAAATGAAATTAGCGGCAGGTGTTCCAGTGCCGGGGACGTGGCCAGCATCAGCAGGAACTACTGGAAATGGAGATCCTGCATGGGATCCTACTCAATATATGAATGTTTGGATTTGTAATATTACCAATGGTGCTGGTGGAGGAACAGCAGGATATGCCTATTTACCAGGTGCTGCAGGCCAAGGATTTGACGGATTGGTGTTGGATTCTGATATAGGAATTGGTTTGTATGGAGGTTTTCCCAATAGGACCGCAACACACGAAATAGGGCACTATTTAGGTATGCAGCATATTTGGGCTGATATGCTAGATTGTACAGGTGACGACGGGATGGCAGATATACCAACAAGTGCCTCGGACAATATGGATGTTGCGGATTGCACTCCAAGTCCAGCCCCAAATACTTGTAACGATGGAGCAGGTGACTTGCCCGATCAATTTGAAAATTACATGAGTTATGCATCTTGTCAAAATATGTTCTCAGCAGATCAAGCTGCGTATATGAATGGTGTAATTGATGCCGATAGACCTGGCGTAGTTGACAATGGCCTGTGTAATCCACCTGTGCTCACGGCTAACTTTACACCAGCGACTCAAACGA
>DYOK01000057.1 GCA_020720565.1 Acetofilamentum sp.
TCGCTTGAATATCCAATTAATTTGTAATAAATTATCCTTGCCACACCACAAAAATAACGAAATAAATAATACGACAATTGATTTGCCAAGGGAGATGTCAACATCTGGTCTCCAAACTTAGTCGTTTAATTTTCGCCCGAGAAAGCGTGTTACAAAAGTGGCAAACGCAACCACCGAAACCGAGCTTACAGGCATCAGAATCGCAGCGACTACAGGCGATAACCAACCCGATAATGCAACGCCGATTCCAATTACATTGTACATGAAAGAAATGGTAAAGCTTACTTTAACGATATTGAGCGAAGTGTTGGTAAAGATTTTAAAATCGTACAATTTCGAGAAGTTTTTGGCTTCTAAAATCGCATCACCGGCAGGCGAAAAATGATAGACATCGTCGGCGACGGTCAGTGCAACATCGGCTTGCATCAGTGCCCCTGCATCGTTTAGACCATCACCCGTCATTAAAACCACCTTGCCTTTGTTTTGCAATTGTGCTATAAAATCGCGTTTCGATTGTGGGCTTTGGTTAAACATCAAATGGGTCGGATCGAAATGTTGTTCCAAAAAAGACTTTTCGGCTTCATTATCGCCCGAAAGTACATATAAATCGAAGTTTTTCTGCAATTTGCCAATAATCTGTTCGAAACCTTCGCGGTATTTGTTATGGATTTCCCAATAGCCTTTGTACATCTCGTCAATCACCAAATGGACTTCGGAAAAAGTACTGGTGCTTGCTTTGTGCTCGTGATTCGAATCGACAAAACTTAAGGAGCCGATACGTAGGCTGTGCTGCTGAACCATGCCATAGCTGCCTCTGCCCGACATTTCGACAAATTGCTCGGCTTCGATGCGCTCATGTGGTTGATAATATTGAGCTAAAGCCTGACTTAAAGGGTGGGTCGAAGGAATGGTCATGGCCAAGACCATCGCTTTTTCGTGCTCGGTTAAGCTTGTGCCTACAAATCGAATATCATCCACATTGGGGTGGGTCAAAGTGCCCGTTTTATCGAATACAATGGTATCGACTTGATGCAATCGTTCGATTACTTCGACATTTTTCAAATACAAACCTGCATTTCCAAACAAACGCATGGTGTTGCCAAAGGTAAACGGTATCGACATGGCCAATGCACAAGGACAAGCCACGATTAATACGGCACTAAAAATAAAAATGGCTTCTTCGATACTGTCGTGCCACCACCAAAAAGCGGCTCCTCCTAAAGCAATAATCAAAACCACAATGGTAAAATAGTGGCTGACTTTATCGACAATTTTTGATAGTGATGCTTTGGGATGTTTGTGGCTTTCGTCTTCGTTCCACAATTTGGTTAAGTGCGATTGTTCGACGGCTTTTTCGACCTTTACTTTTATGGCACCTCCTGTCTGACGTCCACCGGCATAGATGAACTCACCAATTTCTTTTTTTACAGGTTTCGATTCGCCCGTTACAAAGCTGTAGTCAATTAAAGCCATGCCTTCGCTTAAAACACAATCGGCAGGAATCAATTCTTTGTTTCGAATTAAAAGCACATCGCTGGCTAGTATTTCGCTAAGTAAAACGCTCGATTCTACCCCATTAAACCATTTGGTTACGGCCACCGGAAAGTACGATTTGTAATCACGCTCAAACGATAAGGCATTGTAGGTCAGACTTTGATAGTACTTACCTAAGGTTAAAAAGAAAATCAAGCCAGTTAAACTGTCGGAATATCCTCCGCTGGTGCCCGACAAAACTTTGTACGAGGTAACCAGAAACAACGCAATAATGCCCAAAGCAATGGGTAAATCGATGGTAATCACTTTCTTTTGCACATTCTTATAGGCGGCAATTAAGTAATCTTGACCACTATAAAACACCACAGGGAAGGTCATGATATAACTGAGCACGCCTAAAAACGATCCCAAACCATCTTCGACAGGTACGCCTCCATTGAAATACTCGGGCAAACTGTACAACATGACATTTCCAAATGCAAATCCGGCAACGCCCAGCTTAAATAATAATTTTTTATCGCTTTGATCCGAAGTTTCGGTTTCTAGCGATTGCAAGGATACCTCAGGAGTGTAGTGAATAGAAGCCAGAAGTTCGACCAATTGGCGCAAACTAATTTCTTGGGTATGAATGGTAATACTAACTTCTTTTTTAATAAAATTAACTCTCGAACTTTGCACACCTGCATGTAGTGTGTGTAAATTCTCGATCAACCAAATACAAGAGGCACAATGGATGACCGGAATGTAGAATTTAACCTTTGCCATAGCACCCTCTCTAAACTCGAATATTTTGTCTTGAATATCTTCTCTATCGAGATAGGCGTACTTGCTTTCGAACTCGTTTTGTTCCGTTCTGATGCCTGGCATCGGCTGAATATCGTAGTATTTGAATAGCTTTTTTTCGTTAAGCAATTGGTAAACCGTTTTGCAGCCATTACAACAAAACTTCATGCCATTCCATTCTACCGGATTTTTACCACAGTCGGCACCACAATGTACACATTTATTATCTTCCATTACATTCGCAATTAGTGACCGCCTTCGTGCTCACCCATATGTTTGCTTTTGGCGGTGTCGCTCGATGTTTTTTGAGTTGTGTCGTGCAATTGCTCATATTTTTCTACCGTTTTTTGTCCATCTTTCATAACTCTATTGAGCTTATCGTCGGGCGGACTCAAATATGGAATGCCTAAACTTAAGCCTCTCAGAATAAACAGAATACCCATAACAACCATAATCACCGGAATAAAATTGTTGATACGATTGCGTAACTTTACGCTGATGACATTGCCCAACATGGCCACAGCCAACAACAAAGGCATGGTGCCTATGCCAAACATCACCATAAAAAGTGACGATTCGATTACATTTCCCGTACCAGCCGAAACCATTACGGCAAAGTACAAAGGTCCACAGGGCAACAATCCATTTAACACACCGATAAGAAATAATCCACTGTATGAACGAATATTCAATAGATGTTTGAGTGCACGTTTAACACTACCAACAGTCCGGTACAAGCCATGGTCGAGGCTATCTGAGAATTTAAATAGTGATGGGAAAAAAGCAGTGGCAATCATCAAAGTACCGGCAATTATCGATACCATTTTCTGGAAACCCAAGGTGCTTAAACCTTGTCCCAATAAACCAAAAGCCACACCCATGAGCCCATAGGTTACTGCTCTGCCGAGGTTATACAAAACGCCCCCCAGAGCTTGCTGCCATCGCGATTGTCCGGGTAAAGGTAAGGAAATAACTATTGGGCCGCACATGCCCACACAATGAAACGAAGTGGCAAACCCAAGAAATAAACCACTAAAAATGGTTATGTTTTGTGTAATATCAAAATTCATCATAAGTAAGATCCTCGACCTATTTAATAATTTAACAATCTCTAATTTAAGGTCTTCGACCTATTTTTGATTTTTTTTAACCAACAGTATATCTGTATTCTTTCTTAAAAAAACCCGATTTTAAATTACGCAAATACTAACAACTAAATACTTAGCTACTTATTTAAGCATTAAAGTTTGTTCCAAGTAATACATTTCGTTATTAACGTACCACGACCATTTAATAATATATCGGCCATGCTGGAGGTCTTTATTTGGTATCGATACCATCGGTTGGTCGACAACAAGAAGCTTATCTAAATGGCGATCGCTTGGTCTATACAGTTGGATTTTTATTGAATCGGCTTGCTCAAAATAAGCAGAGTCGACTTTAAAGTCGATATAATCAGTGCCGGATTCGAACGCAAAAAAATCTACTTTGGTGGTTCCTCTATCCGATTTAGCTCGTTCGTCGTCGAAAACAACGCCTTTCTCGTAATAGCCACTGCTCACCAAATTAACATCTTGTTGAAAAGCAAAGAACACAAATGTGCCCATAGCGGCTAGAAATAACATGATGAAAATAAAAATTCCGGTTCCCCAAGTAAATTTCATAATTTGAACATTAAAAAAATTATGGTCATCGACCTAAAATATTGGATTTTTAACTAAGACTTTATTCCGTTTTTACGTAAATAAAACATGACATTTCACGTTTATAAATACATCAATGGGACGAAACCCTTAAAGATAAACAGCTTTATCAATCTAAATCATGATAAAGCTGTTTTTTGGTGAATTATGGAGCTAAAAAGCCAGCTTTGACTGTTTCCAATTGTTCACCATTAACAAAAACACCCAATTCGATTTTATTTTTTCCTTTTGAGAGTTCACTTGGTTCTATTTCGATCAGTAAAACACCTTCCACTGTAGATTGATTATCAATTATTAAAGCTGCTTGACTCGAACGTTTAACGGTTCCTTTGTGCGACAATAATCTAATTTCGAGTGGCATTTGTCGGTGCGTTTTATTGACAATCTTCATATTGTAGATATTCAATACTTTACCCTCGGCTGTGATGATGCTTAAAGTACCTGGAGCTCTTAGCAAGGTGGTTTCGACATCGGAGCGTGTAAATAGCATCACAAAGAAAAATCCTAAAAGTATAGCCAAAACAACAGAATAAGCTTTGTTTCGGACATTCCAAATAGATTTATGTCCTTTTTCGATACCTTCGATACTGTCGAAACGAATTAAACCTTTGGGTTTCTTCACCTTGGTCATAACCGAATCGCAGGCGTCGATACAAGCTGTGCAATTGATACATTCTAACTGGGTACCATTTCGGATGTCGATGCCTGTCGGACAAACCGAAATACATTGCTGACAATTGATACAATCGCCACCCTCTTTGGTTCCTCTGGGCTCGCCTCGTTTGTAGTCGTAAGCCACAATAACCGACTTTTTATCGAGTAGTACGCCTTGCATTCGCCCGTAGGGGCAAACCATGGTGCAAATTTGTTCGCGAAAGAAAGAATAAATCCAGTAAAAAATAGCCGAAACAATCAACATAGCCACAAACCCTTGTGTATGAAGCCCTATAGGGTCGGTGATAATTTCGAATAATCGGTTAGGGCCTGTAAACCACATCAAAAACACATTGGTCAGAAATATGGACACTACAATAAACAAAATGTGTTTGATAGTTTTTTTAAATATTTTACCTCCAGTCCAAGGGGCTTGATCCAGTTTATGGCGTTCTTTAAAATCGCCTTCGATCCAATATTCAATTTTTCGGAAAATCATTTCCAAAAAGATAGTTTGCGGGCAAGCCCAACCGCACCATATTCGACCGAATGTAACGGTAAATAAAAGGATAAAAAACACAAACGACAACATGAGCAAAGCCATGATGAATGTGTCTTGTGCCCAAATAATAGCACCGAAAATGATAAATTTTCGATTCACAATATCGAGCAACATAAAAGGTTCACCGCCTATTTTTATAAAGGGAGCTCCAATAAAAAAGCTCATCCAAATTAGGGTAAAAAAGGTACGGTTTTTAAACCATTTACCTGTAGGATTTTTGGCATAAACCCACTTGCGTCTGCCTTGAGCGTCCAAATTAATTGGGCGATCTCTAAATGAAATATCTTCACTCATTTTTTTAAAAAAAAATAGAGGAGCCTGCTCTTGGCAAAGCTCCCCCAACAATCTACTAAAAACTAATAACTTATTGGCAAGCTTCGCCTTGCAATTCTTTACCAGGCTTATTGGTGCCTTTTAATTTGGTAAGCACATAACTGGCGACTTGTTGTATTTTTTTATCGCCATGTTGCTTATAACTCATCATTCCGTTTGGCCCGCCATCTTTGACGATTTTAGCTACTGAGGCGATATCGCAACCATGGATCCAATTGGCGTCGGTTAAATTTGAACCCACACCACCTTCGCCATTGGCACCGTGGCAAGCCACACAATTGGCCTGATAAAATGCCATACCTTCGGCTATGTCGGCTTCGTTGGTTAAGATAGTCAAAGCTTCGGGAGCGTTGTTCTCTTTTTGTCCAAATTTGGTATTATATTCATTTACCTCGGCCAAATATTCTTGGTCTTGAGTGGGGCCTTGGCTAAACCAAAAGTAGTAAGCACCATACATTACCGAAAAAAAGATGGTAATGTAAAAAATGGCCATGATCCATGCCGGTGCAGGATTATCCAACTCCTTTATGCCGTCATAGTCGTGATCCATCAACTTTTTATCGAGATTTTCGTCGTGGAAATATTCGTCTTGAATATGATTTTGATCGTTTGTCATAATTTTTTCTATTTATGTTAAAAACACTATCGTTGTATTTTGGATGCTGCGGCTTTCGATAGCTGATTTTGTATCAACTCATCATCATCGAAAACAACATGCGAAATTTCTTCGGCCTCTGACTTTGGCATTTTGTATGTTCGATACAAAACCACTAAAAAGAAGCTTATAAATATAAACAAGCCTACAATGTAATACACTTGTATTCCGGCTACATCTTCGAGTAAATAACTTACAAATTTCATGGTTAACTATTCTTTTTTCGAAATGTCACGCCCCAACTTGTGCAAGTATGCAATTACAGCCACTACTTTAGCGTTAGGTACGACATCGATATTGTTTTGCTTTAACTCGTCTGCAATAGTTTGTCCCTGAGCCATTAAGTCGGCAACTGCTTTTGTATCGTAACCTTCGGGGTAAGGAACACCTAAAGTTTGCATGGCTCTAATTTTGGCAGGGGTCACCTCTGTGTTAACTGTTTGTTCGGCAAACCAAGGATAATTTGGCATAATAGTACCGTCGCTTACGGATTGGGCATTTTCGAAATGTTTATAATGCCATGCCGCATTTTTGTACATTGGACCACCAACCACACCGGTACGTGCCAAATCTGGACCAGTTCTTCGAGATCCCCATTGGAATGGATGGTCATAAACAAACTCGCCAATTTTTGAATATTCGCCATATCGGTCGGTTTCCCAACGGAATGGACGTACCATTTGTGAGTGACAAGTATAGCAACCTTCGCTGACATAAATATCGCGACCTTCCAATTCAAGTGGCGTGTATGGTGTAACCGTAGAAATTGTAGGGACATTGCTCTTAACAAAAACCATTGGAATAATCTCAACAGCTCCACCTATGGCCAATGCAATAAAGGCTGCTATAGAAAACCAAACCGGTTTGCGTTCAATCCAACGATGTTGTGTTTCTCTGGCGTCTTTGCGAGATTGTGAATTATCTAAGACAGGTGCTTGGGCTTCTTCTTCGTTGGTAAATGTGCCGGCTGCCATGGTTTTGTAGAGGTTGTAAACCATCAATAAAAATCCGATTAAGAATAACAGTCCGCCTAATGAACGAAACATGTACATCGGTAAAATTTGTGTTACAGTGCTTAAAAAGTTAGGGTAAGCTAAATAACCTTCTGGTGAATATTCTCTCCACATCAACCATTGGGTGATTGCAGCCCAATACAATGGTATGGCGTAAATAAGCATTCCTAAAGTAGCTAACCAGAAGTGGGTATTGGCCAATTTTTCGCTAAACAATTTTGTTTTCCACAATCTGGGAATCATGAAATAGAGCATACCAAAAGTTAAACCTCCATTCCATCCCATTCCACCTATGTGAACGTGAGCAATTGTCCAATCGGAAAAGTGAGAAATCATATTGACGTTTTTTAACGACATCATAGGCCCCTCGAAAGTGGACATACCGTAAGCTGTAACAGCAACTACCATAAATTTAAGTGTGGCGCTGTCGCGAACACGATCCCAAGCTCCGCGAAGCGTTAACAATCCATTGATCATACCGCCCCAAGATGGTGCTAATAACATAATAGAGAATGTTACTCCTAATGCTTGTGCCCAATCGGGTAAAGCCTGATACAACAAATGGTGTGGACCGGCCCACATGTAAATAAAAATCAATGCCCAGAAGTGAATAATGGACAATTTATAAGAATAAATAGGTCGACCTGCTGCTTTTGGCAAATAGTAATACATCAAACCTAAGAATGGAGTGGTCAAGAAAAATGCAACTGCATTGTGACCATACCACCATTGTACTACGGCGTCTTGAGCACCGGCATAAAGCGAGTAGCTTTTTAAGAAGGTAACAGGCAATTCAAAAGAATTTACAACGTGTAAAACCGCTACACCGATAAATGTGGCTACATACCACCAAATTGCGGCATAAATGTGTTTCTCACGTCTGACAATCATGGTTCCGATCATGTTCCATCCGAACACCACCCAAACCACAGCAATCATAATGTCGATCCACCATTCCAACTCGGCATATTCTTTACCGGTCGAAATGCCGCTCAACAATGTAACCGCTGCCGCTACAATGATTAATTGCCAACCCCAGAAATTAATTTTGCTCAGCACATCGCTAAACATTCTGGTTTTTAATAATTTCTGCATAGAATAATAAACTCCTGCAAAAATGGCATTACCCACAAACGCGAATATAATGGCGTTGGTGTGTACAGGTCTGACACGTCCGAAAGTTAAAAACTCGGTGTCAAAGTTAAACATGGGCCAAGCCAATTGCAATGCAGCAATCAGTCCAACCAATACCCCAACCACTCCCCATATGATGGTGGCTAAGATAAAGCACTTCACAATCTTGTTGTCGTAGTAATACTTCTGTAATTCCATAAGCTATATAATTATTGGTGTAATTTCTCTTCGTTAGTTTGTTTAGGGGTGTCAATTTCGTCGTCGTCGAATAATATTCTCACCGACGGGGTGTAGCCGTCTTCGAATTGCCCCGATTTAACAGCCCAAATAAAAGCACCCAAAAATATAAGTGCGGCAAATAAACTGACCCCGATAAGCAAATAAAAGATATTCATATCAATATTTTTTAGTTTTTTGTGTAATATAAAATCGTATTTTGTTAAGCTATATGTATGATAAATAGTCAATTAAAAAAAATAAATAGGACGAATACCATAAAGTTCTAATTTAATACTAAAATACTTAAAAAACAAATCGCACAAACCCCATTTTTGATGAGATTTGTGCAAATATCTTTATTTTAGATTCTTAAGTTTCAATAATTGTAAAACAACCCATCCGATTACAGCAAAGACCGACAATACAACTCCAAAATAGCTTAATAAGAGCCAAGTTGGTACGGCGGTTCTGTCACCCCATAAAGCATTTTGATCGAGTGGGTTTTGATACACAAATTTTTCGCCCCAATTTACGGTTTGTTCTGCAACAACAAGCCCATATTTGTCCTCGTCGATGAGTTTAAAAATAATTTTAAGCTGCCCTATCGAATCGCCCTGTAAATCGGTTGGGAATTCGAAAGTTGCTACACCCGAAGCATTTGTTTTTATGGGTTCTCCGAGTTTCATCTGTCCAAAATAGCGCTGAACAAATGCTCCAACTCTTACGCTGCTTGCAGGAACTACAGAACCATTCTCTGTTCCACTGAGATTGACAGTGGCCATATGCTTTTCGTCGTCGAAAGATACTTTCATTTGAATGTTACCCCCTTTAAACGTATTGACTGCTGATGGGTTTTCGGCAACAGCTCCTTTGTAGTTGGGGTGGAATGTGCGGATATACGATATCAAAGCCCATCGGTCTGCATCTGACAAAGTATTTTTAAACGAGGGCATGCCCGCACGTCCGTTGGTGATTTTGAAAAACAAAGCGCCATCGACTTGAGCTGCAAAACGCTCCGAAGCAGGATCGCCAGGACTCGGATTTAACGGAAGCGGTGCATTGGCTCCAATGGCTCCGTGGCACGATTTACAATTGGCATTGAATAAGTCTTTGCCTTGTTGCTGAGTCATTTCACTAAAAGGCACACTACTTACAACCGATTTGGCATCTTCGGGTACCGTCCATTCTTGCGAAAAACCTATGTTGCTTATTGTAAGTGTAAGCGCTAATGCGATATGTTTTAAAGTATTATAGCGATTCATATTCTGTCGGCATTATTGGTTAATAGTTTCGTGATCGACTCCTGCCTCTTCGGCTGTTTCCCATATCGAAATAACAGGGAAAATTTTGGCTAAGATGGTCATAATTAAAATGGCCATACCAATAGTACCTAGGGTAATGGCGATCTCTGGCCCAGTTGGCGTATAAACATGAAATGCTTCTGGAACATTTTGAATGGGCAAATGCGGATGCAATTGAGTGGGCACCACAATAATATATCGTTTTATCCACGCACCCATAATAACTAAAAGGGCAATGGTAAACATATAACCAGGCTTGCGCATACGCTTAAACAGTAATAGAATGATGGGCAATATATTCCCGAAAATTTGAGAGAACCAGAATAAACCTGCCCATGAACCTGTAAACAGTGTCAAAATGTGGTGGTCGTCGCCGGCTTTCATTTTGTATGCGGGAACTAAAAACTCATTAATATTGAAGTACAAATAAACCAAAGATACTAATACCAATAATTTACCTACTTTATCGAACACTTCGTCGTGTAAATAAGCTTTTAGATTGTACTGGTGTCGGAAAAAATACATGGCTAAAATTACCCAGGCCACGCCGGCTACAAAAGCACCGGAAACAAAGTAAGGTCCGAAAATGGTACTGTCCCATCCGTGACGTAAAGTTGAAGCAAACAACCACGATGTAACGGTATGGATGGCTAAAGCAACTGGGACTATTAAAATCGATAGTACTCTAACCATTTTGTGAATCGATTTGTATTGTGCAGGTGTACCCACAAAACCAAAAGATAAAATATTCCAGAGTAACAATTGCCACTTAGGAGCATTTGGTAATCGACGTTTAATAATGGCCAAATCTGGTATCAAAGGTAAAATCAACAACAATAAACTGATGATGGTATAGCTTGTTACTACGGTTAAATCCCATACAATGGGCGACTGTAAGCGACCATATATAAATACGTTAAGTAACCGATCGGGACGTCCCATGTCGAACACAATCACTAAACCTGCCATCATGGCAAATGCCACAGCTACTATTTCGGCAATACGTGCAATGGGTGTAATCCATTTTATTCCTATCAAACCCAATACGGCAGTGATAAGCATCCCTACCAACGAAGAGGCCACAAAAAACACAAAATTAGATATGTACATTCCCCACGAAGCATAATCGTGCAATCCTGTTACGCCTAATCCATCGCGTAATTGTAAAAAATAGGCATAGCCAAATAATGATAGGACTGTGACCAATAAAAAAATCCAAATCTGTAAACTTAGACCATCGTTTTTAGTCATTGGACGAATCAAGTCGTCGGCAATTTTATCGAACCGAGATTTACTTTCTTCTTTATTTAACATTCCGGACATGATACTTATTTTTAGTGTTTATGACTTTCGTTCAATTTCTTTTTGTCTTCGGGGTCGAATGGGAATTGACGGTCTTTGGCCGGCAAATAATAGACATTGGGCTTGGTGCCTAATTCGGGAAGCAAAGTATAAGCATCGTTTTTCTCGATTAATTCCGAGAATCTTACGGTTTCGCCTGTTGTACCGTTTGTTACAGCATCTTCGTTCATATCGCCAAACCAATATGTTCCGTTTGGACAAGCCGAAACACAATAAGGTAATTTGTTTTCGCGCAAGCGGTCGGCACTAAATAGACATTTCGAAATGGTTCCTTTTTTCTGAGGAACGTTCAATTCGATATTGTAAGGTGCATTGTAACTATTTTTCTCGTCGAGGGTTTCTGTCCAGTTAAATACGCGTGCAGAATAAGGACAAGCAGCAACGCAGAATCTACAACCAATGCAACGCTCGTTGTCGATAAGCACTATGCCGTCTTGACGTTTAAATGTAGCGTCGACGGGGCAAACTTTAGTACAAGGTGTGTTGTCGCAGTGCATACAGGGTTTTGGCATATAATAAGGTGCCGTGTGTTCCCCATCTTGCATTTGTAATACGTTGATATGGTGCTGCTCTGGCTTTAAATGGTGAGCATTTTGGCAACTCTCCATACATTTACGAGCATTTCGGCATTTGGCCAAATCTATTACCATGACCCAATGCTTTCCTGCAATTCCTTCGCGACCACGTTGTTGAAGTTCGGTTAAGCCGAGCTCTTGTTTAATTTCTCGAACCGGAACCATTTTGGCTTCTTCCACTTCGACAATATGTCCGTCGGGAGTAAGAACCTTTACTTTTTGTTCGCTCGAGGTTTCGATCGGAGTAAACGAGCTGAGCAAATTGACGCCCGTTACAGCAGCTGCACCTGCCAATAAACCTGACTTGAGAAAGTCCAGTCTCGATGCCCCTGCATTTTCTTTGGTATCACACATATAGTTGATTTTGATAAGTTCTGACGCCTTGTGTTTTTTATAATTGATTATCTTTCAGTGCTTTACATTGAACAATTTACAATATTTAATCAATCCAGCTATAAAGTTTTTAGCGAGTAGATTTGGGAAGGTTAAAGTTTGTTATAATTTGTTAATTTTCCAAATATTTTTTCGAAACGCAAATATACTAATAATAGAGTACTCGATTGCGTGTTATTTGGATTTTTTTAAAACAATGTCGAATTAAACGCAAAAAAGGATAAACTGTTCCAAAAAGTAGTTAAAAACTTTATATTTTTCCCATATCGGTGTATTTCCGGCTTCCGAAATATATTGAACCTTATTTCGCCATAGCAATTCTTTGATGGCATTGCTTTCTAAATATTCTTTTCTGACGATGCGGTCTTTGTCGCCATTGAGCAAGGTAATCGGAATTTTAAGTGTCCTGAGTATATTAAAATCGTTGGTTTGGTCGTTGGCAAAACTACGGTGCATCCATATTCTAAAGTTGGGGTCGGTATTTTTGATATTATCAACAAACATAATTTCGGCCACGTCGTCGCTGCTGACAAATAGCTGTGCCAGAATGCTGACTTCAGCCTCGTTGAGTGGTCCTTTGGCCAACAGTTTAAACACTTCGTCCACTTTGTATGCCTCTTCGAGATGCTGATACGAATGCAAAGGTGCCGCACCCACCAACATTAAAGCCTTGACTTTGTCTGATTTAGCAGCTACCCGAATGGCCAAATGTGCCCCTAAACCATGCCCGCACAAGATACATTGGTCGAAGTCTAAATGCCCTATTGCGGCTGACATAATATCAGAAATGGCGGCTAAATTGTAATGTTTATCGGGTTGGAACGAAAAATCGGAAGCCCCGTGCCCTGGCATATCGATGGAAATAAAGCGGTACTTTTGCCCCTCTTCGCTCATCATTTGCCAATAAAACTCGGCTGCCCCAATGCTGTTGGCGTGTAAAAACACAACCGGAGTGCCAGTTCCTTCGCTTTCGTAAACTGCTATGTGCAGATTGTGAATATCTAATCTTTTGAATTTCATATAGATAATTGTTGATGAATGATGTGTTAATTGTTAAGCGTTGCAAGTTTTATAATGCGGTATTTGTTATCGCAAGTTAGTTTATGAGGTTTTTTATGTGGTTCTAAAATTTA
>DYOK01000299.1 GCA_020720565.1 Acetofilamentum sp.
TTTTAACACCAAATCCGGCAGTATCGGTCAGGGCTTCGCAAGCTGTAACGCTCAGGCCGGTGGTGGTTTTGGGGACAGGCTGAACATCGGGGCGACAGGCCGGTGCTGATTCTGGGTTTAGTCCAATTTCTTTTGGAATTTCGATCATACGGAACGCAGTATTACAGATATGCTTTCGGTATAAGAGCCTTATGTTTCGATTGTTTGAAGATGTTTTTGGTATAACTTAAAAACTTGATAAATGGTCAGTTTCGAAACCGAGAGAAAGATCGAAGACCTTAATCCTTTTTTTACAAAAAAAGCTGCACTATTTTGATAATGCAGCTTTTTAAGAACTTCTATTTTTTATAACTTAAATTTATTTTCAGAAATCATATATAAAGCGACTCTACGTCGTGCTTCTTTGGTATTGATACCTTTAACAGTAGTAAAATGAGTTAGTGCTTTAATTAGCTTGTCAGAATTGCCTTCGGCAAAAGCATAAATTGCATCCTGTCCAGATTTAGCAATCGAAGCTGCTGCATCATAAATTAATACATCTAATAGGTCTTTTTGTAACATTACAGCTTGTTCGCCTTTGAGTTGTTGTAATTTTTCGACACGTAACAAAGTTGATTCAGTCACATAAGTTTGAATGATCATATCGGTTACATTCATCATAATTTCTTGTTCGGTGGCCAATTGACGTTTTAAGCTATCTTGCATGCTATAAATAGCCATTAAACAGGCTTTCTTAAAGTTTTTGATATATACTTTTTTCTCAGCAAAGTAATCTTCGTTTCCTTTTAAGCTTGGCTTCAAATTATCAATTTCCGACATTACTTCGGCGGCGGGCCCCATCAAATCGAATTTACCTTTTTGAGCATCTTTGATGGCAGTATCTACTACTAATAATCGGTTAATTTCGTTGGTTCCTTCGAAAATACGATTGATTCGTGAATCTCTGTAAGCTCTATCAACGGGCATATCGGCAGAATAACCCATACCACCATAAATTTGAACGGCTTCGTCCACTACAAAGTCGAGAGCCTCTGAACCATATACTTTTAACAATGCACATTCAACCGCATATTGAGCAGAACCTTCGATATGGGCTGCGCCATGTTCTAGACCTTCGTGTTCGTATTTAGCAATAGCATCGTCAATGTTTTTGCTGGCTCTATAAACGGCCGATTCTGCTGCGTATGTTAAAATAGCTTGTTGAGCCAATTTGTGCTGAATGGCTCCAAAATTGGCAATGGCTTTGCCAAATTGTTTTCGTTCGTTTGCATAATTTACTGCATAGTTAATGGTTCGTTTTGCAGACCCAATGCTATTTGAGGCTAATTTAATACGTCCAATATGTAAAATATTGAGTGCGATACGGAATCCTTCTCCCCTTTTGCCTAACAGATTCTCTACAGGAACTTTAACGTCGTTAAAAAACAATTGTACGGTAGACGAGCCTTTAATACCCATTTTATGTTCTTCGGGGTTAATGGTTACACCCTCCCAAGCACTTTCGACTAAAAATGCACTTAAAACTCTGTCGTTGTCAACTTTTGCAAAAACGGTCAACAAATCGGCAAATCCACCATTCGAAATCCACATTTTTTGTCCGTTCAAAATATAGTGTTTGCCATCGGCAGACAAGGTGGCTTTTGAGGTTCCTGAGTTGGCATCAGAACCCGCGTTTGGTTCTGTCAAACAATAGGCCGCAGGCATTTCGCCACTGGCCATTTGAGGAATGTAACGTTGTTTTTGTGCTTCGTTACCATAATACAGCAAAGGCAATGTTCCGATACCTGTGTGTGCCATAAAGGCAACCGCAAACGAGAAGGACGATCCAATGGCCTCGTTAGCGTACATGGTAGTTAAAAACGATTGATTAAAGCCTTGATAAGCTTCGGGTACAGCTATGCCTAACAATCCCAATTCGCCGGCTTTGGCAATCAATTGTCGCATAATGCCATTTTCTTTGTTGTCTATTTTATCTAAATTGGGAATGACTTCTGCTTCGAGAAAATCGTAGCAGGTTTGCAAAATCATTCTTTGTTCTTCGTTAAATTCTTCTGGAATAAATATTTGTGATGCATCGACATCTTTTACCAAAAATTCGCCTCCTGTGCTTATTGTGTTTTGACTCATAATTTATTAAATTTTTTGAAAAGCTACAAAGGTAAACCACAAGTTGGATTTATCAAATGAGAATTAGCACAAAAAAGAAAGGGTACCGTACAAGTACCCTCGCATGAGCGGATATAGCAGAGTGACTTACTATCTAAT
>DYOK01000058.1:0-10586 GCA_020720565.1 Acetofilamentum sp.
AATAAACAAGAGCGAAAGAAAATAGAATAATCGATAGAAAATGTTAAAAATCTTTTAAAACATGGTGTTGATATTAAAACAATTATAAAATCTACAGGATTTTCAGATAAAGAAATTGCCCAATTAAAATAATAACAAAGTATTTCAAACTTAAAGCCTGTTTTAAAAAGACAGGCTTTTTTATTGCCAATTCGATTGAAAATGATAACTTTACTACAAATAAGGATATAGGGCATTTTAATACGTATTCTGAATAATTTATCGTCGTATTTTATTGACCTAAGAACTTTATTAATACTAGCTATAAAACAACTAAATAGGTCGTAAACCATAAAAAAACGCTATGAGAAAGCTACAATTACTATTAGTTTTATTTTTTGCCAATCCATTTGCATGGGCACAAAATACAGATTTACCCCTTCGACAAGTCATACAAACCAAGGGACAAGCTGTGGTTCAATTTGTCGAAAAAGACCCTATAAAACTTAAAGCACTTTCACGCGAAATATCGATAGACAACGTAAAAGAAGGTCTTGTTACGGCTTACCTTAGCGAACGACAAATCGACGCATTTTTAGAGCACCAATACCCCTACAGTTTGTTACAAAACCGAGCGGTCAACGTTTTGAATCTAGCCACCACGGTGTCTCAAATGAGCAATTGGGACCGCTACCCCACCTACTCGGTCTATTTACAAATGATGCAAAATTTTGTTAGCAACTACCCCAATTTATGTCGCCTCGATACCATTGGATACTCGCAAAATGGACGGCTCATTTTAGCCCTTAAAATTACCGACAACCCCGATGACGACGAGTTTGAACCTGAGTTTTACTACAGTGGAACCATGCACGGCGACGAAATAACTGGCTTTGTATTGTTGCTTCGTTTGGCCGATTATTTACTCTCGCAATATGCAAGCAATCCAGATGTAGCCGATTTAGTGAATCAAATCGAAATATGGATATCGCCAGACACCAATCCCGATGGGACCTATTATGGTGGCGATAACAATATATCCAGTTCGCGCCGATATGCAGCCAATGGAGTCGATTTAAACCGAAACTTTCCCAATCCCGTCGAAGGCGATCACCCCGACGGCAGCTCATGGCCGATCGAAACTACCGATATGATGAACTTTTTGGCTCAAAATCGATTCACGATGGGTGCCAATACCCACGGTGGTGCCGAAGTAGTCAATTACCCATGGGATTCTTGGGAATCTGTCGATAACCATAGTGCCGATTCGGTCTGGTGGCAAATGATTTCGCATGAATATGCAAATCTAGCCAAAACCACCAATTCATCGTATCTAACCGATGTCGAAAATTCGGGCGTGACCAATGGAGCCGACTGGTACTATGTGTTTGGCAGTCGACAAGATTATGTGAATTACTATCACAATGGCCGAGAATTAACCTTAGAGCTTTCGTCGGACAAACAGCTTAGTAGCGACGAACTACCCACCCATTGGGTATACAATCGCGACGCGATGCTGGCTCTACTCGAACAAGCAAAATATGGATTTAGAGGTATTGTAAGTGATGCTTGCACCGGCACACCCATAGCCGCAAAAATTGAGTTAATTGGTCACGACAGGGACAACTCTTTTGTATACAGCGAATTGCCACTGGGAAATTTCCATCGTCCAGTTTATGGGGGAACCTACACGGTGCAGGTATCGGCAAATGGATACCAAACACAAACTTTTAATACCCTTTCGGTGGTTAACTATGGATCGACCGATTTAAATGTGCAATTGTCTCCTCTAGCTCCTACAGCCTCATTGAGCTCCGAATTAATCGACGAATGCTCTGCGGCCTACATTCTTACCAACACCTCGGGCGGTGGTAGCACTTGTCAATGGACCATCGATGGGCAAGCCTTATCGAATCAAAACATCGACACTTTGTGGTTGACCCACAACGGCACATATGATGTACAAATTACAGTTCAGAATTGTAGTGGATCCGATACCGAAAGCCAAAACATTGTGGTCGATCAACTTATCTCGGCACCCACGGCTTCGGACGTAGCTCGATGTGGCCAAGGCGATATTACGCTTACTGCCACAGCAAATAGTAATGGAATATTGCAATGGTTCGACGCTCCTTCGGGACAGCTTTTAGATACCGGCATGAGCTTTACCAGCAATTTGACACAAACCACAAATTTTTGGGTCAATGAGCAAAAATACGTTCAGTTAAACGGCGGAAAATTAGACCAATCGGGCACAGGTGCTAATTATACCTTATCTACCTCGCATGGCCAAATTTTTAGCGTTACAGAACCCTTAACCCTAAAAAGCGTTAAGGTATATGCCAACGGCCAAGCCAACCGAACCATTAGTTTAACCAACCAAAGCAATCAGATTATTTATAGTCAGTCGTTTAACATACCCAACGGCGAAAGCCGGGTAGAACTCAACTGGGACATACCAGTAGGTACCGATTACACTCTAAAAGCTGGTGCTGCTCCAAATTTGTACCGAAATGGATCATCAACAAGTGCACAACTGCCCTATCCATATCAAATTGGAAATGTGTTACAAATTACTGGTAATACAGCTAGTAACTCACGCTACTACTACTTCTTTTACGATTGGGAAATAGAATACGTCTCTTGTGCCAGCCCGCTCACTCAAGTTACAGCAAGTGTAAATCCAAACCCAACCGCGAATTTTTCTTTTAGCGATTTGGGTAGTTTTAGCTATCAGTTTACCAATCTATCGACCGATTACACCAGCCTTTTATGGCATTTTGGCGATGGACAAACCTCAACGGAAGCCAATCCATTGCATAACTATGCAAATTCGGGCAATTATACCGTTTCTTTAGACGCAACAAATGACTGTGGTACCATCACATCAACTCAAAATATTACGACAGCAAGTATAGAAAACCACGCGTTACAAATGGTTAAAGCCTATCCCAATCCAACCAACGACTACTTGTATATTGAACACCGCTCGGGTTACAATAGCATTATTTGTAATATTTTTGATATAAGAGGACAATTGATTCACGAACAAATTTTGAATTCGAACACGACCAAAATCGCCACAGACCAGTGGGCATCGGGAATTTATACCATCCGATTGGTTTCTGGCTATGATACACAATGGTTGCGAGTGGTCAAATGATAGTAATTGTGATTTGGGTTAAAGAATATTTTTCAAATCTTGCATTCCAAGAATTGCCATTATCTCCACCTTATTGTCATTGATTCGGTAATATTTAGTGTCAAAACCACAAGGACACCTACTATATCCCGCATTTATTTAATCCACAGATTCAAAAGCAAATGGGAGCTCAGTAATATTTTTAAAATAGTTAAAAAAAGTATCAAAGGACTTATCAGCCTGAGCAATACCAAATTTCTTAATTCCAAAATGATGGATGCGAATTAACCCAACTTGAAAATAAGGTTCATATGCTTCAAATTGGAATAAATTTACATAAATTCCGATTTGATGATAATTATCGTTTAGCTCAATGGATTTTCAAGTTGGGTTAGACAAACAAGAAACAGGTCGAAGACCTTATAACATCACAGAAAAACAAAAGGTCGTACTCGCGAAGAAGCGGTCTTTTTGTAGTTTAATCGTTGGACAACAAATGCAAAAGCTCGCTCAAGATCATCGCCGTGGCGCCCCAAATATGTCGCCCTTCGAAATCGAAATAGGGATAAGTAAAATCGTTTAGAGTGGCCAGTTTTGTATTTTTCGGGTTTGTAAAATGAGATAGAGGGATTGTATACAGATCGACAACTTCAACCTGATCGATGCGAAAATTCAAATGCACTGATGTATAGACTACATAAGGGGTAACCAAGTTTCTGCTTACGGGGATAGCTAAGGGAGTAAGCTCGCCTATAAAAGTGAATGGCCGAACATCGACCCCAATTTCTTCCCAAGTCTCTCTAACGGCCGTATCGAACAAATTTCGGTCAAGTTTGGCATCGAATTTACCGCCTGGGAAACTAATTTGTCCGCCATGAGGCCCATTGTAATGTGCCCTTTGGGTAAGTACAATGCCCAATTCTTGGTCAAAGGGGAACAAGATTAAAAGTACAGCACTTTGCGTCAAGGCCTCTGCTTTAATATTTATGTCCCTTTGATGACGATCCGAAGGTGCCATGCGATACTGAGCCGCTTGGCCTACTAATCCAAAGTTAATGTTTTGTTGGAGATTAAAAATCTGATTGGGCAACATTACCGATCGAAAATTGCTTTTATTTGTTTAAGTTTAGCCCATGTGGTTTGCCCTTCGGCTATATTCTGAAGTGGGCCATCGAAAGGAGTACCCATTTTTAGATAGGCTTTGTAAAATGTTTTAGCACTCATTCCCCATTTAAGCATAAATGTTAATCGACCGTTATTTTTTCGTTTAAGCCGTTTAGTCGATTGCGAAGGAAAATGATAAAAACGTGAGGATGAAAGTCCTTTGAAATAACGAACACCCACATCCCATAATTTCTTTGAAAAGTCGGGATCGGAGTAAAATCCAGGACTATACTCAGGGCTATAACCACCAACCATATCCCAAAGGTCGACATGAACTAAATTAACAGGCCATGTTGCTCCATTCCAATCTGAAAATGGGATCTGACTACTTTCTTCTAAAAAACGGTCTTCATTAAAATCGCTTAACGAATCTCCAAAATTGTGTCCAATGACACATGGATTGGTACTTTTTGCTTCGATTAGTGTAGCTGATAAAAAAAAGAACGAATCGTTAAATTTTGATATTTCGTCGACAAATGGGATGTCCCAATTCGTTCCTGCATACATATCGTCGTTCATGTAGACAATATAATCCGTTTTGGCTAATTGACGAGCCATATTTAGCGGGTAACAAATGCCAATATTTTGGGGAGAATATGTAAAATCGAGATTCTGACTTTTTACCCATTCCAAAGTTCCATCTATTCCTTCGTTGATGTGAATAATTATTTGATGGTCATAGTGGGAATTTTTTTTCAAGCTATTGACAGCCAATTGTAAAAATTTCAGATTATTCCATGTTGGAATGATAATCGAAAATCGATAGTCTTTTTGAGGGTCAATGGCTTTGTGCTTTTCGATTCGAGTTATTTCCATTTTTTAGAAGTTTCTAGAATATTTTGATTTTAATTTAGCATACTTTAAAAAGGTTTCGTGTGCCGATATAATGCTAATTACAAATCCATTCCAGCCATCTAGTAAGCCTTTTTTAAGGAAATATTCCTTTATAAATTTAAAAAATGGAGCCGTTATTATTTTAATTATACTGGCATTGTGCCCTGCTTTGAATTTTTGTTCGGCACCTAGATCCGAAAATTTATTGGCCTGATTAATATGCTCCGAAATACTATAATAAGAGTAGTGCCACAGGTGACCAGTCAAATGTTGAATAGGTACTGAGCTTGTTAAACTAACATTTTCGTGAATAAGTCCGGCCCATTTACCCTTTTTTTTGTTCCATAAACGAAGTTTAGTATCGGGGTACCATGAGGTGTGATAAATCCATTGGCCGCAATAATTATTCAAACGATTTACTGTGTATGCGTTTTCTAAGCCTGTGCTTTTGATCTTAATAATGGACTGTGTCAGTTCTGGGCTCAAGCATTCGTCGGCATCTATACTAAAAATAAAGTCGTAGCGAGCCAATTCGTTGGCCATGTTTTTTTGATCGGAATAACCATGCCAGATTTGTTGATAAAATTGAACGCCAAAATCGCGGCAAATTGCTTCTGTTCGATCGGTTGAATAAGAATCTAATACAATAATTTCGTCGGCAATGTCTTTAACCGATTCGAGGCATCGGGCAATATTCCTTTCTTCGTTAAATGTGATTATAACCACAGAAAGTTGATGCATGCGTAAAAAGTTATCGGTTTAAGAAAAGACTGCCGGTAATGGTTTCGCCTTGTTGGGATTTGAAGATGAAGTAATAGTTTCCCACTTCGGCAGGTTCGCCCCAATAAGTATATCCGTCCCACGACACTGTTCTGGCGTTTTCTAAAACAAATATTCGAGCCCCATATCGGTTGACTACGGTAAATGTATAGGTTTGAACGCCATCTGTTTTAACGTAAAACAAGTCGTTTTGTCCATCGCTGTTAGGGGTAAATACATTGGGTATTTTGATTTCGGTATCGGTAATGGTAATCGAAATTTGACTTGTCGATATGCAAGAATGCTCACTAACAGAATGACTTACCAAGTAGTTGCCAGTTGTAGGAAACAAATACACCGAAGAATCGCCATAATATGAAAGGACTTGTCCGTTTACCATCCAAGTGTGTAAAGTATCGGTATGCAAAGCTGCAGCAAAAAGATAACGATTGGCAGCAATGTAAAATGTATCTTGCAAGGAATAATAAGGATACGTTCCTGCTGTAAAAGTTGAATTTGGGAGTGCATATACATTGATTACTTGCTGTTTGGTATTATATACCCCATTTTTATATGCAGTAAATAAAATGGTATAATTACCTGGTTCCGAATAGAAATGTGGGTATTGCGAATCGTATGCAGGCGAAACGATGGTGTCGATATGTCCATCGCCAAAATTGATAACAATAGAATCGACTGGAGTTGGATTAGAAATGGCTTGGTTGGTAACTATTACGTTCAGGGTTTGACATGCCTGAGTTGAATCGACTTTAAAGAAGGCACTGACTTGGGCTTGTAGTTGCCAAGTCGCTGAGGTAAATAACAATAAATACAACAGTCGATTCATAGAGTACAAAAATACAAATCTTAATTAAATATTAGCTAATGTCCTTAAAAAACTTAAAAAGTTGAAAGCTAAAATTTGCATAAATACAAGCTTCAACTTTCAACTGTCGAATTAATCAACGAATATGCGTTGTTAAACTATTGGCAAATGTCTTACGACTTGCTTTTAAAAGTTTTTAATGACTCGTTTAATTTTGGCATAACTTCGAGTGCATCGCCAATAATACCATAGTCTGCGGCCTCGAAAATAGGTGCATCTTTGTCGGTATTAATTGCTACAATCACTTTTGACGATGTGATACCTGCTAAGTGTTGAATCGCACCCGAAATACCCACAGCAAAATATAAGTTAGGTGCCACTACTTTACCAGTTTGTCCGACGTGTTCCGAATGAGGACGCCATTCGAGGTCGGCAACGGGTTTGGTACAAGCTACTGTAGCTGTGGCACCAAAAATATCAGATGCTTGTTCGAGTAAGGCGAAGTTTTCGGCTTTTTTCAAACCTCGTCCACCCGAAACTAAAATTTCGGCATCGAGTACCGACATTTTGCCAGAACTTTTACGGGTCTCTAACAATTTTGCGTTGCTTGTTGCTAGGGTAGAGTTGAAAGTTTCGCTTACAAATGGTTTTGCATTAGGAATCAAACCAAACGCATTTTGGTTAAGACTCAAAATTTTTAGGCCTTTGTTAATTTGCACTTTTGCCATAGCTTTGCCCGAAAAGGCTTTTTTAGTCACTACAAAAGGACTTATTGACTCAGGAAGAGAAACACAACCCGAAACAAAACCTGCGTCTAGTTTAACAGCTACTCTAGGTGCCACGGCACGGGTCGAAATGTTGTTGGCAAAAACTAATACCTCTGCTTTTTCTTGTTGTGCTGCTTCGGTAATGGCTTTAGCATATTGCAAGGCGTTAAAAGTTTTAAAATCTGGATTTTCGAGCGATAAAACTTTATCGGCACCATATTGCGATAAGCTGGCCAATTGCTCTTGGCTAAGTGCACCAATCGATAAAGCCACCACATTGGTGTTGAGTTGTTTGGCCACGGAACTGGCATAGGACACCAATTCGAAGCTTAGTTTTTTAAATTGATTGTCCCAATTTTCGGTATATACTAATACTGACATGTGTTTTAACTTTAAAGATTAGATAATTTTGGCTTCTTCGTGTAACAAACGCACCAATTCGTCGACTTGGTCGGCAGGAATCATTTTGCAAGCGCCTTTGGCTTTGGGCAAACTGTGTTCGAGTACTTCCGTAGCATCGTCAAGTGCAATGGGTGCTTGTACCAATAAAGGTTTAGTACGTGCCATCATAATGCCACGCATGGCAGGTATTTTGGGTTCTTTTGCAATCCCTTTTTGTCCAGTGATAACGGCTGGATATTGCAATTCGACGACTTCTAAACCGCCATCAATTTCGCGTGTAACTAAAGCTTTTGCCGATTCGAGTTGCATCTCGGTAGCACCAGAAACTGAATCAACCCCCAAAAGCTCAGCAATCATTTCGCCTACTTGACCACCATTGTAGTCTATCGCTTCTCTACCCGTTAAAATTACGTCATAATTTTGAATTTTGGCAAGCTCTGCAATTTGACGTGCCACATTCATAGCATCTTTGGGTGTGCTGTCGATACGAATGGCATCGCTTGCACCCATTGCTAAGGCTTTACGAAGTGTAGGTTCGACTTCGGCACCGCCCACAGTTAATGCTGTAATGGTGCTGCCGGCTTGAGCTTCGGCAATTTCGATGGCTCGGGTTAAAGCGAGCTCTTCGTTGGGTCCAATGATAAACTGCTGCCCTTCTTTGTTGTAGGTTTTGTTGCCATCGACAAAGCTAATTTTAGCAGTAGTATCAGGGACATGACTGATGCAGACTAATATCTTCATGTGTAATAATGGATTAAAATGGTATATAAATGTTAATAAGTTTCATATTTTACTACAATCTAATTGTTTGTCAGCTTACTTTTAAAGCACGATTTTAAACAAAAATACAGTCATTGCAATTTGATTTAAATATCTAAATTACAATTTTTTACATTCTAAGGTCTTCGGCCTATTTATTATTTCCCTAACTATCTTTAAAGCAATCTATTAGCTTTATTAAACCCGACATTATATTATTCTACGTACTTATACTATACTTGAATATGCCTTTGAAAAGCACTCTTTTTTACAATTCTAGCAAATATACATATTATCATTCAATTTGGATAAGCCTTATGTTTTACAATATGTCTGAATGCGTCTTTTCTGGTTCGATTCGTCTGATTTTGTAATTTAAGGCAGCCACCAACATGGTCATCAGCGGGCTAATGATATTAAAAAAAGCATAAGGAGCGTATGCCCAAACTGAAACGCCTAAAACCGTCGATTGTGTAGCTCCACATGTGTTCCAAGGAATCAAAACCGAAGTTACTGTACCTGCATCTTCGAGTGTACGGCTCAAAACTTCTGGCTTAAGTCCTTTTTCTCGATATACCTCGGCGTACATTTTCCCGGGTACCACAATGGCAATATATTGGTCGGAAGTGGTCAGGTTAAAAAACATACAAGTACCAACCGTAGAGGCGACCAATGAAAAAGTTGATTTGATGCGAGAAATAATGGCATCGGTAATTCGCTTCAACATGCCAGAGGCTTCGAGTGCACCACCAAAAACCATGGCCGATATAATCAGCCAAATAGTGTTTAACATCCCTTGCATGCCTTTGCTATGGAATAAATCGGCAATAATTGGCGAGCTAGCTTCGATTCTAACTTCGCCAAACATGGCTTTGAAAAATGATTTATACGCGTTTTCCCATAGGTTAGTTCCCTGTCCAATTTGTGCCATAATTTCGGGTTGAAACCACAAAGCAAATATTCCACCCAATAAAGTTCCGAATAAAAGTGAAGGCAAAGGAGGGAGTTTTAACAAGATAACGGCAAATAATACGATGGGCACCAAAAACAACCATGGCGATACATTGAAGCTGTCTAATATGGACTGTTGTACTTGTGCAATATTGGCGTCTATGGCTTTAAATTCGAGATTAAAACCGATTATTGCAAAAATAATCAAGGTCAAAAGCATGGTTGGAACGGTGGTGTACAACATGTACCGCACATGTGTAAACAAATCGGTTCCTGCCATTGCAGGTGCTAAATTGGTGGTGTCGGACAGTGGCGATATTTTGTCGCCAAAATACGAGCCCGAAACAATGGCGCCTGCCACTAATCCTTCGGAAATACCGAGGGCTGAACCTATTCCCATTAATGCTACACCTATGGTGGCCACCGTACTCCAAGAACTACCTGTCGATACAGAAACTATAGCCGTAACAATTACAGTAGCAACTAAAAAAACAGGTGGATGCACAATCATTAATCCATAATACACCATTGTGGGAATTACACCCGAAACCATCCATGTTCCAGCTAATGAACCTATTAATAATAAAATCAACATTGCAGGCATGGCGGTATCGATGCTTTTTAAAATACCTTCGCGTACTTTAAACCAATTCATTCCTTTTGCTCGGGCAATGATGCTTACCACTGCTGCAGACAACAAAAGGGCTATCTGATTGGCTCCACCTAAGGTATCGTCGCCAAACCAATACACGTTTAAAGTGAGTAGAACCATTAAAACGAATACGGGCAATAATGCCAATCCTAAAGAATATTTTATCGCTTTTTCCATGCTTTTTTGTTTGCCGCCAAATTACTTACAAATATTTAAGGTCTTCGACCTATTTATTATTTTCCTAACTTACATTAAAACAAGGTCTTCGACCTATTTATTATTTTCCTAACTTACATTAAAACAAGGTCTTTGCTAAATAAAATTAACATTAAATTATTCTTAGTGCTTAAT
>DYOK01000058.1:10686-13277 GCA_020720565.1 Acetofilamentum sp.
AAATCGTGATAAGGGATTTGCCTGCTCTTAAGCCCGTCTGCAAGATTTTCGATAAACATTTTTGGTACAAACCGATAGTATGTATGGTGTACAGGCGTATTGATTACTTCAAATTTTATATGATATTGTTGACATAAATGTGCAATGGAATCGACGTAGGCCCATTGGAATTCAGAAATTGTGCAAGCATTTCCTTTGTAATGGAATTGGTACTCGAGACGCCCCGTTACCTTATCTGAAATAATAGATGAGTGATGATATTTATTCAAAAATTGGCCCATAAAAAAAGGAAGTTCGTTACTAAACCCATCGAGTTTGGCTTGTTTATAAATCGATTTTAAATAGGGCTGAAGGTTTTCTTTGTTGGCTCTCACCAATTTCCATTGGTCGATTAGGGGCAGTAAAAAGAAATAATCATGCGATACAGCCTTTGACTCATGTCCAAAAATAAACTCATCGTAATAGGTCGAAATACTATGAAAACCAAGCCCCATGTATATGGTTTTTATTTGTGGGTTTTGAGGTAGCAGATGTTTTAATTTGTAAAATGTAAAATAGGTGCTCTCCGCCGTTTGACCAATATTTTTGGCATTGGGTAATAAACTATCGTTAAAAGCTTTTTGTACATGC
The DNA here is from genome assembly GCA_020720565.1 of Acetofilamentum sp. Lineage (GTDB taxonomy): Bacteria > Bacteroidota > Bacteroidia > Bacteroidales > JAFGXI01 > JAFGXI01. The sequence continues at coordinate 11,317 of DYOK01000058.1, forward strand.
GAATCGCCTACAAAAAGCGTGTGAATATTTGCATTAAAACGTTCGCTCGCAATTCTTTTTTTAACCGAAAAATATAACACAGAATAAAATCCGGCAAAAACTAGAGCTAAGAACCCTAAAAAATAAATGGTGCGCTTGAGAAATTTTTTCATACTATTTGTGGTGTAAAATGGATTGTATTTCGTTGAATTTAATGTTGTATTTTATTAAGTTAGAAGGTTTATAAATAGCAAGTTACAAAAAACAATAAATAGACGAGCCTTAAAATTGAAAATAGATAAAAACTTGTTCTTTGCCACCAAACCAAACCATGGCAATGATTAACAGGTAATAAAACAAGAATCGAAACGTCCAATGCCAGTTTAAGCCTAATTTTTCGATAGCAAAAGATTGTTCGCGACCCAACCATTCAATCATCATGAAAATGACAATCAAAATCATGGTGTGATACGATTGATGAATGCCCTCGAAGTAAGGTGCTGACCAAATAGAAGCCGAAAAAATTCCAGAAATGTATTGCATGGCATGACTTAGATCGTTGGCTCTGAAAAAAATCCAAGCAAACATGGTCAGCATAAAGGTCAGGCTCATGGCCCCTAATTCTTTTAAACTTGGAAAAAATCGACCCTTAGCAACTATTTCGAGATTGGTGCGATTGGTTCCGAAAATGATAGATGGCATAATGTACAAGGCATTGAGCAAACCCCATACTATAAATGTCCAATTGGCACCATGCCAAAACCCGCTGACCAAAAAGATGATAAAAGTATTTCTAATTTTCATCCACATGCCACCTTGACTTCCGCCGAGTGGAATGTACAAATAGTCTTTGAACCACGACGAAAGCGAAATGTGCCATCGGCGCCAAAACTCGGCAATATCGCGAGAAAAATAAGGGAACGCAAAATTACGCAGCAATTCGATACCAAACAGTCGGGCTGTTCCCAAAGCAATGTCGGAATATCCCGAAAAATCGCCGTAAATCTGAATGGTAAAAAACAAGGCCCCTAAAACTAAAGTACTACCCGAAGCATCGCCCGAATGGTTGAAAATAGTATTGGCAAACTCTGCACTGTTGTCGGCAATCACCACTTTTTTGAACAAGCCCCATAAAATTTGTCGCATCCCCCTTACGGCTTGCGAGTAATCAAATTGTCGAGGTTTAATAATTTGGGGCAGCAAATGCGTGGCACGTTCGATAGGGCCGGCAACCAAAAGCGGGAAGAAACTTACAAATACCGAATAGTCGATAAAATTGCGTTCGGGTTTGATGCGATCTTTGTAAATATCGATTACATACGATAAACCATGAAAGGTATAGAACGAAATACCAACAGGCAAAATCACTTGCAAAGTGCTGTAATGTGCGGTAAAACCAAAAGCTTCGAGCCCATCGGCAAACGACTGAACAAAGAAATTATAATATTTAAAAACACCTAAAAAGCCCAGATTAACCCCAATACTAATCCAAAGCCAAGTCAGCTTCTGGCTTCGGTTATTCGATTGAGATATTTTTAATCCGGTAAAGTAATCGAGCAGGGTTGAAAAAATGAGTAAGAATAAAAAACGCCAATCCCAACAAGCGTAAAAATAATAACTCGAAACCAGCAATAAGATATTTTGAAGTTTTAAATTCTTATGGGCTACAAACCAATAAAGAAAAAAAACTATCGGTAAAAAAATTGCGAAATCGAGCGAATTGAAAAACATTTATTTTTTTTTTGCAAAAGTAGTTATTTCTAAACAATATGAACCCAAAGGAACACTTTTCGAAAACAGACATGCTTGAAGATGAATCAAAAAACGGCCAAATAAACCATCAGATGTTGTTTTATTGAATATTCAAATGAAACGAGCACGACAAATAAGCATTGACACACAAAGAAATGCTTATATGCGAGTTACTGCCAATGCAAAGAAAAACACATCATGCATAGATTTGAGCATTTTCTATACAGATT
>DYOK01000300.1 GCA_020720565.1 Acetofilamentum sp.
GTTTAACAACATGTTTTGAAAACAATCTACATTATATTGTAATTTTTTGTTACTTTTAAAGCTCGTATTGATCCAAACAAAAAAATAAAACTTAATTATTTTCGAAACGTTTCAGTAGCTTAAGTTTAAAGCTTTACAATGGACATTTCTTATCTTTACTGCAAAATACAAGTGAAATGAAGTTAATTTACGTTCCCATCGATTTTTCGGCCGATTCGGTCAATGCACTCGAACATGGTGTAACACTAGCCAATGCTATGAAAGCCAACTTACGTATGATTCACGTTATCAATACAAAAACCTTCGAAACGCCTTTTTACTTTAAAGATTTAGATAACTTTCATGGTAAATCGGCTAACGATTTTTTAAATCTACTGCTGTATCGGTATCAACCTATCCTAAAAGGTCAGTTAGATTATAAAGTTGCCAATGGTAATGTGTCGCGCGAGATTGTTCGATACGCCGAAGAAGACAAGGCTGTATTTATTGTTATGGGAACTCATGGCACCTCGGGTGCCGAAAGCTATTGGATGGGTAGTAATGCATTTAAGGTGGTTTCGAATGCACCTTGCCCCACTGTAACCATCCGAAACGGTTTTATTCGAAACGCAATTAACAAATTGGTCGTTCCCATCGATGCCTCGAAAGACACCCGACGAAAGTTGGTTTATGCAGCCGAAATTGCTATGTTTTTCGATGCCGAGGTCCATATCATTGGTGTAACAGAAACTGCAATGGCCGACATTACCAAAAAAGTTGAGTTGTGGGTGCATCAAGCATGTGAATACATGAGTAAAAGAAAAATTAAGACGGTGTCGGATCTTTTGAAAGGCTCTAATGTAACCGACATGACCATTGATTATGCCAAAAAAATAGATGCCGAATTAATTGTGATTATGACCGAACATGGCGAACATCCTGTGAGTTTAATTATGGGTGCTTATGCACAACACATGGTCAATAACTCGCCTATACCAGTTTTAACCATACGCCCACAAATTGTTCCTCAATAAACCCAATCGAAATGAATTCCTTTTCGTTCTATAATCCTACGCAAATTGTATTTGGTGCAGGTAGCCTTTCTAAATTATCGCTCCATATCCCTAAAAATCAGCCAATTTTACTGATGTATGGTGGCGGGAGCATCAAACAAAACGGTATTTACCAGCAGGTGATTAATGCCTTAAATGGGCATCAGTATATCGAATTTTCGGGTGTAGAGCCTAATCCCACATACGAAAATTTGATGCAAGCTGTAGAACTTTGTCGTCAAAATCGAATTGGTTTTATTCTGGCTGTAGGCGGTGGTTCGGTAATAGATGGAGCCAAATTTGTGGCCGCCGCGGTGCACTACACCAACGACCCCTGGGAAATTTTAGAGACCCAAGGTCGGCATATTAAAACTGTGATTCCCTTTGGTGTGGTTCTCACTTTGCCAGCAACAGGTTCGGAGATGAATTCGGGCTCGGTCATCAGCCGTAAATCCAGCCAAGAAAAGCGTTTTTTTTCGCACCGACAAGCTTTTCCGCAATTTTCGATTCTCGACCCCAATGTAACAGCCTCTCTGCCCACAAAACAAATTGCTAATGGGATTGTCGATGCGTATGTCCATGTGTTGGAACAATACGTGGTGAGTTCGAATGAGACCTCGCCCATCCAAGATGGATTTGCCGAAACATTACTTAAAACATTGTATCGGGTTGGCCCCCTTTTGATGAAAAATCCTGAGCAAACCGACTTATCCGAAGAATGGATGTGGGCTTCTACTTTGGCCTTAAACGGGCTCATCGGCTCAGGCGTTCCTCAAGATTGGAGCACCCATATGATTGGGCACGAACTTACTGCGCTTTTTGATATAAACCATGCCCGAACCTTAGCTATTATTTTGCCAGGCGTTTGGCAAGTCATGTTCGAACAAAAACAAAAAAAACTTGCACAATATGGCCGTACCGTACTACATCTTGAAGGAACCGAGCAAGAAGTTGCCGAACAGGCCATTGAACTAACCGAGCAATTTTTCCATTCGATGGGCATACTGACCCGAATAGACGATTACAGCGAAAAATGTTATTTGGTTTGGGACATTCCCAAACGTTTTAAAGAACGCAATTGGATGCTCGGCGAATTACAGAACATCGACCATCTAAAAGTTGAAGAAATTCTCAAACTCCGCTTATAAATCGGGTCATACCAATAACCCAAAATCAGCCGAATAAAAATACGGATTCGATTAAAATTAAGTAGTACCCTTTACATG
>DYOK01000301.1 GCA_020720565.1 Acetofilamentum sp.
CACTACACACTACAAACTACTTACTTATAAACTCCTTAACTTTATCTATTACATAGTCTTGTTCCTCGTTGCTTAATGTAGGGTACATGGGTAAGCTAAGCGCTTTATCGTAATATGCTTCTGATATTGGAAAGTCTCCTTTTTTCCATCCTAGTGTTTTGTAGTATGGTTGCAGATGAACAGGAATATAATGCACTTGAGCAAATATTTGATGTGCACGTAAATAATCGTACAATTCTTTGCGTTGTTCGGTTTGAATGACGAACAAATGGTAGGCATGATGGACATTTTTAGATACAAATGGCAAGATTATTCCAGGTTGACCTTCGAAAGCTTTCTGATAACGTTCTGCAATTTGTTGGCGTCTGGCCAAGCCCCAATCGGCGCGCTTTAGTTGCGACAATCCAAGGGCACAATTGATATCCGATAAACGATAGTTGTAGCCCAAATCTTGCATTTCGTAATACCACCCACCATGATTCTCAGTAAGCAATTCGGGCGATTTGGTAATACCATGCGAACTTAATAGCTTTAATTTGTCGTAGAGTGCTTTATCGTTAGTGGTAACCATTCCGCCTTCGCCAGTAGCGATATGTTTAACGGGGTGGAACGAAAAAATATGTAAATCGGCATAAGCACCATTGCCACATTTTTGTGCGGTACCATTACTATCGGTAAAATAACCACCCGGAGCATGGCAGGCATCTTCGAGTATCCATAAATTATGACGTTTGGCCATTTGACGTAAACGTTCCACATCGACAGGATAACCAGCAAAATCGACTGGAATAACGCCACTGTATGTGCCTTGTGGTGCCGAATCGAGTTTTGATTCGAGCTTATCGAGATCGATGGTATAGCTTAATGGGTCGATATCGACAAAATCGACCGAGCCACCTTGGTATAAAACGGCATTGGCACTGGCCACAAATGTAATGGGCGTTGTGATTACCTTTTGACCTGGTTTAACACCTAAAGCCAAGGTGCACAAATGCAGCGCATCGGTGCCATTGGTTACGGCTACTGCATATTGGGCATCGACATATCGGGCAAAAGCTTCCTCAAATGCTTTAACCATGGGACCTTGTGTGAGAAAATCGCTTTGTAAGGTTTCTACAACAGCTTGCAGGTCTTCGGGGCTAATAAATTGCCGGCCGTACGAAATGGGCTTCATTTTATTGAACGTGCGTTTTAATTAATAATTTCATGCTTTCGACAGTTTCCCATTGGTTGTTATGATCAGAAGAGTATGCGAAGCCCTCGGGAACTTTTTTAGCGTTGAAATGTTGTACAAATTCGGATAGATTCCATAAAGTAACCGAAGGTAAAATAACGTAGTATTTACCTAAGTCATATGTAAAAAACGAATCGGAAGAAGTAATCATTTCTTCGTGGAGTTTTTCGCCAGGTCTAATGCCTACAAGTTCTTGTTTGCAATCGGGACAAATGGCTTTAGCCACATCGGTAATTTTGTACGATGGAATCTTTGGAACAAAAATTTCGCCTCCCCAAGCGTGCTCAAGGGCGTGCATTACCATGTCTACTCCACCGTCGAGAGAAATGTTAAAACGGGTCATATCGGGGTCGGTAATGGGAAGTACACCCGAAGCGGCTTTGTTTTGAAAAAACGGAATAACCGATCCGTTCGAACCCATCACATTGCCGTAACGCACAACCGAAAATTTGATATGACGTTTACCTTTGATATTATTAGCAGCAATAAACAATTTGTCGGAAACTAATTTGGTAGCACCATACAGATTAATTGGTGCTGCAGCTTTATCGGTCGAAAGAGCAACCACATTTTCTACCCCTGTTTCTAAAGCAGCATTAATCACATTTTCGGCACCATTAATATTGGTTTTAATGGCTTCCATTGGATTATATTCAGCAATGGGTACATGTTTCATTGCTGCCGCATGTATCACTATATCAATACCTTCGAATGCTCTTTTTACCCGATCAGCATCTCTAACATCGCCAATAAAAAACCGAATAAAAGGATATTCTTTTTTTGGAAACTCCTGTTCCATCTGGAATTGTTTTTGTTCGTCTCTAGAGAATATCACCAAACGTTTGACCGTTTTGTTTTCTGATATGATTCTTTTTACTAATGCCTTGCCCAATGAGCCTGTTCCGCCAGTAATTAAGATGGATTTGTCTGTAAGATTCATGTGTTGAAAATATTTTTTTTATTAGTTTGCCGAATTAGCTCGAATAATCTGTAAAAATAGGAAATATTT
>DYOK01000059.1 GCA_020720565.1 Acetofilamentum sp.
TCGGCTGATTCTGAATTTATTTACCATCCCTTAGAGCTTGTTTAAAATTTATATTCCAAGTTTATTATGTGCCTTTTTCCGTCATATTTCAGCAATTTCTCGTTAAATACAGTGTTGTATTCGCCTCCAAATTGCTTCAACTGACAAAAAAATTCCCTGTAATAATTCTTAAAAACAAAATTTAAACAAACGCTTAATATGAAAATTTCCTATCGATATTTAATTCGAATTTTTGGGTTCCTTTTTTTTACTTTATTGGGGATTCATAACGCTGAGGCTCAGGAAATCCAATTGAAATATACTAAAGCCGAAATCGATTCGATTTGGAATACTCAACCGAACTTTCATATACCTGAATATTCCCAAAATGACCAAATTATTCATCATTCTGCATTCAGCTTGTCGTACAACGAAATACACGAACAAGCCAATTGGATGGGATACACGTTAACAGATAAAAATTTAGCTTATGGATTTGAACGTGAATCTGATTTTTTGCCAGATCCATTAGTGAAAACAGGAACATCTGACGATATCGATTTTCAAAATAGCGGATTTGATAGGGGACATTTAGCCCCAGCGGCCGATATGGCTTGGTCATCCAAAAGCATGCACGAATCGTTTTATTACAGCAATATTTCACCTCAATGGCCCGCGTTTAATCGTGGGGTTTGGAAAAAATCGGAAATGATGGTTCGTCATTGGGCAATGAAATATTCAAAAATTTATGTTGTTACTGGTCCTGTATTGGTCGATGGACTAGAAAAAATTGGTGTTAATAGGGTTTCGATTCCAAATGCTTTTTACAAAGTAGTCCTATTTAGAAAGAATTCGCAGCTGTTAGCTGTAGCTTTTTTAATACCACACGAAGCTTCGAAAATGTCCATCAAATATTTTTCGGTTCCTGTCGATAGTGTCGAGAAAATAACTGGAATTAATTTTTTTAGTCAATTACCCAATGATATTGAAGATTTAATAGAATCAAAAAATAATCTAAAACAAGATATTTGGGTGACTAGCACCGATTCAAATAATCAAAATTCTGATTTAGATAGCAAGCTAATTCAAAGTAAAACTTGTAATGCCCAAACAAAAACGGGGAAACCTTGCCAAAATAAAACCACCCATTCAAGTGGTCGATGCCATTTGCACAGGTCACCGCGATGAGTTATTAAAAAATTAAATGAATTAAATCTCCTTGCATTGGACTCGATTTTAAAGTATCGAACCCAAATGTAAATATTTGGTTAAGCCAAGTCTGAGTCATTATTAAGAATTTTGAATCATCATTCTTTAACAAAGCTTAGAATTTCGTTATCAATTTTAATCAAATAAACCCCTTTTTCGATTGTACTGATGTCTATCGTTGCAGAATTTTGACAGATGGATGTTTCTATTAAAAGCCGACCCAAGGTGTCGTATATTCTCACTGTTTTGTGTTTAAAATTGTGAGGAAGATATACAAAAAGATCCTGTTTTGCAGGGTTTGGATAAATAAAAACTTGTGTTTTGAATTCAATTTCAGATATGTTCGAGTTGACATGATAAAGGCTATCGTATAAGAACTTTGTCGACTCCGCTTTGGCTTTTAGTTCGGAAATTGAAGAATTGGCATGAATTGCAAAAGAGATTCTAATGGTATCGTTAGATTTTATTTGCAGTGGCCCAACGCTATGTAAATCCATTATGTCGGTACCAGGAACTGTGTTGCCTTCGTAAAAATTGTTTTGACTTAGTGCATTAAAAAGTTCGCTTCGGCTTAGTCCGTCGGAATAGTTATTTTCGGAATTGTTTATAGCGAATCGTTGCCAATGTAAAGGACTTAATATCTGTGTGGCCACACAAGTGCTTCCTGTCCATGTTTTCGTTATGGCTAAGCGTAAATTGGTGTCAATGTCGGTATAATTCGATGGATATGGCTCGATATCCCAATCGGAAAACAAACCAAAATAGAAATTGCTAATATCGTTTTCTCCGGTATTAATTAGGTCGTATTCTGCCCATAACACACCAGAATAGATTAATGAGTCGAATGTTCTGTAATTTGGTTTGATTATTAAGCTTAAATCGTTGTTAATCAATAGTTGATTATGGGTTTCCCATTGATTTAAATGGCTTATGCTATCGAGTTGATTTTGTGGCCATAAATCGTAATAGCCTCTTATGTTGGTGAGTGTGTGATCGGGTTCAACACCAAAACAAATACCCATTTCTGAAACTAAATTCTGATTCGATTCAAACGATATACCTTTCCCATTAGATAGATAATTTGTCCCCAAACGGGCTTCCGGTGCAATAGAGCCACTTAATTGTCCTGTATTGAAGTCGATATTTGGATATGTGGTTTGAGCCGTTCGTATCTCTCTATATTGGTGATTTTCAAACTGATATAGAATTTCAAATTCTAGCGTATTTAAATAGGGTGTATTGGGAGAGATAATCACTTCGAAATGGTTTGTAGAATGGAAATTGGCACCAGCTTCGAAATAGGGGATAAATAATTGACTGTTAACTATTTCGACATATGGAGAATTTGAACTAATGGTAATTTCTAAATTGTAGGCACGAGCAAGAATATTATCGAACCATGCGTCGATGAAGGCTGTATCACCTGCATAAGCGTAACGATTATCTTTTTTTAACGAGAAATCGGTACACGACACCGATGGTTGCCATGTCATTTCTAAAGCAGCTTTTAAGTCTAATCTTGAGCGGCCTAATTTGTATTGATAAGCTAAATTTTCGGACATGGTGTCGATTACTGACCCCGAACATTTTAAGATTTCGACAAGCTGTTTGTTGCTGACCGTGTCGGGGTAATATGCTCTTAAAAAGGCCAAAGACGATGCGACAATTGGTGCGGCAAAAGAAGTTCCGGAGCTATTCCCATAAGTGCTATTCGACAAAGTAGAAAGTACATTTTCGCCTGGTGCTGAAATGTCGACACGCCAATTGTAACTCGAATTAGACCATTTTTGGTCCAGCGAATTGATTGCAGCAACCGAAACCACATTAGGGTAAGAGGCCGGATAATACAGCGATTGATTGTTTTGATTCCCAGCCGCTGCCACTACAATCACACCCAGGTCTTCGGTAACGTAGGCAATGACATCGCGGGCAAATTGGTTAGGCGAAGTGCTGCCCCAAGAACAGTTAACCACTTGACAGCCGTGTTCGGCGGCATAAATAATGGCTTCGTAGCCTGAATTGATTACCCCTGAATTATTGGTGATTTTCACGGGCAAAATCTTGTTTGAATAACCGATACAAGCGATACCTTTTTCGTTGTCGGTTCGAGCGCCTGCTAATCCTGCCGTAAACGTACCATGAATAGCATTGCCCGATGTACCACTTTCGTTCCATTGTGGATTATTGTCGTTACTACCAAAATCCCATCCATAATAGTTGTCGACATATCCATCGTTGTCGTTGTCCAAGCCATCGATAATATCGTTAGAATTATAGGCGATATTGGTTCGCAGATCTTCATGGTCGAAATCAATTCCTGTGTCGGTAACGCCAATAACCATGGTCGAGTCGCCCTTAAAAATCTCCCATGCTTCCGATGCCCGGCAAAGCGAAAGTGCATATTGCGAATTTAAATAGGGGTCGTTTGAGGTATATAAAAGCTCGTCTTGAGGTAATTTGATGCAATATTCAATGTCGCTATTTTTAGAAACGGTTTTAATCCACTGTTCGACCGTGTTGCTATCTTGTAGTTCGACAAAATAAATAGAGTCTATTCGCGAGCTTTTTTTAATGTTTCTTGCTTTTAAAGGTCGAAAATTGACGATTCTTTCACTTAAACCGCGATCGTTCATTAATATATCTTTCAAATTGATGTGGGTCGGTTTGGTCTTAATCACCACTTTTACAGTTGAATTATTCTGACTGTAAGCTTGATTATACAACGATAAACCCAACAATATCAAAACAAAGATTAAGGCTTTTTGAATATTATTTTTAAAGGTCATTTTATTTTGTTAATATTGCATGAACAAATCTATTGAAATTACGTATCTGCTTTTTTAAGAGACTAACCAAAAATACACAATTTTTATGAGAACTATCGTAGTAGATGATGATCAGTTAAGTAGAAAAGTGATAGAAGAATTTGTCAACCGCACAGAATCCTTGACCTTGGTCAACTCGTATTCCAATGCAGTGGCTGCTATCAACGATTTACAGAACCTCAAAATTGAGGTTGATTTAATATTTTTGGATGTGGAAATGCCAGAGATGACAGGGATAGAATTCCTAAAAAGTCTGCCAACTGCACCGAGTGTAATTATTATTTCGGCTAAAGAGCATTATGCACTAGAGGCTTTTGAATATGATGTGACAGATTATTTACTTAAGCCTGTTTCTTATTCGCGCTTCTTTAAAGCAGTTTCGAAAGTCCAAAAAAGAGTTCAGATGCAAAGAGAATCCACCTCTTTTTCGGAAAACAGTGATGAAATTTTTATCAAAAAGAACGGGGTGTTTTTACGTTTGACTTTTAATGATATTTTGTTTGTCGAAGCACTCGAAAATTATGTGATTGTAACCACTTTTAAAGAAAAGTTTACCATTCACTTTACCATGAAAGCCATTTTGGCTAAATTACCACCTCAGAAATTCAAAAGAGTTCATCGATCATTTATCGTTAACATTAATACGATTAAAGGAATTGAAGAAACCAACGTAATTGTCGAAGTAGAAGAAGGCAAGAAATTGATTCCAATAGGAAAATCGTATAAAGAAAAACTAATGAGTGATATTAATTTAATGACGCGCTAGTTTCTGCTTCAAAATATTTAAGCACCTTTTGAAACGTTTCAGAAGGTGCTTTTTTTATGAACTCAATCCTTTTTTTTACCTTTGTTACACGAAATGAAAAGAAATTCCAACGATGATGCTTACCAATAGACAACTATTTCAAAAATATCTAGCCCCAACCTCCGATGCCCCAGTTGCTTTAGAAATTGAACGAGCAGAGGGGGTTTATATGTACGATACGCAGGGTAAAGCATATATCGATTTAATTTCTGGCGTTTCGGTTAGCAATGTAGGACATCGGCACCCTTATGTGGTTAATGCCATTAAAAATCAGTTAGACCAGTACATGCATTTGATGGTTTATGGCGAGTATATTCAGGCACCACAAGTGCAATTAGCAAAAGCATTAGTCGAGTTATTGCCCAAAACACTCAATTCGGTTTATTTAGTAAATTCGGGAAGCGAAGCCAACGAAGGTGCCCTTAAATTAGCCAAAAGAATCACAGGTCGTCCCAATTTGATTGGTTTTAAAAATGCATATCATGGGAGTACACATGGCGCGTTAAGTTTATTGGGAGACGAGCTTTTTAAAAATGCATTCCGACCACTACTTCCTGGCGTGAAACTTATACAATTTAACAAGATCGAAGATTTAGTTCATATCGACGAACAAACTGCTGCTGTTTTGGTTGAGCCGATTCAGGGCGAAGCAGGAATTATTGAGCCAAAGAATGAATATTTGACGTTGCTCAGAAAACGATGTGATGAGGTGGGTGCCATGCTTATTTTTGACGAAGTTCAAACTGCTTTTGGGCGCACCGGTAAAATGTTTGCATTCGAGCATTATGGTGTTAGCCCCGATATTATAACATTGGCTAAAGGCTTAGGTGCGGGCATGCCAATAGGTGCGTTTGTAGCCTCGTCTGAGCACATGGCTATGTTCACACATCAGCCGATTTTAGGTCATATTACCACCTTTGGAGGGCATCCTGTATCGGCAGCATCGGCACTTGCTGGGATTGAAGTAATTCGAAACGAAAATCTAATTGCCAGTGTCGACGAAAAGGGACTCAAATTTAAAAAAGGCTTGACTCATACTGCATTTAAATCGATTCGAGGAAAAGGCTTGTTTTTAGCAGTCGAGCTCGAAAGTTCGGGATTTTTAAAACGGTTTTTTAAGCTGTCGCTTGATGAGGGCGTCGTTTTTGATTGGTTCTTATTCGAAGATCGATATTTTAGAATTTCCCCACCTCTTACGATAACGTTCGAAGAGATTGATATCGTTTGTCAAAAGTTAAACAAAGCAGCTCAATTAACCCAGATAACACCAAAAGATTAATAAATTTTGTTCAGAATATCAATTACGGTTTTAGATAAAATATTGCAAATTCTGTTTTTCTTTTGTTCTTGAAAAAAACAATTGAAAACGGATTTTATTATTGACAATGCTGACCCAATTTTAATGAAGTTTTTATTACTTTTGCAAACAAGTGTATAAACTGACAAAATCAAATCTATAAATGGGATTATTTTCATTCTTGACTCAAAATGTAGCCATCGATTTAGGGACGGCCAATACTATAATAATTCATAACGACAAAGTGGTTGTCGACGAGCCCTCAATTATAGCAATCGACAATAAAACAGGCAAACCCATTGCAATTGGAGAAAAAGCTCGTCAAATGCATGGAAAAACCCACGAAAATATTAAAACCATACGTCCATTGCGCGATGGTGTAATTGCCGACTTTAATGCCGCCGAATTAATGATTCGTGGCATGATCAAATTGATTAGCTCGAAAAATAGATTGTTTGCCCCATCTTTGCGAATGGTGGTTTGCATTCCTTCGGGGAGTACCGAGGTAGAGATTCGTGCAGTTCGAGACTCGGCAGAACATGCTGGTGCACGCGAGGTTTATATGATTTGGGAACCTATGGCGGCTGCTTTGGGGATTGGTCTCGATGTAGAAGCCCCAGAAGGCAGTATGGTGGTAGACATAGGAGGTGGAACAACCGAAATTGCAGTTATTTCGTTGGGGGGGATTGTTACCAATCGCTCTATTCGTATTGCTGGAGACGATTTTACCGACGATATTCAAGAATATATGCGTCATCAACACAATCTAAAAGTGGGCGAGCGTACAGCCGAAGACATTAAAATTGCTGTTGGTTCTGCATTGCCCGAGCTAGGAAATCCACCACAAGACTTTATTGTTCGTGGCCCTCATCAAATGACCGCTTTGCCAATTCAGATCCCTGTATCATATCAAGAAATTGCACATTGTCTCGATAAGTCGATTACCAAAATTGAAGCAGCAATTCTTCAGGTTCTCGAAGATACGCCACCCGAACTTTATGCCGATATTTACAGAAAAGGAATCTATTTAGCGGGAGGAGGTGCCTTACTTCGCGGGCTAGACAAGCGTCTTGCCGACAAGCATAACATACCTGTACGAATTTCTGATGACCCATTACATGCCGTGGCTCGTGGAACGGGTATTGCACTTAAAAATATCGACAAATTCCAATTTTTGATTCGCTAAATTTAAGTTGTTAGAATAATCTAATGTCGGATTTTATTAAGCTAGAAAGTTGATATATGATGACTTACAAAAACAATAAATAGGTCGAAGACCTTAAAAGCTGAATTGATGTAACTTTTGTAAGTATCTGAAATAAAAACATAAAAAAATAGGTCGAAGACCATAGTTCGTAGAACTTATGAGGGGATTTTTGGACTTTCTGATTAGGCATTATTTTACCTTTTTTTTTATATTCCTTCAGTCGATAAGCTTAGCTTTGATTGTGCAATATAATCAGAGGCAAAGTGTGGTTCTTATTAACAGTTCAAATCGATTTATCGGTTTAATCAATCGAAAACTCAACACCATCGAAAGCTATTTATCGTTAAGGAGCGAAAACGAAAGATTGCTTCAAGAAAACGTTAAGTTAAGAAATCTATTGCCGGACAACTATAAGCCGAATCGTCTGCCACAAACCTATGTAAACGACAGTAATTTATCCCAAATATACCAGTATATTGGATGTAAAATTATTCACTCTTCGACACATAAATCTAGAAATTTTTTAACCGTCGATGCGGGAAGCCTGCAAGGGGTTACGATTGGTAATGCAGTTATTTCGTCGGAGGGCGTCGTTGGAGTGGTAAAAACAGTATCGAAGCATTATGCTTCGGTAATGCCTGTGATAAATGCCGATTTTAAAGTCAGTTGCCGATTGAACCATGACGATTATTATGGCTCGCTCGTTTGGGACGGAATTTCGTCGAGGGGTGGCTTTTTAAACGATATTCCATTCCATGTCAAAGTGGCGGTTGGCGACTCTTTGTTTACAACGGGTTACAGTAATATTTTCCCTTCGGGGATACCAGTAGGAACTGTGAAAAAAGTGAGTAGCGAGGGCGGTGATAATTTTTATACCATTGCAGTTGACTTAGTGGTCGATTATAAAAAAATACAATCGGTAATGGTGGTTAATCAGTTGCTTAAAAGTGATATGGATAGCTTAAGTGTAGAAATCGATGATTGAGTTTTATCGCAATATTGCCCGCTTTTTGGTTTTAATTCTGACACAAATTGTGCTTCTGAATCAGATCGAAATTAGTGTGTTTTTTAATCCCATCATTGTGGTTTTTTTGGTTTTGGCATTTCCTTTTGATATGCCCAAATGGTTTGCTTTGTTGCTGTCTTTTATCATGGGGTTAATTGTGGATGCTTTTATGAACACGCCTGGCATCACCTCTTTTGCTTTGGTCACAACGGCTTATTTTAGACCATTTGTGCTGCAAATTATTCAGCCCAGAGGCAGCTACCAGTCTTCTGATAGGCCTAATGTCGATAGTTTGGGGTGGAATTGGTATATCAAATACAGCGTTGTACTGACTGTATTGTTTCATTTGGTGTATTTTATCATTTTGGGTTTAGGTCATGACAACGCATTGATTAGCTTACTTAAAACCATTATTTCGGCTGTTTTTACAATAGTGTTAATATTCTTACTGCAATTATTTACCCTTCGCCATGCAACTTAACGACCAATATATCGACCGGAAATGGGTTGTGGGAGGCATATTCGCAGTGTTTATCTTAATTTTTATTATCCGACTATTTTTTATTCAAGTGGCCGATAATAAATACAGCATGTCTGCCGATAGCAATTCGCAAAGGCATATGATTCAGTATCCAGCCCGTGGACTTGTGTATGACAGGAACGGCATTCTATTGGTTCATAACCAAGCGGCATACGACTTGATGGTGATTCCGCGCCAGGTATTGCCATTCGATACCTTGCTTTTAGCCGAATTACTCGATATCGATGTTAAATTAATACGCGACAGAATTTATAAAGCTAAAATCTATTCAAGATATAAACCCTCTATCTTTCTGAAACAAATTTCGGTTTCTCGTTATGCTCGGTTTCAAGAACATATGTTTAAGTTTCCAGGATTTTATATACAATCGAGAACATTGCGCGATTACCCAAGGCCAATGGCTGCTCACTTGCTAGGTTACGTGGGTGAAGTGAACGACGACATGGTCAAAAAGAACCCATACTACTCGTCTGGCGATTATATTGGCATCAGTGGAATCGAAAAATCGTACGAAGAAGTGCTTAGAGGAGCCAAAGGAAATAAGATATTTTTGGTGGATGTGCACAATCGAATTAAAGGCGAGTTTATGAATGGGGCACTCGACAAACAAGCCGTTCAAGGTCTCGATTTAACAACCACGCTCGATGCTGAACTTCAAGAATATGGCGAAAAATTAATGGCGTTTAAATCGGGAAGTATCGTCGCCATTGAACCCCAAACAGGCGAAATATTAGCCTTAGTTTCGTCGCCCACTTACGACCCCAAAATGTTGGTAGGCCGAAAACGTTCCAAAAATTATAGTATATTGCAAAAAGATGAGTTAAAACCACTGTTTAACAGGGCATTAACTGCACAATATCCGCCTGGATCCATTTTTAAAATTGTCAATGGGTTAATTGGCTTGCAAGAAGAAGTGATTAATCTAGAAACCCATTTCGAATGCGATAAATCCTTGGTTGGCTGCCATAATCATCCCCCCAATAATGGAATTATTAAGGCCATTCAGTATTCTTGTAATCCCTATTTTAACCAAGTTTACCGCAGAGTTGTTCAACAAGGAACCGACAAAAACCGGTTTGTCGACAGTCGATATGGTGTTAAGCGTTGGGTTGAGCTATGTCAAAGTTTTGGATTAGGACAAACCTTACCAATAGATGTTCCTAATTTGAGTTCAGGAAGTATTCCTGGGCTAAAATATTATGACAAAAAATATGGTAAAAATCAATGGGCATTTAGTACGATCGCTTCGAATGCCATTGGTCAAGGAGAAGTGATGATTGTTCCGCTACAAATGGCCAATTTGGCTGCAATTTTTGCCAATTCTGGTTATTATATTGTGCCGCATATTGTTAAAAAGATAGGCGAGAATCCCACCAGCAAAGATGAGTATACGCAAAGAAGGTACACTGGAATAGATCACAAGTGGTTTGTCCCTGTTAAAGAAGCGATGTATGCTGTGGTGAACGAAGCCGGTGGTACTGCACGTTTGGCACGTAACGATAGCATTGTCATTTGTGGTAAAACTGGTACAGTTCAGAATCCACACGGCGAAGATCACTCTGTGTTCATTGCATTTGCCCCTCGCGAGAACCCTCAAATTGCTTTGGTGGTATATGTCGAAAATACAGGTTTTGGAGGTACTTGGGCCGCCCCAATTGCTTCGCTGATAATCGAAAAATATTTGCATAGAGTGGTTTCTGCCAAAAGCGTAGAGGAGAAAGAAAAAAGAATTATCGAATATACCCCATTAAAAAAGTGAACAGAAATCAAGGCATATTACATCAAATCGATTGGATAACAGTAGGTTTGTATTTCTTATTGGTTATCTTGGGATGGCTAAATATTTATGCAGCTGTATTTAACGAAGATCATCGTTATATTTTTGATGTATCGCAACGTTACGGCATGCAACTCATTTGGATTGTTGCTGCCCTCATGCTGATAGTGGTAATTTTTTCGATTGATAGCCGTTTCTTTTCGGCTTTTCCTTACCCTATGTATTTGTTAATGATACTCACCTTAATATTCGTACTGATATTTGGGAGGGTTGTAAATGGATCAAAATCGTGGATAGAAATTGGGATGTTCCGATTGCAGCCTGCCGAATTTGCAAAACTAGCCACAGCACTCACTTTGGCTAAATTCGCTTCGGTTTACAATTTTAAACTGAATCAATTTAGAAATTTATTGATAGTTAGTGCCATTATAGGCATACCCGCAGTTCTTATACTGTTGCAAAACGACACAGGTTCGACTTTGGTTTTTGCGACATTTTCTTTGGTTTTATACCGCGAAGGTCTGCCCGGGTGGATTCTGGTGATGGGCGTGGTACTCATTTTACTTTTCGTGTTGGCTTTACTTCTGGGACTAAATGCCCTTACAGTAATCATTTTTGTATCGGCATGGGTATATCTTTTAGCTCATACTCGAAATCTTAAAATATCTGGATGGATATTATTGCCTTCAGGTATTGCTTATCTAGGTATGTACCTTGCAATTTGGTTTTTGAATCTAAAACTTAGTTTAGCTGTTCAACTGGTAGCACCTTGGTTTCTTAGCTTTCCGATTTATTTGGTAATGGCATATAAAAATAATATTAAAAGAATTTATGGGGTAGTAGCGGCTATTACATTTAGTTTAATGTTTATTTTCTCGGTCGATTATGTGTTTCATAATATTCTGATTAAACACCAACGCGACCGCATCAACAACCTGTTGGGTATCGAGTTTGACCCTTTGGGTGCTGGATATAATGTTAATCAATCGATGATTGCCATTGGTTCTGGAGGAGCGGTTGGTAAAGGTTTTTTGCAAGGCACACAAACCAAATATAATTTTGTTCCCGAACAGAGCACCGATTTTATTTTTTGTACTGTAGGCGAAGAATGGGGATTTGTGGGGAGTGCTTTGGTTTTATTATTATTTTTAGGACTTCTTTTTAGAATTATTTTTTTGGCTGAGCGCCAGAAGTCTAAATTTACTCGTATTTATGGATATGGCGTGGCTGCCATATTCTTCTTTCATATTTTGGTTAATGTGGGAATGACCATTGGCTTAGCACCTGTCATCGGTATCCCCTTGCCATTTTTTAGTTATGGCGGTTCGTCATTGTGGGCTTTTACTATATTGCTTTTTATTCTGGTTCGTCTCGATGTGTCGAGAGACCAACAGCTAAACTAAGGTCTTCGGCCTATTGATTGGTTTTGTAACGGTATTTAGGCAAATTAAATACGGCATTATATTATTCAAAGTTCATAAGTGTTTTTGGTTTTACACTTTTGTGACCCAGTTTTCGATTATCTTTAAACCATGCTCTGTTAAAATAGATTCGGGATGGAATTGAATGCCAGTAAGATCATATTGACGATGTTTAAATGACATGATGGTGCCATTTTCTGGGTCGATGCTGGTTACTTGCAATGCCTTTGGTATGGTTTTAAAATCTACAGCCCAAGAGTGATAGCGTCCACTCAAGAAAGTTTCGGGCAGCCCATTCCAAATGGGATCAGAATTAACAATTTGTGTTTTTCGGGCCATACCGTGATGCACCTGAGGCATATTAAATAGTGTAGCATGAAAATATTCGGCTAATGCTTGATGGCCTAAACAGATACCCAGAATGGGTTTCGATTGGTAGAAATGTGCTATTATTTGCTTTAATTCGGGTCTGTCAGAAGGCAATCCCGGTCCAGGAGATAGAATAATTTTATCGAAACTTTCAATGATTCCAATATTTATCTGGTCTACAAATTCCACTTGGCATAAATCGGAAAATTGTTCGACGTAGTGTGCAATATTAAAGGTAAAAGAATCGTAATTGTCTACGATGAGCACTTTCATTGTGGAAGTATTTGTTTTGCAAAAATACAGCACGAGACCTGTCTTGACACAATGATTTATATAAAATCTTAATTTTTTAGAAATATCAGGGCAGACGCACACTTTTATTCAAATATCATATTTTAAATATTTGCCCATTGGAGTTTATGTTCATTTTCTTTGCATTGCCTGCCCCGTTATGCGGGTCCAAAGAAAACGAACCAAAAGAAAGGGCACTCTCGCACAGTGTTTTTTGCTTCGCAAAAACCGCGGACTTCGGGCTAAATTTAATCTGATAATAATTTTTTTAAAGTTGTCAGATTGAACTCGCCTTTAAAGTCATTTACCTTTGAGTGAATTTTCTCATGGCTCATTTCCTGCAAGGCTTCGGAAATTTTTAACGCCCTTGCTACTACACAGAAGCGAGAGACTACACAAAACAAAAATATGTCGAGTTTTTACGAAGG
>DYOK01000302.1 GCA_020720565.1 Acetofilamentum sp.
ATTTAAGAACAGCCACAAAGAATGTAAGCTAAAGTTCGAAAAATCGGCCATGGTAGCCACTGTAAAACTAAAAATTAGAATCAAAAACATGCCCAAAGGTTCCGACGTTTTTAGGCTTTGAATGGGGCGAAAAAGCGAAAGCAGTAAACCGAAAGTGGTGATAGACAATATTACCGACAACATCATGACCGTACTTGGAACAATTTTGCTTACAACACCTGCAATAGCAAGCGACACAATGGATATTAGAAAGGAAATGGCATACGGTTTTAGGGACTGACGATTCAATCCGTAGGTTTTTGTGGATTCCAAAGCCTGTTCGTTAATTGTATGGTTAGGCGCTTTGAAATGCGGCAATACCATGTTATACAGCGGTTTGGCAATTGTCATCAGAAACAACAAATATACCGAAGTCCAAACCATATCAAATGTATGAACCAAAATATAGGTGCTTTCTTCGGCGTCGAGAGCGGTTTTTATGGCAGCTAAATTTGGCGTTCCGCCCGTGT
Source organism: Acetofilamentum sp. (assembly GCA_020720565.1). Lineage (GTDB taxonomy): Bacteria > Bacteroidota > Bacteroidia > Bacteroidales > JAFGXI01 > JAFGXI01. The sequence goes on from DYOK01000302.1 coordinate 510, forward strand.
AAAGCCCTGTCATCATACCCGCTATTTTCCAATACTCGGCATCGTTTTTCGAGAAAAAATGAGAAAAGATGAGCACAGAAAGTACCACCGAAAATACTGTAATCAAAAGTGCAATAACAGCTTTCTGTGCCATTGTGCCCCAGATTCTAAGATTGATGGTCGATATCAGCAGTGGAATTGCCATAGGGATAGTTAAGCTACTGACTTGATTTTGTGCCCATAACACGCTGGGGTGGCTAAAACCTAAATTAGCTAAAAGTACGCCAGCCAAATAGGCCAGGGTGATGCTTCCAATTTTATCGAGAATTTTGTGCTGCTTTACCAACCAAAGGATGAACAAAGGAATGGCAATAAAAGGGATGAGACTAAATAAGTTTAACATAAGGCGTAATGTAAGGTCTTCGACCTATTTATTAGTTTTGTAACTGGCATTTTATCAGGTATTTAGTTAAATAAACTACGATATTATATTATTCAAAGTACTTATGAGTATTCTTCTCGGAAATCTATTTCTCGAAGTATAGACGCATTTTGGATGGGTAAGATTTTGGTTTTTACAAGGCACTGTACTCGTAAAACAAGCAAAAGTACTAAGGATTTACTGAATTTAATGATACATTAGAACGAAACACAAGAATTAGCCCTTTTACTTTAGGCTCAACAATAGATTCAACGGTAATTTTGACCATTTTCGTCGGGTATTTTGCAGGGTTTCGTCGAAAAGGCTTTGCACGTATCAAGCGCTCATCCTTACTTTGTACAACAAATTTTTAAATTAATCCACATGATACACAGACAAAAATTCCATCGTCGAAAAAGCCGATTAGAGGGCATTGGCTTCGGTCTCATTATTTTGACCATTGGACTTATTCTATTTCTATCCAATTTAAATCTGATTCCCAATTCGGTTCGATATGTTCTTATTTCGTGGCCCATGCTTTTAGTGGCAATTGGTATTTTTCAATACTTCAAGCGAAATGTGATGGCCGGAACCATTTTAATGTTGATAGGTGGATTCTTTATTTTACCTAGGCTAATTAGTACCTTCCCAAGTGTATTTGGTATGATTCCAAGCGATTTTTCGCATCAATTTTGGCCATTGATTTTAATTGCTGCGGGTATTCTCATAATTTTAGACAAATTTAACCGTCGCAAACGAGTGGAACGAATTTGGGAAAATGTAGCCAGTCAAACCACTTCCGAAGCGTATTCGTCGAACACTTATAAAGGGGCGATGTCTAAAAACAGCATTTTCGGAAGTGCAGAGCATATTATCATCGAGTCCGAGTTTAAGGGTGCAGAGCTCAATGCAGTGTTTGGAGCACTCTCTTTAGACCTACGAAAAACCTCCTTACCTGTAGGAGAAACCAAACTCGATATGAATGCGGTTTTCGGTAGTATTACTGTTTTAGTCCCTAAAGAATGGTTTGTCGAAACACAAGTTGATATTGTCTTTGGGGGCTTCGAAGACCAACGTATTCTGGTTGAAACATCTGATCACACCCGAAAACTCATTATTACAGGAAGCTGTTTGTTTGGTGGTGGCGAGCTTAAAAGCTAAACATGCAAATCGATAAAAATCAAGGCATTGTGCAAACGTGTTAAACATGATGATTTTATTTAACTTAGTAGCTTGGTATTAAAAGGACAATCTGTCGATTTATCGGTGGTGTTTTTGATATCAGGCTGCTATTTTATTTTTAGTTTTGTATATCTTCA
>DYOK01000060.1:0-7790 GCA_020720565.1 Acetofilamentum sp.
AAGCTACTCGAACTGACATAGTCAAAAGATCTATCAAAAAAGTGTGCGGTTGCCCTGTTAATGAATCTTAGATGTTGTTTAACCTCTTAACTTTTTAATGGTTTAAATAATTTTAATTTTCTTTGTGGTTTTGGCGAGATCGCTATTAATATTGACTTATGAAAAAAATCGAAATTTCTTGGCTTAAAGTCCAAATTCTACTTTTAGTTCTGCTTTTTAATACAAGTTTATTGGGACAAAATGAACATACCAAACGGCTCGATAAATATCGGTTTTACAGAGCCCGACTGAGCAGCTATTTTGTAAAACCTGGCGATAAAGTGGGTGAAAGCATTGTGGCTTATGCGGTTAATAAGCATCGCTCAGATATTAAAGGCTTCTCGATTGGTGACCAAACCATTGATTTGGCATGGTATATTTCGATACTTTCGACGGAATATGCTTTGCTTAAAAAAAGCAATCAAAACACAAATCAAACCTTAACAGAATTGTATTATGCCTTAAAAGCATACGAAAGGCTTGACCGATGCGAAACGCAAATGCCTTGGTTTAAAAGCCAAGACACTTTAGATGGCTTTTTTCATCGATACGACATCAGTTTGTTTACGAATCCAGATACTTTTTCGATTTTGGGCCGAAATAAAAACTTAAATCCTCGACAAGTTTTTGGCTCACGTGAACCTGGTTTACCTACGTGGATAAGCAGTTTCGACAACGAATCTGGCATCCATAATCCTTACGAAGCATCGGCAAGTCAAGACCAAGTGGTGCATTTACTAATGGGCTTATCCCTTACTTATCAATGTTTACCCGATAGTGAATTGGTAGTATACGACAACAAGCTTTTAACTCATAAGATTAATTTTAAAAATTGGTCCAAGAATTTGGTCGACGTCATTATTTCTCATCTATTGCAAGGCCCGCATTGGCATTTGCTCGATCCTAATGATAAGGATGTTGAACGAGGAGCCAATGCCCTAATGTATGCATATCCACTGAGTTTAATTGGCCGACAAATTACGGGTAAAGATTACGACGATTGGTGGTCTAAATCGTTAATTGCTAAACATTTGTGGGATTTAAGCCGGGTACCTAATTGGGTTAACGATTATAACAGCACAATGGCTCTAATTTTAGCTGCTCTATCCGACTCGTGGTACGACTTATCCCCTGTTGGTCCCATTAACAACACGGCATCCTATATCGAAGCCTGTGGGCAGCCTTGGGATAGACAAACCATTTTTCTACTCCTCCATCGATTTACGCATCAGAAAACCAAAAATTACGCGTGTGAACCCATACTATTTGAACAGCTCGATAGTGCCCCAAATAATGGCCCCTATTATTGGTCGCAAGATTCTATAATGTTTGACTGTTGTGGGGTAGAAGCGGGGAAACCTAAAGGCGGATGGGCTTATCCAAATAAATTTAGAGGCACTAAAAAAGAACAAAACGGATTAGGAAAGTACCCAAGTACTGGTAATTTTAGCGGAGTCGATTATATGCTTTTATACAATTTATATCATCTAAACTATCAGCCAATTCCATACAATATTGATGATTGATGATTTGCGATTTGCCATATAATCATTCTACTTAAATAATTGAGCAATATGCTTGTGCAAATAGAAACAAGTCGAAAATCTTATTTTCCCTCTAGGCGGAGGATAATTTTAACGGTGTAAATCAAGATTTTAATATCGGTATATAGCGACATATTTTCGATATACACAATGTCGTATCGAAGGCGTTCTATCATTTCGTCAACATTCTCGGCATAGCCAAATTTGACCTGTCCCCACGATGTAATTCCAGGTCTTACTTTATGCAGATGTACAAATTGTGGTGCACGTTCAACAATTTGATCGATAAAAAACTGACGTTCTGGCCGTGGCCCTACAAGCGACATATCTCCAATCAGTACATTGTAAAATTGAGGCAATTCGTCGAGACGAGATTTTCGCATAAATAGTCCGAATTTTGTGATTCGGCTATCGTTTTTACGCGACAAAGCTGGGCCGTTGACTTCGGAGTCGACATACATCGATCGAAATTTGTATATCATAAATGGCATCCCGAAGCGGCCTATTCGTTCTTGTGCATAAAAAATTGGGCCTTTCGAAGAGCTTCGAACCCCTAAAATTAGGAAAATATAAAGCGGTGATAAAATAATCAAAGCAACAATAGAGACCACAACATCAAATCCTCGTTTAATATTGGCTTCCCAAAGTGGCAGTAAATCGTGCGAAAGTTGAATTAGCGGCTCACCAAACAAGGATGACATCCGTGCCGTACCCATCAACAAATCGTATAAGCCAGGAATAATTTTGATACTGACATCGGAGCCTTCGATTTTGTTCATAATAACCCCAATTTTATCGTGTTCGGCATCTTCGAGAGCAATTATTACCTCTTGTATGTTGTATTTTGTAATCACATTTTTGAGATTGTGAAGGTTCCCGACTAGTTCCAAATGCTTTTTGAGAAGATAGTTGTTTTTATCGTGAACGCTGACAAACCCTACAAAAAGGTTTCCCGCAGATTTCTTTTGCTTTTGCATGGTTTCGTATAGAGCCAATGCTTTTTGATTGCTGCCCACAATAAGCGTTTCGAAACCAATTTTTTTAGTTTGGATTTTATGATTGGTGCGGGTTGTAATAATCAGCCTTGGGATATAGGTGAATAAGAAATGTAAAAAAAACAATGCGGTTATAGACCGATAATAAGAAAGATAAGAGTTTACCTCGTCATCTAAAATCAGTGCAAAGAAAATTATTAACACCCCAATAGCCGAAGTGCCTAGTGTTTGACCAAGCTCTTTTAAACGCGATTTACGGTATATATTTTTATAATATCCTGACAAATAATAAATCAAAACCCACATAAAAGGCAAAATAAATAAGCCTCTAAAAAATGCTACGGGTAAAGAATCGCGCAATAAGTGATCAAACGAAAAGCCTTCGATATATATTTTTCGATAAAAAAAGAAAATGGACCATGCCAAAGCCGCCATCGAAAAATCGAAAGATAAATAGCGTGCGGTATGGATTTTTTTATTCATCGAGTTTAATCAAAGGATATTTTTTATTCGAGATTCATTAGTAGTATAAAATCTTGATGTTATCGAGATAAGTTTCTGATGCGGTACTATTTTGTGTGGAAAAAAAGAAATAGACATCATATGAATCGGCAGACGTGTGATTAGAAAATTGTTCAGCCAAATTGATATACATCAGATTCCAATCTTCTTTAGTATAGATAATGGTAAAAGGGTCGACAAATTCGTCGCTTGTATTTGCTTTATGTAACACAAGCCCAATGCCAAATGGAGCACTGTTTTTATATTCGATTTCCATCATCACAGGCGTATAGTTAAGCTCAAAATTGGCTTTGGTGTAGTATATTGAGCCCGAAATGGTATCTGGCAATCGAACACTTCCAATTTGATTATTGGCATCGAGCGGATCGGTAATTTGCTGCAAATATTTAATGCTATCTTTGGTATGGAGTTTTATACCTGGTTGATCAAAATCTTCGATCCAGAATTTTGTCAAATCGTTGTATTTAAAAACAGGGGTATAATGAATGGTATCGGCTTTTTCAAAATTGAAGGTATCTCTTACCCAATCAATAAATGGGTGAACTTCTCGATAAATTGATACGCCACTTTTAATATAACCTGCTTTAATAGCCACAGGAACACGCCCTTCGGCTATCACCGGAAAACAAGCAGGAAATTCAAACACACCCACTTGAGATCCATTTAAATTAAACCAAACATCGGAAAATTTCTGGTGATTGACACCTTGGGTGCTCGTGTTGGTTTGGAAAATTACAGAATCAATTTGTACATATGCGGGCACTTCCACTTTATTGTCGAACTTATCGCACGATACTAAAAAGAGAAATGTTAATAAACTTAAAAATATAATTCTTAGCACAATCTTTTGTCTTTAATATGTTCTTAACGAAAAAACTCGTGTTTTATTATTGTGTTCTAATTTTTTTGCAAAATTTTATCCATAATCATGTGGGCCACAACAACCGCTTCGTGCCCGTCTTCAATGGGCACCATAGCTTGAGCTTTTTTGTCTACAGTGAGATAGAAGGCCGTTAGCTCATCTAGAATCGCATTATTTTGTATAATTTCTGGTTTGAAAATATCCAAATCTAGTTTTGGTTTTTTGTTGAGCCATTCAATTGGTATTCTAACATTTCGATTCAAGTCCAAATCGTTTTCTTTCGATGCTAAGGAAACTTTTTCGGCTGATTTATTCAAAAAATCGACAGTAACCAAAGCATTACGCATAAAAAAACGTGTTGTACGAACATTTTCTGTAGCAATTCGACTCACATTTAAATTTGCAACTGCTCCATTAATAAATTCAATTCTAGCATTGGCCATATCGATGGTATCGGTAATAATCTTCATGCCTGAAGCACTGATTCGCCTTATTGGAGAACGAACTGTGCTTAGGACAATATCAATATCGTGAATCATCACATCTAAAACAACCGACACGTCAATTCCTCTGGCGTTAAAAATGGCAAATCGCTGTGTATCTATATATAATGGAGCGTCAATTTCCTTCTTAATTGCTAAAAATGCAGGATTGAATCGTTCCACATGCCCAACTTGAACAAAAACCTGGGATTCTTTCGCTAACTTTAATAATGTTGCTGATTCGTTAGGCGTAAATGTCAAAGGTTTTTCAACAAAAACATGTTTTCCCGCTTTAATAGCCGCTTGAGCACATTCAAAATGGCTTGGAGTAGGCGTCACAATATCGATAGCGTCAACTTTAGAAATTAAAGCATTCATGCTTTCGAACGGACTAACGGAAAATTCTTGACTGACTAATTGGGTGGTTTTGGGGTTTATATCATAAAATCCAACCAACTCAACACCTTCGATTTGTTTAAGTAATTTAAGATGAATTTTTCCCAAGTGACCTACGCCTAAAACGCCTATTTTCATGTGTTTAAAATTTGGTTTTTTTATTGTCACAACTTGTCCACCTTCGGTCGATAAATCAGCCTTAGGCTGATGGAGCCCTCCAAATTATTATGTCCCTGTGTATGAAACACATTTTTTCAGCTCGATTCTTTCTGAATTTTTATAATATTAGTTCAAAATGAATGTTTAAGAAACGAACGGCATGCTCATCGTCCTAATGATTATTCTAAACTGCATAATTTATCAAAATTGTAGTTTGAAATACATTGTAACTTTTTCAATATTTAAGCTCTATTTAAATCTATTAAGCCTTCTGGCAAATCGAGTTCGATGGTTTTGTTTTGCGTGTCTGACTTAATAATCCAAGAGTCAATTGCTGGTATAAGCAGTTCATTATCATTCCTTGAAACAATCCACATCACTTGTTGTGGAAATTGTTCTACACGCAGAATTTTACCAATTTCCGCCCCTTGAGCGGTCTTTGCAATGAAACCAATTAATGCTTCGTATTGACTAGAAGAACCCGAATTTTCGAATAACGAAGCCTCAAGCAAAACTTCTCGGCCAATTAATTTTTGAGCATCGGCTTCGCTGTCAACATCTTCAAGTTTTATCACAAAATCGAATGCACTTCTTATTACAATCTGTTCCAAAAAAAATGGAACCCTCAATCCGTCAATCGACAGAAATATGGATTCCATTTGTTCAAGTATTTCTTCTCCAATATTTTGTTGAGTTCTCCAAACTAACTCGCCATGAATACCATGCGATTTAAAAAGATAACCTACCGAAATACTGTTGTTTTCGAACACTATTCAATAAAATTTATTCTGCCGATGCTTCTTCGGTAGTCGCTTCAGAATTTTCTTCGGCTTGTGGTTCTGTAGCTTTTGCGGCTTCTTCTGCTTTTTGCGAAATTGCAGCAAGTCTAGCTTTATTAACCTCTTGTTCTGCAGCTAATCGTTGAGCTAAAGTTTCTTTTTTACCTTTCGACAAATTATTACGTTTATCTTGTACTTGAATAGCTTTGGTTTGTTTCCAAGCTTCAAATTTGGTATCGGCAGCTGCTGCATCAAATGCGCCTTTGCTTACTCCGCCTAAAAGATGTTTTTTATACAGCACACCTTCGTAGCTTAAAATGGCACGTGCAGTGTCTGATGGCTGAGCACCAGTCATTACCCAATGTAATGCTCTTTCGAAGTTGATGTCGATAGTAGCGGGATTTGTGTTTGGATTGTAAGAGCCCAATCGTTCGATGAATTTACCATCACGTGGTGCCCTGCTGTCCGCAACTACAATGTGATAGAATGGTCTAGCTTTGCGACCATGTCTTGCGAGTCTAATTTTTACAGGCATATCGAATTTTAATTAAAAATGAATAAATACGTTTTATTTTTTCGAACTGCAAAAGTATAACTTTTTTTTGATTCAACAATGTGTTTTTTTGTTGATTCGCCTTTTTTGTTAATGCAAACAAGATCTTAATGCTTTGAAAGATTTGATAATGTTGTAATATTTTTAAATGGTTCGTATAAAATTTAAGTATTGAATTGGTGTAAAGCCATACGAATGTTAATTTTTTGATTTTTTTTTGACTTCTATTATTTAGATTTGACATGACACAGTGCTCCAAAAGATAAATTGTATCTTTGCATTTTTATAGCCAATGTATTAAGGCCTTAGACCTATTTTTGCTTTTATAACTATTCGGGAGTTCTAAAAATTGCTTTTTCATCGTTGGACTTCAATTTTAAAATCCTCATTTACAATAGTAAACTCCGGTTTTAAAATCTTGTCCGCCTCAAAAAATCTAATTTTCAGAACCCCTCTATTATTAAAACAAGTTCTTAGCTTTGTAAAATTATACATTACATTTTTTAAGCACTTAAATCAGATCATACCATTACTCACCTATAAAATTTGGAGCTATGAGCGAAAACAATCAAGCCACCAAAAAAGTATTCGAGCTTACAAAGGCTTTTGTAAACAACATTCGTGATCTTGTTGAACAAAACAATACAGAACAAGCACTCGAAGTATTGGACATTATGCATGCTGCCGATATAGCAGAATTGTATGATGAACTCAACATTGAAGAGGCAAAATTTCTCTATTTACTGCTCGATAAGGAGAAATCTGCTGATGTAATCACTCAACTAAGCGACGAAGACCGTGAAAAGTTTTTAGACGCTTTACCAAGCGAAGTAGTGGCTAAGCAGTTTATCGAGGAGATGGACTCGGACGATGCTGCCGATATTTTGGGCGATATGACAGAAGAACGTCAAGAAGAGGTTTTGTCGCACATAGAGGATTACGAGCAAGCTGGCGACATTGTCGATTTGTTACATTATCACGAAAACACAGCCGGTGGCTTGATGGCTAAGGAATTGGTGGCTGTCAATCAAAAACTTTCGGTCAGTCGATGTATTGTAGAACTGCGAAGTCAAGCCGAAGAAGTTGACGAGATCTATTATATCTATGTAGTAGACGACAATGGATTGTTAGTAGGCACGCTATCGCTCAAAAAACTATTATTAAGTAATATTAAAGAGACCATTGGCGAGATTGTCAACAAAGATATTATATCGGCACGCACCGACATGACCGATGTTGAAGTTGCTAAGATTATGAAAAAATATGACCTCGTGGCTTTGCCCGTTGTGGATAGCATTGGTCGATTAAAAGGACGTATTACCATCGACGACGTCGTCGATGTGATGCAAGAAGAAGCCGAAAAAGATTATCAAATGATTTCGGGTATCTCGGAAGATGTTGAGGCGAGCGACAGCGTGTTTCGGCTTAGCCGCGCAAGGTTCCCTTGGCTTTTAATTGG
>DYOK01000060.1:7890-13047 GCA_020720565.1 Acetofilamentum sp.
ATTTTCTCTTCGACCATTTTGTAATATCGATCGGTTAGTTTTTGTGCACTTTCCTCTCCATCTTTTTGCAAGTCTTCGGACAAGCCATCTTTTACCATCTTCTTTAATTCATCGATTGCTTCTCTACGTGCATTTCTGATGCTGATTTTGGCATTTTCGCCTTCGCCGTGTAATTGTTTGGTTAAGTCTTTACGTCGCTCTGCAGTTAGAGCTGGTAAATTGATTCGAATTACTTCGCCATTATTCATTGGAGCAAAGCCTAAATTGGAATTGATAATGGCTCGTTCAATTTTGTCGATCAGATTTTTTTCCCAAGGCTGTATGGCAATGGTTCTTGCATCGGGGGTACTCACATTGGCCACTTGGCTAAGTGATGTTTCTGTACCGTAGTAGTCGACATGAACTGAAGCAATCATTTTAGGATCGGCTTTACCGGCACGTATCCCTTCCATGGTTTTAACTAAATGCGACAGAGCATGTTGCATGCTATCTTCAGCGGCTTCGAGTACAAATTTTATATCTTCTTGCATGGTTTCTATGGAATGGTTAATTTGACAAAAATAATGACAAAGCACGAAATATGGACAGGGTTCGAAATAATATTTTAAAATTCAAAGCTTCAAAAAAGAACGACAATTCGGCAAAGTTGGTCAAAATCTGAACTTTCGAATTTGAAAAGGATAATAATCCGTTTCAAAAAAATGGCTTATTTTGTGACTAATGTGCCAATTTTTTCCCCTAGAAGCACCTTCTTCAGATTGCCGGGTTTATCCATATCGAAAACAATAATGGGCAGGTTATTTTCCATACACATTGCTGTGGCGGTAATGTCCATAACCTTTAAGTTACGTTTCAAAATTTCTCCGTAAGATATCTGGTCAAATTTTGTGGCAGTGGGGTCTTTTTCGGGGTCGGCAGTATAAATTCCATCGACCCGAGTCCCTTTTAACATGACATCAGCTTTTACTTCGATTCCCCTTAACGACGAACCTGTATCGGTTGTAAAATAGGGATTTCCAGTACCTGCCACAAGGATTGTTACAAAACCATTGTCCATTAATTCCATGGCTTTATGGCTGCTATAAAACTCACCAATGGGCTCCATTCGTATGGCCGATAGTACTTTGTTTGGGCATCCTAACTGGTCAAGTGCTGAGCTTAAGGCCAACCCATTGATTGCCGTGGCCAACATGCCCATTGCATCGCCTTTATTGCGATCGAATCCCGAGGCAGTCCCGCTGAGACCTCTAAAAATGTTACCACCGCCAATCACAATAGCCAATTGCACACCTGCTTTGTGTGCGTCGTGCACTTGTTGTGCATATTCGTTTAATCTGTTAGAATCTATTCCATAGTTTTTTTCGCCCATGAGCGATTCGCCACTAAGTTTGAGTAATACTCTTTTGTAAATCATGTCGATATGTTTTTAGGTCTTCGGCCTTTTTAATGTTTTGTCTTAGCTGGCTATTAATCAATCTTCTATCTTAATAAAATACAACAATAAATTATACATAATACTTATCAAGAATTTTGGTAAATAAAATTCGACATTAAATTATTCAAAGCCCTTATGTTTAATGTACCGATTGTGCCATTCGAACATTACATTTCGGCGACCAATTGTTTGATTATTCCAGTCATTTTTTCTTCTGCAGCATTGGCTACTTTTATCACTTCTTCGTGACTCACCTCTTCCACAACACCCTCAACTCCGAGGTCGGTTATAATTGACAAGGCAAAGCATTTCATTCCCGCATGTCTTGCTACTATGGCTTCTGGTACAGTAGACATCCCGACGGCATCAGCTCCCATTCGGTACATCATTCGATACTCGGCAGGTGTCTCAAATGTAGGGCCTGTCACGGCCATGTAAACTCCTTTTTGAACCTGCAAGCCTTGTTCAAGTGCAATACGTTCGGCATTTTGAATAAGTGCTTTGTCGTAAACCGCACTCATATCGGGGAACCTAGGGCCAAAAAATTCGTCGTTGTGACCAATCAATGGGTTAGTGCTCATTAAATTAATATGGTCTGTAATCAACATTACATCGCCAACTTTAAAATTTGGATTCATTCCGCCTGCAGCATTCGAAAGCAATAGGGTTTCGACGCCTAATAATTTCATTGTTCTGATGGGGATGGCCAAAGTTTGAATATCGTATCCTTCGTAAAAATGGAATCGACCTTGCATGGCCACGACCTTTTTGCCTGCTAAATAACCAAACATTAACTGTCCGGCGTGTCCTTCGACAGTTGAAACAGGAAAGCCAGGAATATCGGCATATTTTATGGTAGCCACTGGTTCAATTACATTAACTAACCCGCCAAGTCCAGTTCCTAATACAATCCCAATTTCTGGTTTAAAATTGGCTTTCGCATTTAAATATTCAATGGTGTCTTCTAATCTTTTTTGCATATTTTAAAATGGTTTCGTTAAATTCCTCTTGTTCGTTTGGCGACAAAAAGCCAAGCTCGATGGGTAGGTAAAAGATGGGGATTTCAGAAATCAGGGCAAAGTTAGAATTATCTAACAATCTGACCGCATCTTTATGCGTTGTAACGACAATTTTTTGTGCAAATTTTAGATTTTCGTAACTCGAAACCACTTTTTTAAGGTCTTCGTCGCTAAAATTATGGTGGTCTGGGAAATTAAGAGCGGTCAGTCCAGAGTACTGTTTTTGTAGATATTGCTCCATGGTGAACGGTGAAGCAATGCCTGTAAGCATCAGAACGTGAAACGATGCATTATATTCAAATTTTAGCTGAGGGTTAAGCGGAACTAAATCGCCATAAACTTGAGTGGTAAAGAATAACTTTTGATACGGAAAGAGCTTTAGTTCTTTTTGAATAATTCTTTTTTTAATAGGCGCAATATCGCTTGGTGTTTTACTCACTATCACTATATCGGCACGTTTTATTTGCGACTTTAAATCACGAAGTTGACCCACCGGCAAAATATGGTCTTTAAAAAATGGCCGATAATAGTCGCTTAGAACTATATTGACTGTGGGTATAAAATAACGATGCTGAAATGCGTCGTCGAGTAATACAAGCTCTGGTTTTGGTGATATTTGTTCTAATGTTTCCATTCCGTGACAGCGATTTTCGTCAACCGCCACAATGATGTTCGAAAATTTACTTTTTATCTGTTTAGGTTCGTCGCCAATTGTATCGACAGTTGAATTGGTTTCGGCTAACACAAATCCTTTTGTTTTGCGCCTATAACCACGACTTAAAGTGGCCACCCGATAATCGCTCAACAGATTAATAAGATATTCGATATGCGGAGTTTTTCCTGTCCCGCCAACCGTAATGTTGCCAACCACAAAACTCAAAGTGTGGTATGATTTCGATTTAAGCCATCCCCAATCGAAAAACTTATGACGTAACCATATAGCCAGACCAAACAGCATTGCAGCAGGCCACAACCAAACTTTGTTATTTGTTTTTTCAGAATCCATTCGCAATAAAAATAGTAATAATTACTTAGCATGCCAAATTTTATACAAATTTTTTGCATATGGATCAAACGCATTGTTCTTAGTTTTGTAGTTAAATATGTAGCAAAAAAAAGCAGGCAACAGCAACTGTTGCCCGCCAAACCCAAAAATAACTAATTATGAAAAGAGTAAACATTCTACAAAGAACTTGTATTCTGTTTACGGGTACAAATTTATGAAATATTTTCAAACTAAAAAAATGTCCTACAACATAAAAATGTATTTTAACAAATTTTCACATTCGATTGATTCTTTGATTGTTAACACTTCTATACATTCTGATATGAAGCTTTGGCAATTTGTTAAATAAATTGTACTTTCAGCCTCTCAATTTTACCAATATTAAAAACAGATTATTATGATTGATTTATCGTTAAAACCAAGACAATTAGAGATTGTTGCAAAATACAAAGACTTTGCAGCACGACATATTATTCCTAATGCAAGAAAATACGATTTGCTTGCCGAATTTCCATGGGAAGTTGTAAAACAAGCGTACAAAGAAGGGATTATGAATGGGCTCATGCCTATCGAATATGGCGGAAATGGATTTAACTTGTTCGAAGGTGCTTTGGCTTCGGAGGAATTAGGTTTTGGTTGCATTGGCATTGGAATCGGCATCGACGCCAACACTTTGGCTTTGACGCCAATGTATCTTGCTGCTTCAGAATCGCAACGCAAAGAATGGTTTGGTCGAATTGTCGAAGAGCAAGCCGTAGCCGCTTATTGCTTAACCGAGCCAAATGCAGGTTCCGATGTTCAAGGTATTAAAACAACAGCGATTAAAAAAGGTGACAAATATGTAATCAATGGTCACAAGCGATTTATAACAAACGCCGAAGTATCGTCTGTATTAACTGTGTTTGCCCTCACAGACCCTGAGCGAGGCTCAAGAAGTCTATCAGCCATTTTGGTTCCTACCAATACTCCCGGTGTAGAGATTAAGCCTCGTTTGCAAAAAATGGGTCAAAAAGCATCGGTTCAAAACGAAATCATTTTCCACGATGTAGAAGTTCCCGTAAGTAATCTTTTGGGTAGCGAAGGACAAGGTTTTTTGATTGCCATGAAAACCTTCGACAGAACCCGTACTGGTGTTGCTGCTCTAGCGGTTGGTGCTGCTCGTCGCTCGTTAGAAACTGCTATTACTTGGTCTAAAAATCGTGAACAATTTGGCAAACCGATTGCTGCTTTACAAGGGGTAGCCTTTATGTTAGCCGAAATGGCCACTAAAACCGAATCGGCTCGATTAATGACTTGGAAAGCTGCTTGGGATTATGATACTAACCAAAAAGGTTTAGGAACCAGCTCTGCAATGGCTAAGTATTGGGCTACTGATATGGCGATGGAAGTTGCTACCGATGCGGTTCAGGTAATGGCAGGTGATGGTTATTCGTACGACTACGATGTCGAAAAAATTATGCGTGATGTTAAATTGACTCAAATTTACGAAGGTACAAACCAAGTTCAACGTTTGGTTATCTCGAAAGGTATTCTTAAATAGACCCCTTCGATCCTTTTTATTATTTGATTGTATCATCTCGAAAAGGCTTTGTTCGAAGTATCTAAAGAAGTATATTTCGAAAATTTGAAATTAATATAAACCCATGGTGCATTTCAAACACTGTGGGTTTTTTATATTGTATATTTAGTTCATAGTT
>DYOK01000303.1 GCA_020720565.1 Acetofilamentum sp.
ATAAAAATCTACGCGGTTTAATGATTTCAGCTTCTTTTAATTTTGTTTTTTAAGGATTGATACTTTTCAATATTCCTCACAATTTATTTAATCTTTGCAAAACAAAATTATTTGCCAATGCGACGCTTGGGAGCCAACTATGTGGTGTGTTCACCCGATAGAATATTAAAAAATGCCTATGTCGAATTGAACGACCAAGGTGTTATTACAGATATTGTTGAGTTTGGCGATAATTTTCGTGAGATTTCTAAACTCGAGTTTTTTAACGGGATATTGGTTCCTGGCTTTGTAAATGCACATTGCCATTTGGAATTGTCGCATTTAAAAAAAGAAATTCAACCACAAAAGGGTTTACCTTCGTTTATCGATGGTGTACGAAATCTTCGGTTTAGTCAGGAGGAGAGCCAGATTCAATTGGCCATGCAGCAGGCCGATAGACAAATGCGAATGGAAGGCATTGTTTTGGTGGGCGATATATCGAACACAAGCGATACAGTCGAACTAAAAACAAAGAGTTCAATTAGTTACCATACATTTGTCGAAGTGTTTGGTGCAGATCGATATAGAGCTGCGGAAGTTTTCGAAAGAGCCACCGAAACAAAAGCTATTTTTGAAAGCAGTGGACTAAAAGCGAGCATTGTACCCCATGCTACCTATTCGGTCTCGGAGCGTTTGTTCGAAAAGATTACAGATTTGTCGTATGCCGAAAACGCAATCATTAGCATACACAACCAAGAAACAGCATCAGAAAATCAAATGTTTATCGATAAGACGGGTGAATTATTCGATTACTTTAAATCGAGTGGAATCGATTATAGCTCATGGTATCCAACTGGGCGAAATGCCCTGCAATCTGCATTGGTTCAACTGCCTAAGTGCAGCAAAGTAAATTTGGTGCACAACACTTATACCGAATTGAGCGACATAGAAAAAGCACTCGAATACAATTCGCATTTGTATTGGACTTTTTGCCCAAATGCCAATTTGTACATTGAAAATCGATTGCCTCACATTCCAATTTTTGTAGAAAAAAATCTTAAGATTTGTATTGGCACCGATTCTTTGGCATCAAACGATCGATTGTCGATTCTTAACGAACTAAAAACCATCCAAGTACATTATCCCGAAATTCCTTTTACCACACTATTGGCGTGGGCGACCATTAACGGAGCAGAGCTTTTCGATCTGCAAAATATATTTGGAACACTCGAGATTGGAAAAAAACCTGGGGTTAATCTGATTGAAAATTTCGACTTTGTAAATTTTAAACTAAAAAACGAGAGTCAAATTAAAGTGTTGTTTTAAATTTTCAAATTCTCTACCTTTGGTTGAATGAATTACATCAGAATTAACATATTGATATGGGTTTCTTTGTTGGGACTTATTTCTTGCGAAAAACAAGTTAATTGGCAATCGGAAGGAAGTGCGGTTGTTAAGCTCGTAGTTGAGGGCATTCTAACCAACGAATTTAAGACTCAACAAATCAAACTATCATTGACCAGAGCTCAATTCGAAGATTCGATACCGAAGGTTGCGGGTGCTCAAATATGGGTGTATAATGGGCAAGATAGCGTGACATTTGTACAACATGATTCTATCCCAGGATTGTATTTAAGTGCAGTTCCATTTGCAGCAACCATCGACAAAACATATCACTTATTAATTATCTATCAACAAAAACAATACACGGCTACTACACAAATGGTTCCTTTGCTTAGGTTTAATCGACTCAGTGTAGAACTGGCCGATACCAATGGACATTTTAGGATTTCGCAAATTGCTTCGGCTTATCAGCCCGACGAACAGGCTATGTACGAAATTGAGATCTGTAGCGATAGCATATTTACCTCTGTAGATACGAGTCAAAAGGCGCTGTTACATTATTATACATTCAACACCATCGATATTGGACAAGTGTTTGCTCCCAACAAAGATAAGCTAACGTTTACCGAGCCATTTACTATTGTAGAACGAAAATATTCATTAACACCAGATTATGCCGATTTTATAAGGGGCATAGCCTCCGAAACCCAATGGCAAGGTGGCGTATTTTCGGAATTCCCTGCCAATTTGCCCAGTAACATAAACGGCGGAGCATTAGGGTATTTTACGGCTTGCACCATTGCAAAAGATAGCGTGATAGTTAATTAGACTTATTAAAAAAAGTGAAGCTGCCCCATTCGGAACAGCTTCTTCGAAAAACTAAGAGAACAA
>DYOK01000061.1:0-6150 GCA_020720565.1 Acetofilamentum sp.
CTACTTTAACTTTTTTAACTTTGGACACTGCAATAAAAAAAATGACTTATCAAAACAATAATCAAGTTGAAAATACAAACAATCTTGATATTTCCGATTTAGCAAATGGGATCTACACTATCAGGATAATCTGTAATAACCAATCTTACATACAAAAATTAATCATCAACCAATAAATTATTAAAACATGAAAAACGAAAAAACAATAGATATTCTTAAAACAGCCATCTTACTTGAACGTAAAGGCAAAGCCTTTTATTCTCATGTTGCCATGCAAGCTAAAGATGCCGATGTAAAAGAATTTTTCCAAATGATGGCCGACGAAGAAGATGAACATATTAATTTTCTAGTAAATCAATTCGAAAGCGTCACAAAAACAGATTCTTTTTCGAAAATGGAATTCAAACACGAAGACCATGCCGACGACGAAATTTTAACTTCAAAAGTTAAAACTAAAATCGAAAGTGCAAGTTTCGAAGCTGCGGCCATCTCTTCGGCTATCGATATGGAAAATCGTGCTGTGGCTGTTTACTCAGAGCGCGCTCAATCGGCAGAAACGACTGAAGAACGTGACTTTTACAACTGGCTAGCCAATTGGGAGCGTGGTCATAACAAATTGTTACACGAAATTGATAAAGCCCTCAAAGATAAAGTTTGGGGCGATAATAATTTTTGGCCATTTTAAGTTCTACAACCAATTTAATACTTTTTTAACTTACGATTTATTAAGATCTTTTTTGAAATAAATTTTGGTCGAAGACCTAGCTGTCCGGAATAAACCATTTCGGACAGCATTTTTTGTTGACTGTTTTACAACAATACTTCGTTAAATTTTTCAAAAGTTCATATTTAATAGATGCAATCATCTGATATTCAGTACAAAATCTAATAATTAAAACTTTTGAAAAGTTCTAATTATTAGATAGTTAAAAAAGATTAACGAACTATTGTTACAATATTAGATTACTCAAGCTTTTAAACATGATTTATATGGATAAAGATATTGCCTTTTCAGAATTACTCGACCTCTATATGTTAGCTGTTTCGGATGGCTCCATTAATCAAAACGAAACACAATTACTGTTCGAAATTGGTAAGCAAATAGGACTAAATCACGACGATGTTTTGGATGTAATTAACCATCCAAAAGAAGTTAAAATGCTAAAATCGACAAGTTACGAAGAAAGGATGCAACACTTATTTCGATTGCTTTTTTTAATGAAAATTGACGGAGAGGTGAAACCCAGCGAAATTGATTTAATTCAACAAATCGCTTTGCATCTTGGACTAAACCTTAACTTGACCAACGATTTAGTCGATATAATTATCCGACATAAACAATCCGATGTACCAGAAGCTGAAATGATAGCTCAAATAAAAAAATATTTAAACTAAGGTCTTCGACCTATTTATTATTTTACTAACTTACAATTTATCAATACTCTAGCTTAACAAAATACGACATTAAATTATTCGTAATTCCTAAAGTGTTACCCTATCAGATTGACCAAATTTAATAAACAAATTGACTAAAAATGGCATATAAAACGTCAATGGATTTGATTAAGGCTCTCGAAAAAGCCAATGAACTTATCCGTATTAAAACAAAGGTATCGACACAACTCGAAATAACCGAAATTACAGACCGTATCTCGAAACAACCCGATGGGGGCAAAGCCTTACTTTTCGAAAACAATGGTTCAGAATTTCCTATTCTTATCAATGCATTTGGCTCTGAAAAAAGAATGAAAATGATTTTGGGTATCGATAATTTAGATCAAATAGGACAGGATATCGAAGCCCTTTTTAAGCAACTGAGCAGCCCTAAAGAAGGATGGTTTCAAAAACTTGAAATGTTACCTCAACTTGGGAAAATTTCTTCGTGGATGCCAAAGAAAATTAATGGCCGTGGAATCTGTCAAGAAATTATTTTACAAGGCGACGCTGTCGATTTGGGAATACTTCCTGTTTTAACAACTTGGCCAAACGACGGGGGGCCATTTATTACATTGCCCATGGTCAACACCATCGACCCAGTGACTGGAATACGTAATTTAGGCATGTATAGAATGCAAATTTTTGATAAAAAAACAACAGGAATGCACTGGCATAGACACAAAGTTGGTGCACGTCATTATCAAGAATACAGAAAATTGGGTCAAAAAATGCCCATAAGCGTCACGCTTGGCGGCGATCCTATATATACCTATTCCGCAACAGCGCCTCTACCCGACCATATTGACGAATATATTTTATCGGGTTTTCTTAGAAAGCAAAAAGTTGAACTTGTAAAATGCATTACCAACGACATTTATGTACCTAAAGATGTCGATTTTGTTATCGAAGGCTATGTCGATCCTTCGGAAGGCTTAGCTTGGGAAGGCCCATTTGGCGACCACACTGGCTTTTATTCGCTTGCCGATTGGTATCCAAAATTCCATGTAACTTGCATTACACACCGAAAAAACGCCATTTATCCCACTACAATTGTTGGAATTCCGCCTATGGAAGATGCGTATATTGGCAAAGCAACTGAACGCATTTTTTTAAGCCCAATAAAGTTGACCATGCTTCCCGAAGTTTTGGATATGGATTTACCTTTTGCCGGGGTAGCACATAATATTACGATTATAAAAATAAAAAAATCGTTCCCTGGTCATGCCCAAAAAGTGATGCATTCGCTTTGGGGTGCTGGACAAATGATGTTTAACAAGTCGATGATTATTGTAGACGAGAATGTCGATATTCATAATTATCAGCAAGTTATAGAGGCAATTTATCAGAATGTCAATCCAGAAACTGACATACAAATTAGCCGAGGACCTGTTGATGTGCTTGATCACGCTTCGTCAAAATTTGCTTTTGGAAGTAAAATGGGTATAGATGCCACCACGAAACTTCCCGAGGAGATGAAGCCCATAACCATTAAACGAAAATATGACGCTTCGATTTCTAGTCCATTAAAAGCAAATCCGATTTTTGAAGCCCTTGGCATATTAATTCTTTCGATTCAAAAAACCGATAATTTTAATTTTAAAGAATGGGTTGTTCAGAATCAGCATTTTATACCAAATTCCATCAAATTCGTAACCATTACCGACGAGTCGGTTGCCACCCAAGATCTATTTCAGTTGGTTTGGGTTGTTGCAAATCACATCGACCCACTAAGAGACACATACATTTTAGATCAAGTTTGCTATATCGATGGTACCATTAAAACAAAAACCTCAGACGGATTTGATCGCGACTGGCCAAACCCTGTGGTTATGGATTTGCCCACAATCGAATTGGTCGATGACAAATGGAACAGTTACGAAATTGGGCCTTTTATTCAATCCCCATCACGATATTATTCAAGCTTGATGAGAGGAAAAGGAGCAGTGGCATTAAACAATTCAATCGAATCAATTTTATAGATTTGCTTGATTACAATCCAATCTTTTTTACGAAAGGTATATACAGTCTGTCGGTTCCTTGAATGTGTTGAATCAGCCAATCTTTAAGAAACACAACCAATTGAGCGGGTACTATTTTCCCTTCGTTGAACTTTTGACGATATTCAATTAACTGATTGATGAATTTTTTGTGTGTTAATTGGTGGGCATTAAAATCGGGATATTGAGCATCTTTCAAAATATTTTCCTCAAAAACAAAATGCTGCTCAGTGTATTCAAATAAGCGGTCAATCACTTCTTGCATCATTTCAATTTTATTTTTTTCAAGCGAAATCACAAATAAATCAGAGATATATTCGACTAATTTCATATGCTGTTCGTCTATTTTTCTAATTCCTAACTCGTATTCTGTTTTCCATTTAAAAAATGATACTTTCCTTTCAACACGATCCAAACTCTCCATACTTGTATTCATTTACTTTTTTACTTAATTTACACAAGCAAATTTATCATTTAGTACGATATGTCAAATTATCTAATTGTTAAATATTACAAAGTGATTATATGTTTTTGCCTCAAATATCTACCACTCTATTTATCAACAACATAAGACACCTAAATATAAATTCATTGCAATCGTACTGCTAAATAAGTTAAAAAAACTTATCGTTTCGCTCCACTCTTTTAGATTGATTAACTTTGCAAAAAAAATAAATGGACAATTTGATATCGCATCCAGCAGTAATCGGAGTTTTTGTTGTCGTTGTAATCGCAATGTTATTGCTCGATTTGGGTCTATTCAACAAAAAAAGTCACAACATCAGTAATAAATCGGCCATCTTTTGGTCATTGATTTGGATTACTTTGTCGATGTTGTTTAGTGCACTTATCTTTTCGGTTTCTGGTTTTGAAAAATTCGCACAATACCAATCGGCATACTGGATCGAAAAAGCACTTTCTGTAGACAACTTATTTGTATTTATTTTAGTTTTTGGGTACTTTAACGTTCCTAGTGAATACCACCACAAAGTACTATTTTGGGGTGTTTTGGGTGCCATATTAATGCGAGCTGTCTTTATTTTTGCAGGTGTAGGAATTATTAAATTAACTTATTTACCGCCTATCGAATTATTTGGGCAATTGGTTACTATTAATGCAGTTTTAACCATTTTCGGGTTTTTTCTAATCTATGCGGGCTACCAGTCTTGGTTTGCACATAAAGACGAAGATGAAAACAAAGACTTTAGCAAAAGCCCTGGTGCCAGAATTATTCACCGCTTTTTTAAAGTAAGTAAAAACTATGCTGGAGATCGATTTTTCACAATTGAAAATGGGATTAAAGTAGCCACTCCACTTTTAGTTGTTGTCAGTGTGATTGAATTTACCGACTTAATATTTGCCGTTGACTCCATTCCGGCGATATTTGCCATTGCACCCGACGACCCTTTTATTCTTTACACTTCAAACATTTTTGCAATTCTAGGCTTAAGGTCTTTGTATTTTTTACTGGCCAACTCAATCCATTTATTTAGTCATCTAAAATACGGCTTAGCCATCATCTTAAGTTTTATTGGCTTTAAAATGATTATCAATCCGTTTTACCACATGGGTTCTATGGTGTCGTTATCAGTTGTTGGAGGCGTATTACTTATATCGGTCATATCATCTTTAGTTTTCGCTCCAAAAAGCACACACAAGCAGTAACGAATTGATACTCTGTTTAGATTTTATATTTTAGAAAATATTGAACTTGAAAATATTTTATAAGTAATTATTTGTTGGTATCTTGCGTTAATAAAATCACATTATTTATTAAAACTCAAAATCTATGAAATTCTTAAATTACGCGGCTATTTCGATACTCGTTTTAGCTATGATGTCGTGTGGAAATCAAACTGCAAGCACTGAAACTGCTACTGACGAAACCGAAGCAGGCCCCACTGCGGGTAAAAAATATGGTGTAAAATCGGGTATTATCACCTACGAAGCCCTAGAAATGTTGGGCATTAAAACGACCCAAACTATTTATTTTGACGACTATGGTACAAAAGAGGCTATTGAGTCGGTTACCGAAGGCGAAATAATGGGCATAAAATCGAAAAGCCATTCTTGGAGCATTACCAAAGATAATTTTGTGTATACTTTCGATATCGAAAAAATGACCAATAATACCAACGAACTTGAAAAAGTGGTTAATAAAATGGACATGAGCCAAAACCCTTTCGCCAATACCGATTGGACAAACTTATCTGATGAGCTTAAAAAAGAGATGGATTATAAAGAAGAAGGCGAAGAAACAGTAGCAGGTTTTTCAGGCAAAAAAGTTTCTGTTAAAATGGACAAAAAAGCCGAAGGACGCATTTATGCAGTAACCTATAAAAATGTTCCTTTAAAAGTAGATATGGGCCAAATTAAAATGGTGGCATCAAAATTCGAAGAAAATGCTTCGGTTCCCGCTTCCGTTTTCGAATTGCCAAAAGACTATAAAGTGATCGATGCTGCTGCAATGCTACAAGATTTGCCAATGGAATAATTAAAACAAAAAATAAAATATTTTGAAGTCCAGTATGATAAAAAGTACTGGACTTTTTCCATTTATATTGCTCTTTATAATACCCTTCGATCTCAATATTCAAGTTGTGGAATTTCACATTGTTTGCATACCAATTTCGGGTACTACATACTGTAAAAAATTAAATTCAGTTATCAAATTCAATTATACATTTTGTATAGTACATTTTGTATAGTACATTTT
>DYOK01000061.1:6250-12914 GCA_020720565.1 Acetofilamentum sp.
TATAGTACATTTTGTATGTTATAATTAGTTAAATCGAAAACAATTTAATAATTTTGTAATGAAGCAAAAAACACAAAATGAATCCTTTTTTAATCAACGCATACAGAGAACCATATCTATTCTGCGATAGAGTTAGTGAGATAGAAACTTTGATGATGAACATCAAAAATCAAAGTCATACCACTTTTTTTGCCCAAAGAAGAATCGGGAAAACTGCATTAATTCGCCATTTAGGCCACCTGTTAGAGCAAAAAAAACAAGCTTTTTTATATATCGACATCTATTCTACTCAGAATTTAAAAGACTTTAGTAATATATTAGCCAATGCTATTTATCAATCCTTTCCGGAAAAACAAAGCATCGGGAAGAAATTTTGGCAGGCAATTACCTCTCTACGACCAGTCATTAGTGCCGACGAAGTTAGCGGAACCCCTCAATTAAGCTTAGATATTACACATCCAGATCATATAGAGCGAACTGTTCCGCAAATTTTGAATTTTTTGGACAGTCAAAACAAACCGATTGTAATTGCCATAGACGAATTTCAGCAAATTCTTAATTACCCTGAGCAAAATGTAGAAGCCATTCTTCGAACAAGCATTCAAACCTTAAAAAATATCAGCTTTATTTTTTCGGGTAGCCATCAGCACATGATGCACGAAATTTTCAACAACCACAAAAGACCATTTTACGCAGGAACTAAAAGTATCAATTTGCAAAAAATAGATTCCGAAATCTATTCCGAATTTATCTTAAGACACTTCACTCAACACAAATTTAAAGTAGACCCCGAAGCTCTAAGTTATATTCTTGAGCTAACAGATGGGCACACATACTACACACAGCGGCTTTGCCACGAAGTATTTAATCACAATGTAAAAAAGGTTAACAGGGAGCTTGTAGCAGAAGTCATGCGAAAAATAATACGAGATCACGAAGCGATTTTTTTTCAATATCGAAATTTGGTAACCCCCACTCAATGGAAACTAATGAAAGCTGTCGCGACAGAGCATAAAGTTTATCAACCTTACGCTCAAGCGTTTATTTACAAATACGAGTTAGGGACTTCTGCTAATGTTAAACGAACCTTATTATCGATGGTAGACAAAGAATTGATTCATCATCAATCGGTAACAGATCAACCATATTACGAAATCAACGACAAATTTTTACGTTTCTGGCTCGAACACAAACGATAAGCGAGCAAACACATCTAAAAAATAACATAAGACAGAATTCATCTTGGGGCAGTAAAAAAACTCTGCCGAAGTTCTTTAACATAAAGGCACGTGATAAAAAGCACCTGTCGATTTGATAATTATCATAAAATTCAATTGCCATATCAACATAATTTCACCACATTATTTATTAAGGACATGATTCCACAATTTATTGAACACATTGGTATTGCCGTCAACAGTTTAGAAGAAAGCATACCGTACTACGAAAACGTTTTAGGACTAAAATGTTACGCCGTAGAAGAAGTTACCGACCAAAAAGTTAAAACTGCATTTTTTAAAGTTGGGCAAACTAAGATTGAGTTACTCGAAGCCACATCGCCCGATAGCCCTATCGCCAAGTTTATCGAGAAAAAAGGGCCTGGTGTACACCACATGGCTTTTGCCGTCGAAAATTTGGAGCAGCAACTAGAAACCATTGCCCAAAAAGGTGTCCAACTGATAGACCAAACACCCCGAAAAGGGGCCGAAGGATTGCACATTGCTTTTCTTCACCCCAAATCTACCCTTGGTGTGTTAACCGAATTATGCGAAAATAAAAGCAAATAAAATCAAAACAATGGGGACTCTCGGGTCTCCTTTAATTTTTTACGATATGGCAATTGAAGACAAAATTAGAGAACTGGTCGAGCTGCGTGTAAAGGCCAGACTTGGTGGCGGCGAAAAACGCATCGAATCGCAACATGCCAAAGGTAAAATGACAGCCCGTGAACGAATTGCTTATTTTTTAGACGAAGGTTCGTTTGAAGAGTACGACATGTTTGTTACGCACCGTAGTCATAACTTTGGTATGGAAGAACAAAAATTCCTATCAGACGGTGTAGTTACTGGTCATGGAACTGTCGATGGACGTGTAGTGTTTATTTTCGCACAAGATTTCACAGTTTTTGGTGGCTCTTTGTCGGAAACCTATGCGCTAAAAATATGCAAAATCATGGATCAAGCCATGAAGGTTGGGGCTCCCGTTATCGGATTAAACGATAGTGGCGGAGCGAGAATACAAGAAGGGGTGACCAGTTTAGCAGGATATGCCGAGATTTTCCAACGCAACATAATGGCTTCGGGAGTAATTCCTCAATTATCTGCTGTATTTGGACCATGTGCCGGAGGAGCCGTTTACTCTCCCGCCCTTACCGATTTTATTGTGATGTCGGACAAGACCAGTTATATGTTTGTAACGGGTCCCAAAGTGGTTAAAACCGTAACTGGCGAAGATATTACTACCGAAGATTTAGGAGGTGCTATTACACACGCCAGTAAGTCTGGCGTATCGCACTTTGTAGTCGACAGCGAAGAAGAAGGCTTATTACTACTCAGAAAATTATTGAGTTATTTACCACAAAACAACCTCGAAGAGCCTCCTGTAACGGACTGCCACGACCCTATCGAACGAAAAGAAGATGCACTCAATAGCATTATCCCCGACCATCCCAACAAGCCTTACGACATGAAAGACGTTATTAGTCTAATTGTTGATGAGTCCGAATATTTAGAAGTTCAACGTCGATATGCTCGAAATATTATAACCGCATTTGCCAAATTCAATGGTATGCCCGTGGGAATTGTAGCCAATCAACCCAATTACCTTGCAGGTGTTCTCGACATTGAATCGTCGCGCAAAGCGGCTCGGTTTGTGCGTTTCTGCGATGCATTTAACATCCCTATAGTTACTTTAGTCGACGTCCCTGGATTTTTACCTGGTAGCATGCAAGAATATGGTGGGATAATTTCGCATGGAGCTAAATTGCTTTATGCTTATGGAGAAGCAACCGTGCCAAAAGTTACCGTAACCTTACGCAAATCGTATGGTGGTGCACATGACGTGATGAGCTCAAAACAATTAAGAGGCGATATTAATTACGCTTGGCCTACCGCAGAGATAGCCGTAATGGGCGCCAGTGGAGCCATCGAGGTATTATATGCAAAAGAATTAGCCGCATGCAAAACGAGCGAAGAACGTGCTGTTTTTGTTGCCGAAAAAACATTGGAATACAACCATAAGTTTGCAACACCCTACCAAGCCGCAGCCTATGGCTATATCGACGATGTAATTGAACCACGTAACACCCGATTTAGGGTCATACGAGCCCTTCAAATGTTAGCCACTAAGAAAGACACCAACCCGCCCAAAAAGCATGGTAATATTCCTCTTTAATAAATTGAATTATGTTTACAGAAGTTTTTAAAAGTGCTGTTTTTATCTCGGTTGTTGGTTATATCATCGTATTTGCCGTGTTATTCTTGTTGTATTTGTGTTTTTATTATCTAGCTAAATTACTAGAATTCCAAGCCAGAGAACGATGCAAAAGAGCTGGACGTAAGCAATGTGCAGAAAAAGAGGAATTTAATGTCGATTCGGACACCATGGCAGCCATTGCCATGTCGCTTTACCTACATTTTGGCGAGACACACGACATCGATGCCGATACGCTTACAGTAAAAAGGGAGTCGAAACGATACACCCCTTGGAATTCGAAAATTTACAATGTAATAAACAGATTGTAGTTTAGACCTTTAGTATCTAAACAATAATTCTAAAAATCAGAACAATGAAACAGTTTAAATTTAATATAAGAGGCACTCAATACAATGTTCACATTAAAAGCGTAAGCGGTAACGACGTTGAATTGGAAGTGAATGGCACACCCTACCAAGTTAATGTAGAACGAGAGGCCAAAATGGTGAGCAAAACACCCACTTTGGTACGCAGTAAATTGCCCGATGCCGTAGCCAATAAGCCCATGACGGCCGAATCACTTAAACAAGTTAAAGCACCACTTCCCGGAAACATTTTCAAACTTTTGGTAAAAGAAGGCGATGTGGTTAAAAGCGGCGATGTGTTGTTAATTATGGAAGCCATGAAGATGGAAAATAACATATTATCAGAATTTGGAGGGATTGTCAAAAACTTAAAAATTAAAGAAGGGCAAACAGTACTACAAAATGACGTTTTACTTGAATTAGCATAATCATGGAAGGCTTATATCGATTTTTTGAATATACTGGTTTTGCCAATGCCACAGTCGGTCATTTTATAATGATAAGTGTTGGTTTGGTTTTTATATATCTAGCTATAAAAAAAGACTATGAACCACTTTTGCTAGTTCCCATTGGCTTTGGAATCCTTCTTGGCAACATCCCATTTATGCAAAATGCAGGGTTAAATCTTGGTGTTTATGAAGACGGAAGTGTGCTTCGATATCTGTACTTTGGCGTTTTAAGTGGTGTTTACCCTCCTCTAATTTTCCTTGGAATTGGAGCGATGACGGACTTTACAACCCTAATCTCAAATCCCAAACTCATGCTGTTAGGGGCAGCTGCTCAAGTCGGGATTTTTGCCACTTTTATTGGTGCAATTTTACTTGGTTTTAATATGAACGAAGCTGGAGCCATTGGTATTATTGGTGGCGCTGATGGACCAACTGCCATATTTTTGTCTTCAAAATTGGCCAATGGTAGTAACGGAAATCTAAATCTCATTGGGCCAATTGCCATTGCCGCGTACTCATATATGGCCTTAGTCCCTGTAATACAACCACCTATCATGCGTCTGTTTACCACCAAAAAAGAACGACTCATCAGAATGAAAGCACCAAGAGCAGTGAGTAAAACCGAAAAGATTTTATTCCCAATTGCGGGTATAATAATCACTGGATTTATTTCTCCGCCTGCCTTACCCCTCTTAGGCTCTCTCTTTTTTGGAAATTTACTTAAAGAGTCGATGGTGACCGAACGTTTAGCCGAAACGGCTCGTAAACCCATGATCGATATCGTAACCATTTTGTTAGGTCTTACTGTAGGTGCATCAACACAAGCCGACGTGTTTTTAACCCCCCAATCTATATTAATCTTTGTGCTTGGTGCCTTGTCGTTTATGGTGGCCACAGCCGGTGGGGTTTTGTTTGCCAAATTCATGAATTTGTTTTTGAGCCAAGAAAACAAAATAAACCCGCTTATTGGATCGGCAGGCGTTTCTGCAGTACCTGACAGTGCTCGGGTGTCACAATTAGAAGGTCTAAAATATGACCCTAATAATCACTTGTTAATGCATGCCATGGCTCCTAACGTAGCTGGGGTAATCGGTTCGGCAATTGCTGCTGGTATTTTAATGAGCTTTTTGCTGTAGTTTCATTATCTACCTATTTAGCTAATTTAAGCTATAAAAAGAAAGCGTGTCAGTTTGTGCTGATACACTTTCTTTTTTTGTCAAATTGATAGACTGATAAACTTTAACAATACGTCGTTAAACTTTTCAAAAATTCATTTAATAAAGAGACAAGAATCTGATAATCAGCATTAAATCAAAACAAACAAAACTTTTGAAAAGTTCTGTTTATTAGGTAGTTACCGCCAAGTGTGACAAGCTGCCGTATTTCAAATAATTAATTGTATAAAAACACAAAAGAGTGATTTGTTTTCTTTCAGACCAGATAAATGATTAATTTTATTGTCTGATTTAAAACTATGGATAATAAGCAGAACATAATTATTTATAAAACGGCTGATGGTAAGGCATCGGTGGCATTGTATGCTAAAGACGCTAATGTATGGATGAACCAAAATCAACTTGCTGAACTTTTTGACACCTCAAAGCAAAATATTAGTCTTCATATAATTAATATACTGAAAGAAGGAGAGTTACATGTAAATTCAGTTGTCAAGGATTACTTGACAACTGCTTCGGATGGTAAAGACTATAATATTACATTCTATTCACTCGATATGATTTTGGCAATCGGATTTCGAGTTCGCAGTAAACGTGGTACACAGTTTAGAATTTGGGCAAATAAAAACCTGAAAGAGTATATGATAAAAGGATTTTTAATGGATGATGAACGTCTAAAGAATCCTGATGGCAGACCTGATTATTTCGATGAATTATTAGAGCGGATAAGGGATATTCGCACATCGGAAAAGCGGTTTTACCAAAAGATTAAGGACTTGTTTGCAATTAGCAGTGATTATGAAGCTGATGATAAATCAACACAGATGTTTTTTGCCGAAACGCAAAACAAACTTCATTATGCTGTAACTGGTCAAACGGCTGCTGAATTGATTGTTTCAAGAGCAAATGCGGATAAACCAAATATGAATTTAACTTCATGGAAAGGTTCCATTGTAAGAAAGCAAGATATTTTTACAGCAAAGAACTACTTGACTCATGATGAAATTGATACCTTAAACCGATTAGTAGTTATCTTTCTTGAAAGTGCAGAACTGAGAGCTAAAAACCGAATGGACATCACAATCGATTTTTGGCGTGAGAATGTCGATAAAATTCTTGACTTTCAGGACAAGAAGATATTGACCAATGCGGGCTCTATTAGCAAGTTAGAGATGGAAAAACAAGCACAAGAGATATACAAAAACTTTGATGAAAGAAGAAAGAAATTTGAGGCACTCCAAGCAGATATAGAAGATTTAGA
>DYOK01000062.1:0-4749 GCA_020720565.1 Acetofilamentum sp.
TAGTATCTTTATACAAGATTTAAAATTTCAACCAAAAAAAATATGAAAAAGATTGTTTTTAATTTGTTTGTTTTATTAGCAATGTTCTCTTTTAGCTCGTGTATTCAGGTAGAGTTTAAAAATCCACAGCCTGAAGGTATTGCGGCGATGGAGTCTTTCCCCGATAAATTGGTAGGGACGTATTTAATGTACGACAAAGATACCGTGCATGTGTTTAAAGGTGGGCTTAAACTTAATAGAGATAGTCTGGGAACTTGGCAAATATTTTCTATTTCGAAAAATTTGGTGGTCAAAGATTGGAACCATCGTCTTTTTATCAATATTGCAGACTCGACGCAAACCTCTTGGATTCTGTATATTCTAGACGAACGCCACGACAGTCTTTTTTTAAGCTCTGTTGCACTTAATTCTAGCGATAGTATAAGCTATCAAAATTTAAAAAAGATTTGTGAGGTCGAAGCAATTTATAATTCGGAACAAGTTCTTGATTTGGTTCGTATAGACCCAAGCCAAAAACAGCTTAAAAAGATTTTAAAAAAGGTCAAATTTATCAAATTGGGTCATCTCAAGAAAATATAAAAACAATTTTTTCATTAAAATCAATGCAGAAAAAATCTTTTTTGGGATTCTTATTCGCACTAACATTCTGTTTATTAGTTGCAAAGGTGAATGCACAAGATTCTTTAGGGATATTTCAGTATCATAATTTGGCATCTTTCGAAGTGGGCTTGGTTCGGCAAGAGTTGAGAGTCAGTATTTTGGGAGAAAATGCCGATATAGTTTACCAGCCCGATAAAAGTTATTCGATTGGTTTCGATGGCTCTTACAAGTGGCTCAGCGGAGGGTTTAGTGTAGGTTTGTCGAACGACGAAGGTGACTTACTCAAACAAAAAACAATTTATTACGATTTTAGAACCAATTTTTATTTCCGCAGATTTATTGCTGAAACCAATTTTCAATTTTACAAAGGGTTTAATATCGACAAAATCCCAGCTAAAGTACAGCCAAGTGCTTTAGAAAAAATGACACCCAATCTTTTGCTGCTCAATGTAGGAACTAAAATGTTGTATGCCTTCAATCCAAAATACTCGTTCAATGCGATTTACGATCAAACCGAACGGTTTACGAGTAGCAGGGGCACTTTAGTGGCAGGGGTCAATTTAAATTACGATTACCTAGAAGCCAATTCTTCATTTTTTCCCGATTTGCTTATTGCACGTATTGGCATTCCCGATTACAAAAGCCACGGCCACTTTTTTACTTTTTCGGTTGAAGTGGGCTACCAATATGCCTTTGTTTGGAGAAAATGGTTTATTGCACCTATGGCCACCATCGGGGGAGGGATTCAGTATCAAGACTATATATACAAAATGAGCCAAAGGCACAGGTTTTACAAAAATGCTTTCGATTATACGTTTAATTTGCCCATAGGCTTTAATGGGAATAGATTTTACGGTGGGTTTTTATGGAACTATCAAAAAAACAAAAACGTTATTCAAGGAGGGGAAATGGAGCTGTTCATGTCGGGCGTTCGTTTTTTTGTAGGTTGGCGTTTTATGTACCACAGTTTATTTAATTTGAATATTATTCCAGAATCGCCTCTCGATTTAATCAAAAAAGAGTAGCTAAAATGCTACTTTTGTACACATGCTGTTACCACAATTAAATGTGCCTTTTCAATCGCTTCATATACGAACCGATGGCTCAAAGCCAAAAATTTGGGATGCGTTTCGTTCGAAGTGGGTGATTTTAAGTCCCGAAGAATGGGTGCGGCAGCAGGTGTTGTGGCATTTGGTGAATCAAAAAGAATATCCCAAAACATGGATAGCTGTTGAGCGTGAAATTAATATCAATGGTTTGCGTCGTCGATTCGACGCACTCGTATTCGACCGACAAGGCCACGTGATGATGTTAATCGAATTCAAAGCGACTCATATTCCAATCGATACTCAAGTGTTGAATCAAATTGTAGCTTATAATTTCGAAATAATGGCACCTTTTGTTTTGTTAAGCAACGGATTACAACAGGTGTGTGCTCAACTCAATTTAGAAGAAAAAAAGTATCAAGTACTGAACGAAATTCCATATTACAATTCCTTAGGCTTTGTAACGGAATAAGATGTGTAGGATTGACGCAGATATTTTGTTCTTTTTCAAGACACAAATTATAGCTAATAGCTTGCGACTCTTAGCAAAATTTGTAACGCAGAAAAAGGGCAAAAGAGCAAGTCAAAATGTACAGGTTATTTCGTCACAATGCCTTAGGTTCAATTTTGTAATATTCTATATATAATGACAAGCAGACTTGTTAAAAGTTTTAAAAACTAAATCAATTTTTTTTTAAATGATTGGCCTTTTGTATCTTTGAGCCATCAAAAAAAAGTACTTCTTATTAATATTTTAATGCGTTATTTTTAAAGACAATTTCGTGTTTTTATGTCGTAAAGTACATATAATTAGGTATATATAAAGTTTTTATTTGGTCGATGACCTTAACATATTCAAACCATGATATCACATTTGTTTAAAGTTCCCAAACATCGATCATTTAACTACAAACCTCGACATTACGATATCAATACCGAGGCCATGGAAGATGTACGCAAAGCCAATCAAGCAGCCCAATCCGACTCGAAAGAAAGTAATTTTAATAGCAAACGCATTTCTTTCAAGCAAATGCAGATTAATAATCACTATGCCGAACAAAAAGAAACCCGCGTACGATATCTGATAAGATTTGGCACGGTCATTCTTTTGGTTGCAGTGCTCTACTTACTTTTCGATGTCAGTAGCCAAATGTTTTAAAAATCGACTTTTTTTACCATACCGATAAAGTCTATGGGCCAAGCCGTTGGTTTATTTCTTTGGGTGCTTCAAAAATCAAATTACAATTCGAATACAATAACTAACTAATGCTCAATGAGCTTGATACAATTATTACCCGATTCGGTAGCCAATCAAATAGCAGCAGGTGAGGTGGTTCAACGCCCTGCCTCTGTGGTTAAAGAGTTGGTAGAAAACGCCTTCGATGCTGGAGCCACACAAGTGACCGTGGTGTTAAAATTTGCGGGCAAATCGTTGATTCAAGTCATCGACAACGGATGTGGCATGTCGGAGACCGATGCCCGTATGGCTTTCGAACGCCATGCCACCTCCAAAATTAGGCAGGCAACCGATTTGTTCAATATTAGAACCATGGGATTTAGGGGCGAAGCATTGGCTTCGATTGCTGCTGTGGCTCAAGTCGAACTTCAGACCAAATTGCACGATCACGAAGTGGGGGTATCGATAGCTATTGCAGGCTCTAAGATTGATTCGCAAAATACGATACATTGTGCTAGTGGAAGCCAGTTTTTGGTTAAGAATTTGTTTTTTAATATCCCAGCTAGACGAAAATTTCTTAAAAAAGATAGCACCGAGTTTAAACACATACTCGACGAAATTCAACGAATTGCGATTCCTCACCCAGAATTGGCCTTAAAGCTGGTGCATAACGACGAGGAAATTTACAATTTGCAACAGGGAAATTCACTTCAACGCATTCAAAGTATTTTTGGCAAAAGCATAGGAAAAGAGTTGGTTCCCATTTCGTCGCAAAGTCCTTTGGTAAAAATTGATGGATTTATTGGCACCCCCGAATCGGCTAAAAAATCGACTGGTCAACAATTCTTTTTTGTCAATGGACGTTTTTTAAAACACCCGTATTTTTACAAAACTTTGTTAAATACCTATAAAGATTTGATTAGCCCCGACGCTATTCCATCGTTTTTTATTTTTCTCGAAGTCGACACCGAAACCATCGATATCAACATACATCCGACCAAAACCGAAGTTAAATTCGAAAACGAACAAGCCATTGCTCAGATTCTTGGAGCTACAGTTAGGGAGTCTATTGGCAAGTTCAATTTTACCTCGTCGATGAATTTCGACGAAGTGCCTATCCATTTTGCCACATCGCAACAATTGCCAAACGATGTGGCTCTGCCCAACATCCATATCGACCCAGAATACAACCCTTTTGGTCAGCAAAAAAATTCATCGTCTGGATTTGGAACACGAAAATTAGATCAGACCCATCAAAATCAACATGCCGATTGGTCGGCTTTTATGGCCGCAAGCATGTCCAATGCACCAAGTTTGCCAACACAAGAGCGTTTATTTGATGCTGCATCTGGCCATTCCGTTCACACCAGCGCCATGATGCAAGTGAACTTAAAGTACATAGTAACCGCCACCGAAAAAGGGCTGATGCTGATCCATCAACGAAGGGCACATCATCGCATTTTGTTCGAACAATATTTGCAGAATTTTACGCAACATAAAGCACCTGCTCAACATTTGGTGTTCCCTATTAGTAAGCCAATTTCGGAAAATTACGCATTGATGATTCAAGAAATAAAAGCTGAATTAGAGTTGTTGGGATTCATTTTGGAAATTGACAATCAGCAATTGAATATTCAAGCCATGCCCGAGCACCTTAAAGAAAGCCAAGCCATGGATTCGCTCGATAGTATGGTCGAAGATTTTGCACAATTTAACGTCAATTTAGAGTACGAACGCCAAAAATATGTAGCCAAAAAGTTGTCGTATAATGCCTCGGTAGGTTATCGCTCGCTCGAGGTACGCGAAATGCAGCAAATTGTTGCGGACTTATTCCTCTGCTCGGAGCCTGCTTATTGCCCCCGTGGAAAGCGAATTTTTACCTTAATCAACTTCTCGGAGATCGAATACAAATTACAGTTGTAGGGA
>DYOK01000062.1:4849-12890 GCA_020720565.1 Acetofilamentum sp.
AATTTTTACCTTAATCAACTTCTCGGAGATCGAATACAAATTACAGTTGTAGGGAAGCGTCTCGTCCTGAAATAGGTTTACACTTTAATTGTGTAAACCTATTTCAGGACGAGACATGATTTTTGTCATGTTTAGTGCAAGGTAAAAAAGTTTGAAATATTGATGCCAAGCCCGTATATTTGAAAACAAAAAAAATCTATGACACTGATATTGTCCTTACTCAGTTTTGTTTTTGTTCTGGTCACAATTCTTTATTTTACAAAGCCAGCGTATCGTTCACAAATCATCGTATTGAGTCGCTTATTTTTAGCTTTGGTTTTTATTTATTCTGGTTTTGTAAAAGCCGTCGACCCCTTAGGGTCAACTTATAAATTTGTCGATTATTTTAACGCTTTTGGATTTTCGAGTTTAAATAGCTTGGCCTTTCCTCTGTCCATTATCCTTTCCGCTGCTGAATTTATTGTGGGTGTTGGCTTTTTGTTAAGCTCCAAAAACCGCATTATATGGCTTTTGGCCAGTGTATTTATGTTAGTATTTACACCTTTGACGCTGTTTTTAGCACTAAAAAACCCCGTGAGCGATTGCGGTTGCTTTGGCGATGCCATGATATTAACCAACTGGGAAACATTTTGGAAAAATATTGTCATCGACATTCCACTGCTCTTAATTACGTTTAATCTTAAGACCAAGGCACAAAACAGACCTGTAATACTCGAATGGAGTGTCCTCTCTTTAGCGATATTGGGGATTGTTGGCGTTTCGATTTACGGATATCGACATTTACCGATAATCGACTTTAGGCCTTTCAAAATTGGAAATAATATCCAAGCAGGCATGTCCATTCCAGATGGGGCTAAAGCGGACGTTTACAAGAGCACATTTATCTACAAAAATATTAAAACTGGCGAACAAAAAGAATTCGACGAGGCTCAGTTGAGCGAAGCAGTCGATCACCCAGAATTATGGAGCTATGTCGATACCCAGACCAGCCTTATTGAGGAAGGCTACCATCCACCCATTCACGACTTTTCGATTAGCAACCCAAAAGATGGAGACATTACGCAAGCAGTACTTAACGACAGTGCATATACACTTATTCTGGTTTCTTATAATCTAAATCTGGCTTATACGCCTGCCATTGTTCAATTTGAACCCTTAGCCGAAGCTGTAGCGACATCGGGGATTAAGTGTCTGGTTTTAACCGGTGGACTGCAAGAGGAAATCGAGGCTTTGAGCCAAGAGATTAAAAAAACTTTTGGTTACGATACCATTTTAGTCGAACAGACTCAAGGCGAAGCCGTTTTTTTGTACGAAAAAGAGGGCGAAGTTTTGGAATTTACTGAGCGTAATCTTCCCGACCCAAACGATGCCTCCTATGTGTTTATTGGGCAAGAGAATCAAAAAACAAGCACACCCAAAGCACTTAGTTTCGAATTTTATAACTGCGACCCTACGACTTTAAAAACCATTATAAGAGCCAACCCTGGTTTTGTTTTACTCAGAAAAGGAACTGTAATCGACAAATGGCACTACAACGATTTGCCCAAAGCAGCTTATTTTAAAAATCTAAAATAAGGTGTTATCCCAAAAACACCTTCAAATAACCGATATAAAACGGCTCTATTTACCTTTTTCTGCTTAAAATTTATTCATATAGTGCCCACTATACAAAGACATTTTGCTTTGTATAGCTTTTGCTATAAAAAAAGAAAATACACCTCAATTATTAATCAGTCATTTGAAAATGTATTTGGTATTAGAGCTTACTTGATTCGATGTGCGCAAAAAATTCTTATCTTGTGGCCAAATTCGTGACGTTTTAAAAATAAGTACATCGAATAATTTGATGTACTATTTTATTCGGCTAAGAGCTTGATTAATTGCTAGTTAAAAGAATAAATAAATAGGTCGAAGACCTAAGTCAAATCTCGGACTATGATTATTGCAGTAGATTTTGATGGAACCATTGTCGAACATCAATATCCCGCTATTGGGAAAACCAAATTATTTGCCTTCGAAACGCTTAAAGCACTTCAGAAGAAAAACCACAGTTTAATTTTGTGGACTTTTCGCTCGGGCAAATTTCTCGACGAAGCGGTTGAATTTTGTAAAAAAAATGGGGTAGAATTTTATGCCGTTAATAAAAACTATCCCGAAGAAGTTTTTGATCCCAGTGTTTCGCGAAAAGTGAACGCCGAAGTTTTTATCGACGATCGCAATTTAGGCGGTTTCCCTGGATGGAGTAAAATATGGGAGCTACTCGAAAACGAGGCAGAATATATGAAATTGGTCGAGGCACAGAATCAAAAATCGAATGCACCTAAGAGCTTGTTCGACAAACTGTTTGGACGTTAGCCATAAAACAAAAAACCTTCGGTCTACATTAAAAATCGAACCTAGTAAAAAATCGAAAAAAGTGGTTTTACAAATCTTTTCGCCCGAATCGAGTCCCCGCCTCAAGTTTGTTTTGGACTTATTTTTCAATCAAATTCTGGTTTTACCATTCGAATTGATTCACGACCTCAATCAGATCGACCCACATCGTCCTTTATTAAATTACAGCAATGCACATTTAGATCGTGGTCTAGAGATGATTCCACACCCCATTATGTTCGAATCGGACATAAAAACACAAGAGATTGTTATCAATAATGACAGCTACTTTTTTCGAACCAGCTATGGAATTTTGCCATTCGATGTGTTTGCAATGGGTTTTTACATGGCCACACGATACGAAGAATATTTACCTTTCGATGCCGATAAACACAATCGATTTTCGTCTTTCGATTCATTGGCTTCGAAGCACCACTTTTTAAACAAAGCGATTGTACACCATTGGGCCTTCGGCTTGGTTAAAGTTTTGCAAAATGCTTACGCCGACTTAGAAGTGAGCCATCGTCAATTTGGCTTCTTGAGCACCATCGACATCGACAGTGCATTCGCCTACAAAGCAAAGGGAATGGTTCGGTTTTGGGGTGGCATGGCCAAATCTTTTTTAAAATTTGATCTCTCTGACGTCAAACGAAGAATTTTAGTAGGATTAACCCTACAAAAAGACCCGTTCGATGTGTACGATTGGATCCACGATTTGCATCAAAAAAGTAAAATTGACACCCACTTTTTTATACTTTCAGGCGAATTGGGGCCTTACGACAAAAACATTCCCTTGACGCAAGCTGCTGTGATTCGACTTTTGAATCGTTTGGGAACATGGGCACAAATTGGACTTCACCCGTCGTATGCCTCAAATACCAGTCCCGAAAAAATTGCAAGCGAGAAAAACAATTTATCGGACTGCATTAAATACGATATTTCGTCGAGTCGTCAACATTTTTTAAAAATTAGCTTTCCAAAAACCTATCAAAATCTGATTAAAAACGATATTAAAATCGACTATACACTTGGCTTTGCTCAAGAGGTCGGGTTTAGAGCAGGTCTATGCGTACCCTATCCGTTTTTTGATTTAAGCCAAAATAAGCTTACCCCATTGACTATTGTTCCCTTCCAAATAATGGACGGCACTTTGAACGAGTATCTTAAGTTATCGCCAGAACAAGCCAAAAAAGTAATCGAACAAATTATCGACGAAGTAAAATTGGTCAATGGATTACTGGTTACACTTTGGCATAACGAGTCGCTAAGCGAAACCCGACATTGGATAAAATGGAGGGCTGTTTATCGGCACTTAATTGACTATCAACACGCTTCAAAAAATTAATAATTATGAACCTGTCTATCCTGCCTGACGGCAGGCAGGATAGACAGGCATGCAACTTTCAATCTACCTGCGGCAGATTTATCGACCGAAGGTTGATTTATCGTCCGAAGGAGGACAGGCGAATCAACAATCAAAAATTAACACATGAGCCCAAAAGATTTTAATCAGAGAATACAAAATGGCGAAACTTGGTGTATACTCGACGTTCGCGAGAACGAAGAGCTTCAAATTTGCCAACTTCCCAATGTGTTACATATTCCATTGCAATCGATCCCCAAACAACTCGATAAAATTTCGAGAAGCACCCCAACTATTATTGTTTGCCATTTGGGCGATCGCAGTCAAGTAGCCGTTCACTATTTGATGCAAAAAGGATACGAGAACATCTATAACCTCGATGGTGGTGTGGATTACTGGTCATTGACTGTCGATCCAGATTTGCCTCGTTATTAGCACATTGTTGTTGAATATCGACAGAAAATTTCAATAAAAAAATAAAAATTTTATAGAGAGATTGTTTTTAAGGTCATTTTAGTATCTTTGGCAAGATTTCTGATTTTAGACCCAACTTATATTAATTTTTTAACCATACAAATATGAAAACAAGAATTTTACCTTTGATGCTTGCAATGGCATTAGTTTTAGGAATGGCTTCGTGCAAAACGAAAGAGAAAGCCGCACCTACTACCACAGTAGAAAAAGAACAAGGTTTTAAAGAAATTATAATCCCTTGCCAAAACGAAGGTCGCTCAGATGCAGACTTTTACAGAGCAGATGCGAGTGCCACTTCGGCCAATTTACAAGCTTCGCGCGAAAAGGCTTT
This sequence comes from Acetofilamentum sp., assembly GCA_020720565.1. Taxonomy (GTDB): domain Bacteria; phylum Bacteroidota; class Bacteroidia; order Bacteroidales; family JAFGXI01; genus JAFGXI01. Next base: position 9,391 of record DYOK01000062.1, read on the forward strand.
GTTAGCAGCCAAACAACGTTTAGCTTCGTTGATTAACTCAAAAATTAAATCGGTTACCGATCGTTATATGAACGAAACCGAGGTTGGTGACAAATCGAATTTTGAACAAAAATTCGAAAATTTAACCCGCGAAGTGGTCAATCAAAACTTAGTCGATATTAAGGTGGCTTGCGAAAAAGCTGGTACTGTAAATGGTGGACAATACCAAACATTTATTGCCGTAGAAGCTTCAAAAACAGCTATCCGCGATGGTATTTCTAACAACCTTAGCAACAAAGACAAAGTTCAAGTTGATTACGACAAGAAAAAATTCGAAGAAATTTACAATCAAGAAATGCAAAAACTAGAAAACGAGTAATTCGTTTGGTTCATTATAGCACTGCCTCAGTATTGCACTGAGGCAGTTTTTTTGTCTAAATATCGACTGAGCCGATTAGAAATGTAACGCATAAATGAGTAAAATTCTCCAAATTAAGCACTTAAAATAGTAATTATTACGCTAAGAGGCTGATTTAATTAAAGTTTAAAAAATAAATAGGTCGAACACCTTAGTATGACACACACACATGTTTTTATAGTTCCACGGCTTATCGACTTGTCGGTGGCAGCAGAACAAATAGTAGCTCTTTTTTCGGCTCCTCAAATTATCACATTCGATGCCCCTATGGGTGCGGGTAAAACCACCTTAGTAAAAGCACTTTGCACCGAATTAGGTGTCGTAGATTTGGTAAGTAGTCCTACTTTTGCTATCGTTAACGAGTACCAAACCGCAAACGAGCAAATGGTTTTTCACTTCGATTTGTATCGCATAAAAGACGCCAGAGAACTGTCCGACATTGGGTTCGAAGAATACCTCGATTCTGGTAATTGGTGTATGATAGAGTGGCCCGAACTCGCACAAAATAGCCTACCAGAGCAAGTGGTCAGAATTAATATCGAAGTCGATCAAAAAGAAGCTAGAAAAATTACTGTCGTTTGGTAATTTCAATTATCTTTGGAATTGAGCATTACAACGCGAAAATTTATTTATTCACAAACCAATTCAATTTATTATGTCAATTAACAAAGCAATCCTTATTGGAAATGTAGGAAAAGATCCAGAGATTAACTACATTAAAGAAGATTTACCTGTAGCTCGATTTACTTTAGCCACATCTGAAACATACACTAAAGATGGACAAAAAATAACTAACACCGAATGGCACAACATTGTGGTATGGAGAGGCTTAGCCAAGGTAGTAGAACAATATGTAAAAAAGGGGTCTAAATTGTATCTCGAAGGCAAAATAACCAATCGTTCGTACGAAAAAGATGGTCAAACCAAATACATTAGCGAGATTGTAGTGTCTAATATGCAAATGCTAGACGGCAAAGGAACAGGCACAAGCTCATCGCCATCATACGACGCGTCGCCTTCGTCTATTCCTACTCCACCACCACCCGCTCAAGTGATGGACGACGATTTGCCATTTTAATCAATTTTACACTGAAAAGTAAAAAAAAGCCCTCGATTTAAATCAAGGGCTTTTTTAGTTTAGGAACAGTGCCTATTCCACAACAGCATCTTTAACTTCTTTGACGCCTTTCAGTTTGAGAATAATTTTCTTCTCAATTTCTTCGGCTAATTCGGGGTTATCGTATAACAAGGATTTAACACTGTCACGACCTTGACCCAATTTGCTTTCGCCATAACTAAACCAAGAACCCGATTTTTTAACAATTTCATACTCCACACCTAAATCGATAATCTCGCCTACTTTTGAAATGCCTTCGCCAAACATGATATCGAATTCTGCTTTACGGAAAGGTGGTGCCACTTTATTTTTAACCACTTTAACCCTTGTGCGGTGGCCAGTCACTTCTTCGCCATCTTTAAGTTGAGTTACCTTTCTAATGTCGAGACGTAAGGATGCATAAAATTTTAAGGCATTACCCCCAGTCGTTGTTTCGGGATTACCAAACATGACCCCAATTTTTTCGCGCAATTGGTTGATAAACACCACAACTGTATTGGTTCTGTTGATTGAGGCGGTCAATTTACGAAGTGCTTGCGACATCAATCTGGCTTGTAAACCCATACGCGAATCGCCCATATCGCCTTCAATTTCGGCCTTAGGTGTCAATGCGGCAACCGAGTCGACCACAATAATATCGACAGCGCCCGAACGAACCAAATGGTCGGTAATTTCGAGGGCTTGTTCTCCGTTGTCGGGCTGAGAGATGAGCAGATTGTCGGTATCGACGCCTAATTTTTCGGCATAGAACCGGTCGAAAGCATGTTCTGCATCGATAAAGGCGGCTATGCCTCCTGCACGCTGTGCTTGTGCCATAGCGTGAATGGCCAAAGTAGTTTTACCCGAAGATTCTGGCCCAAATATTTCGACCACTCTTCCTTTTGGGAAACCGCCCACTCCAAGTGCAAAATCGAGCCCTATTGAGCCTGTCGAAATTACTGGAATAGCCTCTGCCACATGGTCGCCCATTCGCATAATGGTGCCCTTGCCATAATCTTTGTCAATTTTGTCGATTGTGGCTTTAAGGGCTTTTAATTTTTCGTCTTGTACGTTGTTATTATCTTTTGCCATGTGATGATGTATTTAGAATTTATATTTTAAACGATTAAGGTCTTAGACCAATTTATTGATTATCTAACTGACTTTTTGTAAAGTCATACATTAATAATATATTATTTCATTCGAGATATTTAGAATCCGTAGATCTTAAGTATTTGCTCCCCATGGGTTTTGGTGTTGACTTTGTCGAAAATTTGCTCAACATGGCCATTTTCGTCGATAACCACAGTGGTACGCACAACCCCCATATATTGACGTCCATACATGCTTTTTTGCGCCCAAACGCCGTAAGCTTGTAAAACCACTTTTTCAGTATCGGCTAACAGTGGCATGGGTAAGTTCTGCTTATCGATAAATTTTTGATGCGATGCCACGCTGTCTGGACTTACGCCTAATAGTTCGAATCCGTGCGATTTTAACGTTTGATAGTGATCGCGCAAGCTACATGCTGCTGCGGTACAACCGGGTGTTTGGTCTTTAGGGTAAAAAAATAGAATAAGTTTTTTGCCTTTGTAATCCGACAAACGAATGGTGTGATTGTTTTGATCGACACCAGAGAAATCGGGTGCTTTTTGTCCTATTGCAAGTGTCATTTTGCTATTTTTTGTTTAACTTTTTGTTGATAATTTGGGCTTATTTACAATCCTATAACAATGATATTCAATTGATATAGATGAATTCAAATACAAATTTTAATCATAAAATTGATGTAATACCATTGTTTCTGGGTTTGATTCATCTCAAACAAAATTAAGTTTTAAATAGAAGACATCTTATCTATGCCCAAACGATTTATTAACAATATTCAAAAATCAATACTTCGTTAAACTTTTCAAAAGTTCGTTTACGAAGATACAAGCATCTGATAATCAGCCAAAATCAAAAATTTAGAATTTTTGAAAAGTTCTGATTATTAAATAGTTGAAA
>DYOK01000063.1:0-3386 GCA_020720565.1 Acetofilamentum sp.
TTGATTATAGATGTCATAACTTTATTTGATAAAAGAACTTTGGCTTATTTAAGTATGATGCATAATTTAATGTTGTATTTTATTATGATAGCAGATTAACAAATAGATCGATACAAAAACCATAAATAGGTCGAAGACCTTAAGTAATTCAAATTAATACGATGTCGTATTGGTTTTATCGGTCATTAATTAACATGGCATTATTTTATTCCGTGTACTTACATTCAAGCTTCATATTATTAGACTCGTTTTTTAAAGAGTGTCATCAAAGAGCGCACATAATCGTGTCCTGTTTCTAAAACTGTGCAATCGACATGGTTTTTAGCTAAAAGTGTTTTTAATTCCGCTTGTCTTTTTTCGGCGTTTTGACGGTAAACACTTCTTGTTAAATTGTCGCTAGTATCGATCCAAAGCTGCTTTTGAGTTTCGGAATCGACCATTGGTACCAAGCCTATATTCGGTAATTCGAGTTCTCTTTTATCGAAAATTTCAAGTGCAATTAAGTCATGCTTGTTATTAGCAATGCGTAATGCAGTTTCGAAATCTTGGTCCATAAAGTCCGACAGCAGAAAGCCTGTGCTGCGTTTTTTAATTACATTGGTATAATAACGCAAAGCCTCAGAAATATTGGTTCCAGTATGTTCTGGTTTAAATTCAATTAAATCTCTGATAATACGGAGTGTGTGTTTCTTTCCCTTTTGTGGGGGAATAAAACGCTCAATTTTATCGGAAAAGAAAATGACACCAATTTTATCGTTATTGGCAATAGCCGAAAAAGAAAGAACTGCCGCAACCTCTGTAATTAACTCACTTTTGAGTTGGGCTTGGGTTCCGAAATGTTTCGAGGCACTCACGTCAATTAATAACATAACGGTCATTTCTCTTTCTTCTTCAAAAACTTTAACAAATGGATGATTAAAGCGTGCCGTGACATTCCAGTCGATCCCTTTGATGGGGTCGCCATATTGGTATTCGCGCACTTCGCTAAAGGTCATGCCTTTACCTTTAAATGCGGAATGGTATTCACCAGCAAATATTTGATTGGATAAGCCCCGCGACTTAATTTCAATCTTTCTGACTTTTTTGAGAAGTTCGGTGGTTTCCACTTTTTTTTATACTTTGAATAATATAATGTCGTATGTTATTTGCTTAAACACCTGGTAAAGTGCAAGTTGCAAAACCAATAATTAGGTCGAAGACCTTATCGCGATGAGCTAGACCATTCTATAATTTACCGCTATGGAACTTCGATGGTGTTTAAGATTTCCGAAATAATTTCTTCGGCACTAATGTTTTCGGCTTCGGCCTCGTAGCTTAAGCCAATGCGGTGACGCAACACATCGTGACACACGGCTCTTACATCTTCTGGAATCACATAACCACGACGTTTAATAAAAGCATAGGCTTTAGCCGCAATGGCCATACTTATTGTAGCACGAGGCGAAGCACCAAAATTAATTAAGCTTACAAATTTTTCAAGTTTATATTGTGCGGGGAAACGTGTAGCAAAAACGATATCGACAATATAGCGCTCAATTTTCTCGTCCATGTAAACATCTTTTACAACTTCGCGAGCTTTAATGATGTCTTCAATTTTTAAAACTTTGTTTACAGTTGCAAATGTTTTAGCTAAATTTTGACGCAAAATGAGTTGCTCTTCTTCTTTTTTTGGATAAGAAATAACCAATTTTAGCATAAAACGGTCAACCTGTGCTTCGGGGAGCGGATAAGTTCCTTCTTGTTCGATAGGGTTTTGAGTGGCCAATACTAAAAAAGGTTCAGGCAATTTGTACGATTGATCGCCCAAAGTAACTTGTCGTTCTTGCATGGCTTCGAGTAAGGCCGATTGTACTTTTGCTGGTGAGCGGTTAATCTCGTCGGCCAAAATGAAGTTGGCAAAGATTGGCCCTTTTTTAACCATAAACTCTTCTTGTTTTTGGCTGTATATCAGCGTACCAAGTAAGTCGGCAGGTAATAAATCGGGCGTAAATTGGATGCGACTAAATTTGGCGTCGATTGCGGTGGCGAGTGTGTTGATGGCTAATGTTTTGGCCAATCCGGGCACACCTTCGAGTAAAACGTGTCCATTCGACAATAAACCGATTAAAAGCCCTTCGACAAGATGTTTTTGTCCTACGATTACTTTGCCCATTTCCATGTTCAAAATGTCCATAAAAGCACTTTCTCTTTCGATTCGGGCGTTGAGTTCTCTAATGTCAACCACTTGGTTTTGAGGTACTGATTCCATAGTTTTGATACTTTGTCTATTCAGATAGATTGTTGTGATGTTTATAATATTTGTAATTCACAGCACAAAAATAAAATCTGTGTGTTTTAACAACTCATAAGCAATGTTAAAAATGCTTAAAGTGAACGGTAAAACCCTGCAAATATGCTTTGATAGACTACTTCGGAAGACCATTTTGCATTTAAATGTATGAAAAATGAATATTTCTAAAGGCATTTCAATTGCTCGGGCATTAACCAAGCAAAAAAACAATTTTAAATCAATTATTCAAAAGAACAATTGTTGATACGCTTTTATTAACTTTGCACCTCAACAACATACCATGCGCTATTTTATCGAATTGGCATATAACGGAACGCGATTCAAGGGCTGGCAAATCCAACCGGGGGTGCCTACTGTTCAGGAAGCAGTTGAGCATGCACTCAGTGTAAAGTTACAAACAACAATTGCGGTAACTGGAGCGGGTAGAACCGACACCGGCGTTCATGCCTCTTTTTTTGTGGCACATTTCGATACCTTGGTATTGTTTTCCCCCGAAAGAATTATTCACAGTCTTAATCATTTGATAGGTCCCGATATTGTTGTATATAAAATTTACGAAGTTCACGATAATTTACATGCCCGATTCGATGCCAAATTAAGGACGTATCAATATAAAATTTCACCTTTAAAGAATCCTTTTCTTCAAGAAACTACGCTGTTTTTTGATAAAAAACTCGACTTCGATGCCATGAACAGAGCTTGCACAATTTTGTTCCGGCATAGCGATTTTACAAGTTTTAGCAAATTGCACACCGATGTTAAAACCAATAATTGTAAAGTTTCAAGGGCAGAGTGGAAGCAAGATGGACTGTTGTGGGTGTTTACCATTAGTGCCGATCGCTTTTTACGGAATATGGTCAGAGCCATTGTGGGAACCCTAATCGAATTAGGACTCGGCAAAATTAACGAACAACAATTCGAAGACATCATTTTAGCAAAAAATCGCGGCAAGGCAGGAACCTCAGCCCCCGCTCATGGCTTATCGTTGGTCGATATTGTATACTGACTAATTGCTATGTAATCAGAGACTTAAATTGTTTCAATAAATGAATGTCGGTTTTTGGCTGGGCAAATTCAAATCGAAATTAAAATTAAC
>DYOK01000063.1:3486-12882 GCA_020720565.1 Acetofilamentum sp.
CTTTGAAAAATTTTCGGGTAAGCCACAAAATGCTTTTCTACCTTTTTCGACAATGCCGATAAATCTAAAATATCCGAGGCTTCGGCAATATCGATGAGCGTTTTGTTTTTTTGAAGGATATGAATCCGGTCGTCGAATCGGCTGTAGGCATGGTTGCTAATAGCACCACTAAGCAAGTAGTACGAAAGTTCTTCGTCGTTGATTGAATAGTGCGATTTAATTTTATCCGAAATGGACGCAACCCAGTTTGTATCAAATGCTTGATTTTGCAATTCGATATGATAGAAATGTCGGTCGATTAAACTGGTACTCAAAAAAGAAAGAATAGGGTCGGAGTGCGAGCGCCATACTTTAATCGAGGTAAGAATATCGTTGTCGTCCAAATCCATAAACAATTCTAAAACAGTTTTTTTTCCGACGCCACTTTGAGCCTGCAAATCGATGGCTTGAGGGCGTTGATACAGAAAAAACGAAAACGCTGGTGTGGCAAAAAGTTGAGCGCCGTTTAATGCTAAAAACTGTGCACGTTGTAAAACTTTTAACAAAAGTTGTTCGGCCACAATAACAGTTTTGTGCAAATAAACTTGCCAATACATCAAGCGTCGGGCAATTAGGAATTTTTCGATACTATAAACGCCTTTGCTTTCGACTACCAATTGTTGGTCCGAAATATTGAGCATTTTTAAAATTCTATCGGAACCCACAATGCCTTCCGAAACACCTGTAAAAAAGCTGTCGCGAAGTAAATAGTCGAGACGATCTACATCGAGCTGGCTAGATACCAATTGATGTAAAAAACGTTTAGGATATTCGTTTTTAAAAATTTTGATAGCCAAATCTAAATGTCCATCAAATCGGTCGTTAAAATAACCCATCAAAGCTTCCGAAATATCTTCGTGCGAAACGCCTTGAATAATACTGCGTTCGAGTGAGTGTGAAAACGGGCCATGACCAATATCGTGTAGCAAAATAGCTTGAACAGTCGCCTCATACTCAGAATCTGTAATGTCAATATCTTTCGATTTTAGCGTATCCAATGCCAAATGCATCAGATGTGTGGCACCAAGCGTGTGTTGGAAGCGGGTATGAATGGCACCTGGATATACATAAAAAGTTAATCCGAGCTGTCTAATTCGGCGTAAACGTTGAAAAAAAGCGTGTTCGACTAGCTCATGACTCTTACCAGTGGGCATTTTGATAAAACCATAAACAGGGTCGTTAATTATTTTTTGTTTTGGTGCATTCATAAGTATTTAGAATAATTCAATGTCAGGTTTTGTTAGGTGAAAGAGATTGTTTTTAATATGAGTTAGAAAATTATTAAATTAAGTCGAAAACCTTAAAACAAAATTAACCAAAATTGCCCATTCTAATGGTGTAAAAAACAAATCAAAATCAGCATGAGGTCAAATATGAAATCGAAAAAGAATATGAAGTTTTTAAGCAAATCTGATTGTCAATCAATAAATTATGAGTAATTTTGCACCGCGAATTGTAAACATAATGTCTAACTTATTAATTTTGAGTAATTTATAATGAGTACTGAAAATTTAGAAAATCAAGAATTGGAGCAAGATGAGATTATTCTTGAGCCAGAAGTAATTATTAATCCAGTCACCATGGGAGCTGTTTCGGTAGCACCAGAAGAATTTGATTGGGATGCTTTCGAAGAAGGCGCAGTGGGTGGTGAAGCTGCTCGCAAAGAATTAGAAGCCATGTACGACAAAACCCTTTCGACTATCGTCGAAAACGAGGTGGTCGATGGTACTGTTGTAGCAATAAACAAACGCGAAGTAGTCGTTAACATCGGTTCTAAATCGGAAGGTGTTATCAGTGCCAGCGAATTCCGTTACAACGACGAATTAAAAGTTGGCGATAAAGTAGAAGTACTCGTCGAAACTCAAGAAGATGGAAATGGTCAGTTAATTATCTCACACAAAAGAGCCCGTTCTTTACGCTCTTGGGATCGTGTTAACGAAGCACTCGATAAATCTGAAGTGGTTAAAGGTTACATCAAATGTCGTACTAAAGGCGGTATGATTGTCGATGTATTTGGTATCGAGGCGTTCTTACCTGGATCACAAATCGACGTTAAGCCTATCCGCGATTACGATGTTTATGTGAACAAAACCATGGAATTCAAAGTGGTTAAAATTAACCAAGAATACAAAAACGTGGTGGTTTCGCATAAAGCCCTTATCGAAGCTGAACTCGAAATTCAAAAACAAGATATCATCTCTAAACTTGAAAAAGGTCAAGTTCTCGAAGGAACTGTTAAAAATATCACCTCATACGGTGTATTTATCGACCTTGGTGGCGTAGATGGTCTTATCCATATTACCGACCTTTCATGGGGACGTGTTACGCATCCAGAGGAAATTGTTCAACTTGACCAAAAAATTAACGTGGTTATTTTGGACTTCGACGATAACAAAAAACGTATTGCCCTTGGCTTAAAACAATTATCTACTCATCCTTGGGATGGTTTAGATGCGAATTTGCAAGTTGGCGATAAAGTAACTGGTAAAGTGGTTGTTATGGCCGATTACGGTGCTTTTGTTGAGATTGCTGCTGGCGTTGAAGGTTTAATTCACGTTTCTGAAATGTCTTGGTCGCAACATTTGCGTAGTGCTCAAGAATTTATGAAAGTAGGCGAAGATGTAGAAGCTGTAATTTTAACACTGGATCGTGACGAACGCAAAATGTCATTAGGTATCAAACAATTGAACTCAGATCCATGGGGAAATATCGATAACAAATACGCTATCGGAACCAAGCACACTGCTAAAGTTCGTAACTTTACAACCTTCGGTATTTTTGTAGAACTCGAAGAGGGTATCGACGGTTTAGTTCATATTTCTGACTTATCATGGACTAAAAAAGTTAAGCACCCCGCAGAGTTTACTCAAATTGGTGCCGAATTAGAAGTGGTTGTTTTAGAAATTGACAAAGACAACAGACGTTTAAGCCTTGGACACAAACAATTAGAAGAAAATCCATGGGATGTATTCGAAACTATTTTTAAAGTAGGTTCTGAGCACGAAGGTACCGTAATTAATATGAACGAAAAAGGTGCTGTTGTAGCTCTTGAGTACGGCGTAGAAGGTTTTGTTACACCAAAACACATGGTTAAAGAAGACGGAACAAGTGGCGTTTTAGAAGAAAGAATGATGTTTAAAGTAATCGATTTCTCTAAAGGAAGCAAAAAGATTATTTTATCGCACAGCAGAATCTTCGAAGATGCTCGCGAAACAGCAGCACCTGCTTCGGCTCCTAAAAAGAAATCTTCTGGTAATTCGAACTCGCAAAACGTTCAAAATACACAAAGCGAAGCCACAACAACTTTAGGCGACATCAGTGGTTTAGAGGAATTAAAAGCTCGTATGGTAGCTGACGAAAAGAAAAAATAAACTTTTCATCAAAAATAATTAAATCCCGATGCAATACATCGGGATTTTTTTTTAATTTAGTCCTATGGAATTTAAAATTGACAAAAAAGAAAAATATACTGCCATCCAAGTCTTGGTTGACAAATTGGATGTGCATATTGCCCCATCATTAAAATCGGAATTGGTTTTGGTATCGGGGAGTGGAGAGAATAATATTTTGTTAGATTTATCGCGTTGTACCTACTGCGATTCTTCCGGACTAAGTGCTGTTTTGGTGGCCAATCGCCTTTGCAAAAACGCCGAAGGCACTTTCGTTGTTGGTGGAATTACACCTAATGTCGAACGCCTTATTTCTATCTCTCAATTAGATAAAGTGTTGAATATCGCTTATAACATTGAGCGAGCCGACGAAATGATGAAAGGAATGCTTAAGTAAGATTGCTCTTACCTTATCATGAATTTCTCAGTGACTATTTTAGGCACGTCTTCGGCTGTGCCTAATTCACAACGTAACCCCTCTGCACAGGTGATTAACGTCCACGAACGATTCTTTTTAGTCGATTGTGGGGAGGGTACTCAAACGCTTATTCGACGATATAAACTTAGATTGTCGAAAATTAACCACATCTTCATCAGTCATTTGCATGGCGACCATGTTTATGGTCTTTTTGGGTTATTATCCACTTACAGTTTGATTGGACGAACCGAAACATTGACCATTTACGCTAATCCCAAACTAAAGGAGTTAATTGCTTATCACAATGTTTTTTTTGATAACAAACTGACCTATCCATTGGTTTTTGTTGATATTATCGAGGGCGAAAAACAAGTCATTTATGACGACGACCACCTTGCAGTCACTGCGTTCCCACTTAAACATTCTGTCCCAACACATGGGTTCTTATTTGTCGAAAAGCCACGTTTAAGACGCATCAATAAGCCCATGACCGATTTTTATAAGGTGCCAGGAGTCGAAATGCTCGATATTAAAAAAGGTTCCGATTTTGTAGACGAAAATGGGCAGCTTATTCCCAATAGCCAATTGACATTCGAGCCTGCTCCAATTCGTTCGTTTGCTTATTGCAGCGATACGGCTTATTTCCCCGAAATTGCGGTTACAATTAATGGCGTAGATTTGTTGTATCACGAAGCTACTTTTGTATCGGAAGATGTAGAAAGGGCCTATGCAACCCTACATTCTACAGCAGCACATGCCGCCACTATGGCAAACCTTTCAAAAGCGAAAAACCTTATTATTGGACACTTTTCGACTCGATACAAAGAGCTAAATCCTTTATTAAACGAAGCTAAACAGATTTTTGAATCAGTTGAATTGGCTCAAGAAGGAAAAACCTATTTTATCGAGGAAAATTTACCCAACTAAATTGTTGATTTGATACCGAATCAGCAAGTATGTTCTGAAAGGTTAAGAATTACGGTCTTCTTTTGAAGATAAAGCTAGAGCAACTTAAGTGGTTAGAATAATTTAATGTCGTATTTTATTAAGCTAGAGTTTTGATAAATAGCAAGTTAGTACATCAATAAATAGGTCGAAGACCTTATATTCGAATTCCCATCACCATAATGTCATCTACTTGTGGCCGGTCACCTTTCCAGTCTTCAATCACACGGTATAGCACTTCTCTTTGTTCGGTCATATTTTGCGGCTGAATATCGACCAATGTTTCTTTAAAGGGTTTGTATTTAAATTTTTTGTCGTTTGGTCCTCCAAATTGATCAGCATATCCATCCGAAAACAAGTAGATGGTGTCATCAGTACCCAAATATAAAGAATGATTACGGAACGGCCTGTGGTCTTCGAAAATACCGATTGGCATTTTATCGGCTTTCACTTCGTATAATACAAACTGTTCAGTTTCAATATTTATGTATGCTTCAAGCTCTGGCTTGGTGTATTGAGCAATATTTTTACGTGGACGCACCAAATACAGTGGATTGTTAGCACCAGCGTATTCCAAGAGTCGGCTGTCTAAATCTAAAACACCAAGCGCAATGTCCATCCCATCTTTCGATTCGCCTTCTTTACCAGTCTGGTGCAAGGCTTTCATTACATGGTCGCGTAATTGATTGAGTATTTCGCTAGCCATAATTTGTGCCCCAGCTTTGTTCACAATTTCGTTTAAAAATGCGACCCCAAGCATACTCATAAATGCACCAGGGACGCCATGGCCTGTGCAATCGGCTACAGCAAAAATAGTTTTCGAACCTTTCTGTGCCATCCAGTAGTAGTCGCCACTCACGATGTCGCGTGGCTGGTTAAGGATAAAAAAATGGTGAGGCAATATTTTGTTTATGAATTCTTGTGGTGGCAAGACCGCAGTTTGTATCCGTCTGGCGTACAATATACTATCGGTTATTTCTTGTTTCTGATGCCCAATTTCGTCACGCTGTTGTGTAGCGATATCGCGCTGAATTTCGATCTGGTCTCGTTGTTGTTCAATTTCGTCGCGCTGTGCCTCAATCTCTTCTTTTTGCTGCAAAATTTCGGCGTTTTGTTGCGTAATCTCGTTGTTTTTTTGTTCTAAGAGGATATTGGCTTTTCGTTTGGTTTGATAGGCTTTCCAAATAAAGAAACCTAAGGCAAATAATACAATCATTATAAAGCCAAATAATAGTAAAATTAGTTTTTGACTTTCAATTTGTTTTAATTGCATTTTTAGAATATTTTTTTGCTTCGAAATTTCTGAAACTTGTTGTTCAATTTCTTGTGTCTGAGTTTTTAATACCGAATTTTGCGTCTCAATTTTTTGTGTTTGAATTGCAATAGCTTGGTGTTGATGCTCTAACTCTTCTCGTTTTAAGGTCAATTCGTTTTGTTTGAGTGCAATGTCAGCTAAAAGAACATGAAGTGCTTTCTTTTGATTTGTAATTTCAGCCTGTTGATGCTCGATATCTTTTCTTTGCGATGCAATTTTTTGCGATTGTTGGTTCATCTCAACTTTTTGAGATTCAATGGTTTTTTGCTGCTTCTCAATGTCGTGGTTTAACTGTTCGGTCATCTTTTTTTCCTCGGTAAGCAAATGATCGGTCTGTTCGTAGAGTGCTTCCCAGTCGGCTTGAGTTTTAATTGCAGGAGCCATTACTGCTGGATGCAAACGTAAGCCAGCTTCCGAAATTTTCTTTTCGTTCACTTCGTAACGACGGCTACCGTTCACTACCTTTAAGTTAATCATAGACTTGTGAAACTCAAAGTCTTCTGTCATTAACAAAGTATGATGCCCTGCTATTTTTTCTAAAATAACCGAAAGTTGATAAGCACTCTTCTGCATTACAAAAAGGACCTGACATGCCGATATTTCGGCCTCGGATGTAATTAATTTCACTTCGATGGGCTTACCCTTAATCAACTGTCCGGCGGTTAATTTCTTTAGTTCAGGATATACAGAAGGTTCGTGTTCGAGCACCAGAATCTGGTAGGTTTTGATATCTTTTTCGTTGGGCCAAGTCGTCAATTTTGCAATATCAAAAATATATACGGCTCGTATTGCAGGGTCAAAAACTGTATTTTTCTTTGTTTGAGACAGGCTTTGTTGCCAGAATGAAATAAAAAGCAAGAGAATAATTGGGAACTTGTGGTTATTCCTGAGTGTTTCAAGAGTCATAATTTTGTATTGTTAGTTTAAGCAATCGGCATTAGAATCTGTCAATATTAAATATATGAGGCTTAGTTTGGCAGGGTAATTTCTTGTAAAAATATGCTTTTTTTGAATGTTGAGCTCAATATTTTTTGACTTTTATGATGGGCCTTCAAATTACAACATTTTTAACTTTCCGCCATTTTGTGTGTTAAAGTATGCCATTTTCTGACAAATAGTCAGCACCATCTTCATGGCATGTTCATTGAAAACATCAAGTTATAATTTTAAATTAAAATGTATGACTACAGGAAAAATTAATGTAACCACCGAGAATATATTTCCGGTAATTAAACAATTTTTGTATTCTGACCAAGAAATATTTCTTAGAGAGCTAATTTCTAATGCAGTAGATGCCACTCAAAAGTTAAAAACCTTGGCTTCGGTAGGCGAAGTTGAAGGCGATTTGGGCGATTTGACCATCGAAGTTAAAATTGACAAAGAGCAAAAGACTTTAACTATTTCCGATAAAGGAATTGGAATGAACGCCAAAGAGATCGATAAATATATTAATCAAATTGCGTTTTCGAGTGCCGAAGATTTTGTTAAAAAGTACAAAGACAAAGCATCTGTAATAGGTCATTTTGGTTTGGGATTCTACTCAGCCTTTATGGTGGCCAAAAAAGTGGAAATATTCTCACAATCGCATAAAAAAGCTAAAACTGTTCGTTGGGAATGCGACGGTAGTCCAGAATACACCTTAGAAGAAATTGACAAAAAATCGAGAGGAACCGACATTGTATTGCACATTGCCGACGATGCTACTGAATATCTGGAAGAGCAACGTATCCAAACGCTTTTAAATAAATATTGCAGATTCTTACCAATTGAGATTGCATTTGGTAAAAAAACAGAATGGAAAGACGGCAAAGAGGTGGAACTTGATGCGTTTAATATCATTAACGAAACACAGCCCGCTTGGACTAAAAAACCTGCCGATTTACAGGATGAAGATTACAAAAAATTCTATCGAGACCTGTATCCCATGTCGGAAGAGCCTTTGTTCCATATTCATCTGAATGTTGATTATCCGTTTAATTTGACCGGAATTTTATACTTCCCGAAAATCAAGAACAATGTCGAAGTTCAAAAAAATAAGATACAACTTTATTCGAACCAAGTTTTTGTAACCGATTCGGTAGAAGGAATTGTACCTGAATTTTTAACCTTACTTCATGGGGTGCTCGACTCACCAGATATTCCGCTCAATGTATCGCGAAGCTATCTACAGTCCGATGCCAACGTCAAAAAAATTGCTGGTCACATCACCAAAAAAGTAGCTGACAGATTGAACGATATATTCAAAAACGAAAGGGAACAATTTGAACAAAAATGGTCAGATTTAAGCGTTTTTGTTACCTATGGAATGCTGACCGACGAAAAATTTTACGAACGTGCCGATAAGTTCGCATTATTCAAAAATGTCGACGATAAACACTTTACTTTCGAAGAATATAAAACTTTAATTTCTGGCAATCAAACCGATAAAGACGGAAATGTAGTTTATATCTATGCCACTCAGAAAGTTGAGCAACATAGTTTTATAGAATCGGCTAAGCAAAAGGGTTACGATGTTTTGTTGCTCGATGGCCAATTAGATACCCATTTGGTTAATCATTTGGAACAAAAGTTCGAAAAATCGAAATTTGTTCGTGTCGATGCCGATGTGGCAAGCAAACTAATCTCAAAAGCCGACGAAACAAAATCGACTTTAAATCAGGTGCAAGAATCAATGCTTAACCCTGTGTTTAGTGTACATGCACCAGTCGAGGCCGATTATCAAGTGGTTTTCGAAGGTTTAGACGAAAACGATATGCCCATGATGATTACACAGAGCGAGTTTATGCGTCGAATGAAAGATATGTCTGCACTTGGTGGTGGAGGGATGAATTTTTACGGTCAATTACCCGATTCTTACAACTTGGTGGTTAATACCAATCATCATTTGGTTAAAGAAGTTTTGCAAAATACAGAAACAGAAATTCACCCTAAAATAAGCGAGAATCTTAAATCGATTGAGCTTCTGAATGTAGATGTCGAGAGTCTCGAAAAGCTTAAAGAAGGTAAAAAATACGACGAAATACCTCAAGAAGAAAAAGATCGTATGTCAGACTTACAAAATCAAATTTCGGATCTTAAAAATCAAAACGAAGATCAACTTAAAACTTTTGGTAAAGACCATCGCTTAGCCAAACAATTGGTCGATTTGGCACTTTTGTCAAACAATATGCTTAAAGGAGAAGATCTTACCAAATTTGTGAAACGTTCGTTAGAATTGATTAAAAAATAAAATAAATTGAAACACTTTTTTTTAGGTAACTCATTTGAGTTACCTTTTTTATTTTTAGTTG
>DYOK01000304.1 GCA_020720565.1 Acetofilamentum sp.
GCAATTGGAATCGGACTTAAAGGAACAAGGCCGAAGACTCGAAGCCTTAATTCAAATGAGTAACGACGCTGGATTTCGCGAACGCAGAAAAGCTATTACCTTCGACGAGTTCTTAAATTTGAGCATCAGAAACCCTAAAATGGTTTTTAGAGATATTTTTCAACTTATTTACGACATGGTGCATCACTATGTTCCCGATGGCATTAACGAATATCCCGACGACGAACATTCTATTGGATTTCTCGATTACGATTTTTCGGCATTGTTCGAAACCGACGAAGACACGCCATTTTTTGCCGATAGACTTTTCTCGAATCGTTTAATCAACTTGTTCAACAGTTTTAGAACAGGTACTCAAAAAAACAGAATTTACCTTTTCGAAGGCCCTCCAGGAAGTGGTAAAAGTACATTTTTAAAAAATTTTCTTCATAAGCTAGAAGAATATTCTAAACTAAGCGAAGGCGATTTGTATAAAACCCATTGGCGAATTGATATGACCAAAGTGAAAAGTTTAGATAAAGTTAAACACTTGGTTCAGTCGCAGCTAGAAAGGGGTGTTAGTGTTGAACTCGACGATAACGACAACTATTTAAGTTTTTCGTGCCCTAACCACGACCACCCTATTTTGCAGATTCCAAAACCATTTAGAGCAAAATTTTTACAAGAATTGTTGCCCGAGAGTGAGTTTAAAAAAGCACTTTTCAACACAAACGAATACGAGTGGGTTTTTAGCGAAGAACCCTGTAGTGTATGTAATGCCATCCACCATTCGCTACACAATATCATACAAGATCCTGTTGATATTTATAAAATGATTTACGCTAAACCAGTTCTTTTTAACAGACAATTAGGCGAAGGAATCTCAGTCTTCAATCCTGGCGATTCGATGTATAAAAGCATCATTATTAATCCTAAATTGCAATCAAAATTAGATTCGTTATTCGATAAAACTAGCATAAATTACGTGCACTCCTACTACGCCAAAACCAACAATGGCGTATATGCATTGATGGATATTAAAGAAAATAATATCGAACGACTGCAAAGTTTACACGGTATTATTAGTGACGGTATTCATAAAGTTGATTTAAAAGAAGAAAGTGTAAAATCGTTTTTTGTGGGTTTAGTCAATCCTCAAGATAAAAGGTATTACGAAGACATGCCCTCATTTAAAGATCGGGTTATTAACATCCAAATCCCTTATGTGTTAGATTTTAACACCGAGGTAAAAATCTATATCGACAAATTTGGAAAGAATATCACCAAGCGATTTTTACCCAAAGTATTTCAAAACTTTGCTAAAATTGTGATTGCTACTAGAATGGACCCCACAACTCCAGCTCTAAAAAAATGGATAAGCAATCCGTCTAAATACAGTAAGTTTACCGACAAGGATTTATTGCTATTAAAAATGGATATTTATACTGGTCACATCCCCGAATGGATCAAAGACGAAGATACTCAAAAGCTAACGGCTCCAATGCGAACCGAAATTATTTCGGAATCTGTTAAAGAAGGTTTTACTGGGATTTCGGGACGCAGCTCTATCAATATTTTCGAAAATCTGATGAGTAAATATGCAAATCCACAAAAGCTGTTAAGCGAAAACGATTTGCAAGACTTTGTCAATAATACAGAGTGGTTTAAAGATATGCTACCCGTTGGATTTATGAATTCGCTTGAGAGCTCGTATAACTATCAAACATTGCAAGAAGTTAAAGCTTCGGCCTTTATGTACAATGCACAAGAAGTGAACGATAAAATTGCCGACTATTTATTTGCATTAAATTTCGAGTATGGAGAAAAACACAAATCGCCATTAACTTCGAATGTAGTGGAGATTTCTGAAGAAAATCTTGATATTTTCGAAAAAGATATTCTTGAAGACGACACAACCAAAATTAGGCAAATTATGTTCCGTAAAGAACAACAAAAAACCTATATTGTACAGACCCTTTCTCGTGAAATGAAATTGGAAAACAAAAAACTGCACGATACAGAACAGTTTCAAAACCTTTTCGACAGATATACCAAAAAATTAAGAGAACAAAGTTTAAAACCGCTGTTTTCGAATACTTCATTTCGTAGGGCACTGCTAGATTATGGGACTAAAGATTACCAATCGAACGACCAAAAACTAAAAGATTCAATTAATTTTATTATTAAGAATTTAACCAAAACTTATGGATACAGTTC
>DYOK01000064.1 GCA_020720565.1 Acetofilamentum sp.
AAGGCTGTTCATTAATGAGCAGCCTTTTTTTATTAATTCTACCCATATATTTACGCTGCCCCCTTTCTTGCATATATGCGACAAAACAAAAAAAGAGCTCTAATTTAATATTAGTACTCTTTTTTTGATGAAAATATTCTTGTTTATCGTTCAATTCTGATGCGAGCATCTACCGCCACAACTCTGTCGGGCGAACCGAGTAAGGGATTCAAATCCATTTCGAAAATCTCGGGGGCTACTGACACTAATGCAGAAACTCGCTCAACTATTTCGGCAAATTGCTCTTGGTTTACACCTGCTTGTCCACGAACGCCTTTAATAATGCCATAACTATTAAGCTGGCTCAACCGGTCTAAAGCTTCCGATTTCGAAACTGGTATTAAGGTAGTTTGAACATCTCCGAGCACTTCGATAAAAATACCACCTAACCCAAACAAAACCATATGCCCAAATTTATCTTCTCTTTTCGCACCTACAAACAATTCCGTACCCGATAACATGGGCTGAATTAGAATGGCAGTGGTATCTTTTATTTGAATCATTCTATCGAACTCTTCTCGAACTTTTTCTTCTGTTTTAACATTTAAAACAACGCCACCTACATCCGATTTATGGACTGGCCCTACGACTTTC
The DNA here is from genome assembly GCA_020720565.1 of Acetofilamentum sp. Lineage (GTDB taxonomy): Bacteria > Bacteroidota > Bacteroidia > Bacteroidales > JAFGXI01 > JAFGXI01. The sequence goes on from DYOK01000064.1 coordinate 634, forward strand.
ATAACGACAGGAAAGCCCAGTTTTACGGCTTGAGTAACTGCATCGGAAGCACTATTTACAACGGCTTCGCCTGCTCTCGAAATACCTGCTGCATCGAGCAATTCGACAAGTTTTTCGGGCGACAAGTAACCATTATCTGCCTTGTCGATTATGGCACGTATGGCTTTGGTATCGACCAAATGTGCTTGTTCCGCTTTTGCAGTAGGGGCATCGGTATGGTACACTTTGGCTAAGGCTTGCCCCAACAAAACTTCGTCGGGAAAATTGATTCGACCTTTGGCAATAAAATGTTTTATTTCGTCGGCGACGTTTACAATTGATGGCAGAACCGGATAAATCGGTTTTTTGGACGCCTTCATTTTTTGGTCGAGCAAATCGTACACATCGTAAACAGGGAACAAACCAGGGCTACCAAACACAACTACCATGGCATCGATATGATCAAAATCGTTATTAACCGCATCGATAATATCGCCTAATTGAGCCGCAGTACCCGTAGCTAAAAAATCGATAGGATTGGCTACCGAAGAACCAGGGAATAACTTTTCGAGCAAAACTTTGGCTTTTTCGCCTTCGATATGTGGCACTTCGAGTCCACCATTCGACAAAGCGTCGGTCAACATGACTGCAGGCCCACCTGCATGGGTTATAACGGCAATTCTTTTGCCTGTTAGTGGCGGATGCATAAACACAGAAGCCACAGTGGTTAGCTCTTCGCGCGAATGACATCGGACAATTCCTGCTTTTTTAAACAAAGCGTCAACTGCCTTGTCGGGGCTTGCCAAAGCACCTGTGTGCGACGATGCCGCTCTACTACCGGCTTCGGAACCACCAGATTTTATGGCTGCAATTCGACAACCTTTTTGAATAAGCGAAGCAGCATGACGGTACAATTTATCGGGTTTATTGACATTTTCGATGTACAACAACTTAACTTTTGATGATGTTCTGGGATCGAATGTGGTATCGAGATGTTCAAGAATTTCCTCAACGCCCAATTGAGCTGAATTACCCACGGAATAAACCGAGTTGAATTTAAGCCCTTTAGGCACACCCGATTCCATTATAAAGACAGCTGTTGCACCTGAGCCCGATATAAAATCGACTCCAAATGGGTCTAAACTTGGAATTGGTGTTGTAAACACACCATTATAGTTGGTATTGAGAAGTCCAATACAATTGGGGCCAATTAAAGAACCATTTACCGAGTTAATTTGCTCGACAATTTCGTGTTCTAGTACCGCACCTTGATGACTTTCCTCGCTAAATCCTGCCGAAAGTACAATAAAGCCACGTGTTCCTTTTTGTTTGGTCAAAGTTTTTACTGCATCAGGCACAAACTTGGCTGCTATGGCCATGATAGCCAAATCGACTTGAGGCAAATCTTCGACAGTTGCATACACTTTTAAGCCTTGAATTTCGTCCTTTTTGGGGTTAACTATATAAAGCGGACCTGCAAAATTTCCATCGATTAAGTTTTTCAAAACTTTACCTCCAGGCGAATGAATGTTATCGGTTCCACCAACTACAACAATGCTTTTGGGGGATATAAGTTCTTTGGCTATCATTTTTGAATGTGTGTTTATTTGTTGATTTATTGAGATTCTAGAATTGTACGCATCCTTAATTTTGAATTCTTAATTCTCAATTTTTAAGAATAAGGTGCGAAAACAAATGCAATTGATTACCTAACGGAAATCCTTCATTATAAAGCTCATAAAGTTCTTCGACTGTGAATCGATCAATAATTGGCTCCATATTAACTCGTCCAGTTCTACGAGCATAGGCATAATGCCAAAGATTGCCCCCCATGTCGGCGGCAGAGGCATACCATTTGCCGTTTGGATTTTTTTCGGTATTGTATCTAAATTTATTCCATCGATTGACCCGATCAATTTTATACCATCTGCGTTTTGTTCCAAATCGCTCAAACCATACATCGTTAAATTCTCTAATTTGTTTCGAAGCGTATTTCAATCTATGTGGAAGGAGTTGCTTTTCGAACATCTGAATGTAACTGACCTTTCTGGGCTTAGGATTTGGGTCATTACGAAGTTTGTTTGTTAACCGCTTAATGGCTGTTTGATAATCTCTAGCCGTAATTTCGAAATTAAACCCCATTTCTTCGATTCTTTTTCGAACTTCGAGGTGCTTACCTTTTTTATTGGCTTGCGATATTGCAACTAAAAAAGTACCTAAGCGATGTCCATTGAACGAATATCGATGATTACATTTAACTTGTTCCCCATTTTGAATGGCTTGTTCGAGTAAAGTCAAATTTTTCTCCAAGGCATTGTCATACAGCGGACTCCGAGCCTTTTCAAAAACAACTCCAATTTCAATCAGTCGTTCTATAAACTCCTTGGGTAATAGGTGAGCCGAATAATAGCGTTTTACATTATAATACCAATTGAACAAAACCTTATCGGGATAATACTTGCTCACTACGACATGGCCATGTTCTTGTTTAAATTCTACCAATTTATTAAAGTTAGCGTCAAATCTTTCTTTAAAGAATTTTGTTAATCTTATTTTGTTAATCTCTTCCATTGAATATCTCCTGATTTAAAGTCAAAACTAAATTGTTGGGTTTATTTTGTCAATTTAAGTATTATGTATAATTTAATGTCGTATTTTATTTAGTTAGACGGTTGACAAATAGAAGGTTGCAAAAAAAGAAATAAGTCGAAGCCCTTACATTCTCTCAATCTTTACAGTAAAGTGCCTCATTATTGGGGCTTCTTTTACAATCTTGCATCCTTTTGTTATCTTTTCTTTTCTGTCGAAAACATTTTTACAGGCTACAGCAACCACATCCATATGGTTGTTGGTATAGGTTCTTCGAGGAATAGCTAAGCGAACCAACTCCAAAGCAGGATACCTATTTTCGCGTGTTATAGGGTCTCGATCGGCCAATATTGCCCCTATTTCTACCCCTCTAATGCCTGCTTCGAGATAAAGTTCTATGGCCAATGTCTGAGCTGGAAATTCTTCTTTTGCAATATTGGGCAATAATTTTTTTGCATCGATAAACACGGCATGGCCTCCAATTGGGCGTTGAATTGGGATACCGAATTCTATCAGTCTGTTGCCTAAATATTCGACCTGTTTTATTCGAGTTTCGAGATAATCAAATTCAGTACCTTCGTCTAGACCTTGAGCCAAGGCGTTCATATCGCGACCCGACATACCACCATAAGTTAAGTAACCTTCGAACATAATATTAAAGACCGATGCTTGTTCGAATAGCGATTCGCTACGCATGGCAATAAAACCGCCCATATTAACAATCGCATCTTTTTTGCTGCTCATGGTCATGGCATCAGCATACGAATACATTTCGCTTACAATTTCTTTGATACTTTTATTTTCGTATCCTTTTTCTCGTTTTTTAATAAAATAGGCATTCTCGGCAAATCGAGCCGAATCGACAATCAACATCACCCCTTTGCTCTTTGCAAATTGACTTACATCTCGTAAGTTTTGCATCGATACCGGTTGTCCACCAGAGGAATTGTTAGTAACAGTAACAATAATAAACTTAATCTTTGAAGCATCAGTAGATGCAAAAACTTTTTCTAGTTTTTCGACACTTACATTACCTTTAAAGGGATATTCTAATTCTGTTTGATATGCTTCTTCGATGGTACAATCGATGGCTTTGGCTTTTCTAAATTCGATATGCCCTTTTGTGGTGTCGAAGTGTGAATTACCTGGAACAACGTCTCCTTCTTTAACCAAAACAGAAAATAGCACATTTTCTGCTGCTCTCCCTTGATGGGTTGGCAAGAAATAGTCGAACCCCAGAATATTCTGGATAGCCGTTTTAAGATTATAATAAGACGATGCGCCAGCATAAGACTCGTCGCCCAACATCATCGCCGACCATTGTTGTTCGCTCATGGCTCCAGTACCGGAGTCGGTCAATAAATCGATAAATACCTGATCCGATTTTAAATTGAATAAATTGTAGTGGGCTTCTTTTAACCATTGCTCGCGTTCGGCTCTGGTGCTTTTTTTAATGGGTGCCACCATTTTAATGCGGTATGATTCTGCAAAAGGTAATTCCATATCTGTAAAAAATAGTCAAATGAATAATTTAAATAAAATCGCAATTAATGTTTAACTAATGTGTTATAGCATAATCCAGAAAACGATCTCTATTTTTTACATTCAAATGAACACGGCTTGCATGAACCGATAATATCTCAAATCTATAAAATTCCATGCTCCAAATTTAACGAAAATCCGACAAATAACCAATTCTATAAAACATGTTTTTGGGGCTACCGCAATTCACAAAGTTTATGTAATATTGTCAATGTGAGTTTTTGTCTATTAGCCAACAAAAACAATCTAAAAAATTATACACAAAACACCACTGCCCTAGCAGATATTATTAAATTTTATGATTGAAATTCAGAATAAAAACACTTCCATCGACTACCAAACAGTAGCTGAAAAAATTAAAAATAGCGGATTAAAAACTGTCGGCCGATCTTCGATACGGGAAATTGTTCGATTGGTAAACGAAATTGAACAAGCCACTGGCGAAAAGTTCATTCGCATGGAAATGGGTGTGCCAGGATTGGCACCACCCGAAGTGGGCACACAAGCCGAAATTGAGGCTTTAAAAGCTGGTGTAGCATCGAAATACCCAATGATTGAGGGTGTAGCACATCTAAAAGACGAGATCGCTCGGTTTGTAAAGAATTTTCTCGATATCGATGTGAGCAGAAATTCGTGCATTCCAACAGTAGGCTCAATGCAAGGTAGTTTTGGTGCATTTTTGTTGACTTCTTTACTCGACTCGAAAAAAGACACTATCCTATTTATCGACCCTGGTTTTCCTGTACAAAAACAGCAAATGGATGTTTTGGGTTTAAAATCTGAAGCTTTTGATGTTTATAATTTTAGAGGCGAAGCCTTACGCGAAAAGTTAGAAAGTTACCTTAAAAAAGGAAATATTTCTGCAATATTGTACTCTAACCCCAACAATCCTTCGTGGATATGCTTTACCGATACCGAACTTAAAATAATTGCCGATTTAGCCAAGCAATACGATGTTATTGTGATGGAAGATTTGGCATATTTCGCAATGGATTTCCGTAAAGATTACTCGGTTCCTGGACAAGCACCATATCAACCTACCGTTGCAAAATATACCGATAATTGGCTGATGTTTATTTCGAGCTCAAAATCGTTTTCGTATGCCGGACAACGTGTTGGCATGATGGTAATAAGCGACACATTATTTAGTCGAGAATACCGCACACTCGAAGCAAAATTCGGTAATCCAAGCTTTGGTTATAACATGATTTATAAGGTTTTATATGCTTTATCGTCTGGGGTAAGCCATGCTCCTCAATATGGTTTAGCAGCCATGTTAAAAGCAGTGAACGACGGGAAATACGATTTTGTTGCCGAAATCCGTGAATACGGCGAACGTGCCGCCATCATGAAGCGATTGTTTACCGACAATGGATTTAAAATTGTTTACGATAAAGACGAAAACGAGCCTTTAGCTGACGGGTTTTACTTCACATTCTCTTACCCAGGAATGGATGGGGTCGAATTGTTAGAACGCTTAATATATTATGGCATTTCGGCTATTTCGTTAGCTATTACAGGGAGCGAACGTGTCGAAGGTTTAAGAGCATGTGTATCGCAAACGCAACGCTCGCAATTCGAAGCATTAGAGCAACGCTTGAGACTGTTTAATCAGAATCATAAATAACAGAACCTCTAAAAAATTGTGTTTTGCTCTCTCGCCAAAATGCTTATTTACAATAAGAAAATGGTCGAAGACCTAAAAGCTACCAAACTGGTGGCTTTTTTTCATTTAAAAAGCTCTGAATTCCAATTCGTCCATTTCCAATTAAGCATTTAGCAAATTCGAGGCTTTCGTTTTCGAAATTCAAGTTTTGCTTAAGCAAAGCTTTAATCGATTGTAAGGCATTGGGTTCTTGGCTAGCAAGCTTTGTGGCCCAAACTTGTGCAAGTTCAAAATTGTCAACAATCATTTGAACCAAGCCGAAATTTTGCATTTGAGTTGCATCAAAAGTTTGACCTGCCAACAAAACAAAAGCGGCATTAGCACGTCCAATCTTAAAGGGCAAACGTTGGGTAGCGCCCCCTCCAGGGATTAATCCTAAAGCAGGCTCTGGCATGGCAAAGCGAGCTGCTGAATGGGCTAAACAGAAATCGCAGGTCAATGCCAACTCAATACCGCCCCCCATTACAGAACCGCTCAGAAAGGCAATAAGCGGTTTTTTAAAGTTTGATATTTTGTAAAACAGACTTTGAACTTCGTCGGCAACCGCTTGAGCCGAATTGAAGTCAGCCACTTGCATATCGTTGATATCGCCACCCGCCGAGAAATCTTTACCCCCATGTAAAAGCGCTGCACGAACATTGTGGTTTTTTTCAAAAGAATCCAAGTTTCGACAAAGCTCCTTTAACAGCTCGATGCTAAGGGCATTCTTACGTTCTGGTCTATTTAGCTTAATAATAGCAAGATGGTCGACAATAGAAATTTCAATCATATCGAATAGTCAATGCGTTAATAAAATGACATGGTGCAAAATTGCATTAAAAAAACTAAAATTCTCAGTTCATCAATAAAAAGTTAAGAATCTGTTAAAAAAGACGAAGTGTAGCCCAAAAAGAAACGAATTGCAAGAATTTTAAAACCAATGTATTATTTCACACACAAATTCGGATTAAAGAAATACTGGTCTTATTATGTATCAATACTTCGTTAATCTTTTTTAACTATCTAATAATTACAACTTTTCAAAAGTTTTAATTATTAGTTTTTGTACTGAATATCAGATGATTGCATCTATTAAATATGAACTTTCGAAAAGTTTAACGAAGTATTGATGTATGTTCTAACACTTTTACTGTGTAACGCTATTGCAGTGTAAACTTATGCGTTTAGAGATATTTTTAATCCATTATTACAATTTGCGGAACATCACATATAAGATTAATCGATTAATCTTATTAAGATTATTAGTCATAAAATTCTGTCTTAGTGTAACTTACTATTATTATTTAAAACAAAAAGAGGCCAATTCTAATCTATTGAATCAAAATTTTTGCATGTAAAATATTGTTAATATTATAAGATTAGTAAACTAATCTTATAATATTAATAACAACTAAAGCATTGTAAACGTGATATTTACATCATAATAAGAAAATCATAGAACATATTTTAATACTCTAAATCATTAAAATTCGAGAAAAAAGCTAAACTAGAATTATAAGATTAGTTAACTAATCTTATTTAACATTTTAAGCACAAGGTGCTGTAATACAGATATATAAATAAGTAACAAAATAAGATTAGCGAATTAATCTTATTAACACAAAGAAATCAAATTTTGACTATGGCACTACACAAAGCGGATGGTTTTGATGTCCGAGATAGGCAATTTCATGCAATATAAGAAAAGTGTATAACCTTTTTTGAGTTATTTTATATATCTTATTCGATAATAAAGTATTTTAAGATTAGTTATTTAACTTTATAAATATTATTTTTGCAAAAAAAGAAAATCATGAGTTACTTAATTCCATTCTCAGAGAAGCAGATTTTACACAAAATCAAGAACGAAAACCCTTGGTGGGAAAACGGGGAAATTGACCCTCATTATTCCCGAATGAGGAAGCGGTTATACCTTGAGTTATTTTTGCCTTTGGTTTACGAATCAGAAATAAAACGTGCTATTGTTTTAATGGGGCCAAGGCGCGTTGGTAAAACGGTTTTGCTTTATCATACCATTCAAAACATTATCGACAAAGGAGTAAATCCGCTGAAAATTTGCTTTTTGTCTGTAGAAAATCCAATATTCAATGGACTATCGTTGGAACAACTCCTGCTTTTTTATCTTAAAGAATCGAACCTAAATTCAAATGAACGGCTTTACGTAATATTTGACGAAATTCAATATCTAAAAAACTGGGAACTGCATTTAAAAACCTTAGTTGACACTTACCATGAGATTAAATTTATTGTGTCTGGTTCTGCTGCAGCGGCATTACGACTAAAAAGTAATGAATCGGGCGCTGGGCGATTTACCGATTTTTTACTGCCGCCATTAACTTTTCACGAATATATCGATTTGAAGGATTTATCAGATTTAGTAATTCTTAACGAAAAAGAATGGAACGGAGTACGTAAAAACTATTACCATACCAATCAAATTGAAACGTTTAATCAACACTTTTTAGATTATATTAACTTTGGCGGTTATCCAGAGGTTTCGTTGTCAAAAGAAATACAAAGTGACCCTGGTAGGTACATAAGGCACGACATTATTGACAAAGTACTTTTAAGAGATTTGCCTAGTTTATATGGCATTCAAGACGTACAAGAATTGAACTCATTGTTTACCACTATAGCCTACAATTCTGGAAATGAGTTTTCGTACGAAGAATTATCGACTGGTTCTGGCGTTGCTAAAAACACGATAAAACGTTATATCGAATATTTAGAAGCCGCATTTCTTATCAAAGTAATTCACAAAATTGATATTACACCCAAAAAGTTTAAACGAGCTACACTTTTTAAAATTTATCTCACCAATCCATCGTTGAGGAGTGCATTATTTTCGCCTATTGATAGCAATGATGAATTTATTGGGAATATGGTAGAGACCGCAATTTATTCACAATGGAGCCACAACTCGGACTTTACGCCATATTATGCCCGTTGGAGCAAAGGGGAAGTGGATATTGTCAGTTTAACACCAAACCGTCAAAAGCCACAATGGGCGGTAGAGATTAAATGGAGCAATCGCCCCACAAAAAGCTTAAAAAGCTTAATAAATATAACTAATTTCTGTAATAAAAATGGACTAGACAAAGCACTAATAACCACTATCGACATATCAGAAACGAAGGAAGACGATGGAATAGTTTACGACTTTACACCAAGTAGTCTGTATTGTTATACTGTTGGGAAAAACGTTATCGATAAAAAAATTAAAACAACAAATCTTGCTATTAACCATTAATAAAGAATTCAGAAAAAAGTCTTTTAAAATGCTCAATTATTTTGTTGACTTTAATTGATAATGTTGCTGTACAATGTCAATCAGTGCTTGAATTTTCATGCCTTTCGACAACACCGTATAATGTGCATTCTGATAGCAAGGTTTTCGTTCGTCGAGTTTATCCGAAATAAAATCGGCAAGCTCGTTGGGTTCAATTACAGACAATAGTGGTCTTTTATCTCGTTCGTTTAAAATACGTTGCATAATGCAGCCCAATCCAGCTTTGAGGTATATAACCAAGCCCGATTGTTTTAATAAATCTAAGTTTTGATTAAAACACGGCATCCCACCGCCAGTAGCGACAATTGTATTTTTACGTGTTGCAATTTGACCAATTAAGTTGGTTTCTAGATCTCGGAAATAAGCCTCGCCTTTTGCTTTGAAAATTTCGTTGACAGAGCTATTTTCTTGTTTTTCGAGCCATTCGTCGGTGTCAATAAAATCCCACGATAAGGCTTTGGCAAGTTTTCTACCTTGTGTTGTTTTGCCCGAACCCATAAAACCAATCAAGTATACCAACATGTTGTTTATTTTTTATGCAAAATTAGTCGATAATGGTTTAATTTTATCGAAAATTTCCGAAATTGAAACACCATGCTCTATTTCTCTAATGCAAAAATAAATTTAGGCTTACATGTTACCGAAAAGCGTACAGACGGCTATCATAATCTCGAAACAATTTTCTATCCGATCCAAACTAAGGATGCTTTAGAATTTATCGAATCGAACGAAATGAAGCTTGATCAAACGGGCTTGGTGATTGACATTCCAATTGAGCAAAACTTGATGGTTAAAGCCTATAGAATCTTACAGAACGATTTCGATTTACCGCCCTTACACTTTCACATTCACAAAACCATTCCTTCTGGTGCTGGTTTGGGTGGTGGTTCAGCTAACGCTGCGGCAAGCTTGATTGCAATCAATCAGTACTTTAATTTAGGGCTAGATAGGGATAAATTGCATTCTTACGCTGCTCAACTTGGTGCAGATTGTGCTTTTTTTATCAAAAACAGCCCTGTTTATGCTACCGGCAAAGGAGACGAATTTCAATCTATTTCGCTGGATTTAAGCCCTTATTATATTTGGTTAATACGTCCAGATTTTGGTATTTCTACAGCTCAGGCTTATGGCAGAATTGTGCCCCAAAAACCAGAATTTGATTTGAGGCAAGTCATCGCCGAAAAACCAGAAAACTGGGAAAATCGATTAAAAAATGATTTCGAAACACATTTGTTTTCGGCTTTTCCAAAATTGGTAGAACTGAAGGCCTTTTTTTATAGCCAAGGTGCACTTTATTCGGCTATGTCGGGAAGCGGTTCCACCGTATTTGGAATATTCGACCATTACCCACAAAAAGAAGCATATTCAGATTTTTGGCAATGGAAAGGTGCTTTAAGCCTTTAAGTTCTTCTTGTAATCAAAATTTAGAATAATATATAACAACTTGTTTATAAGCATTTTAATTTCAAAATAACCATACTTTATATCAAATTCATAATCTTGCAATAAATGACAAATTATATCGTCCGCAGAGGAACTCCAGAAGATTTTGGAGCTATTATTAAAATGATTAATCAATTGGCCGATTTCGAAAAAGCTCCTGAAAAAGTAACCAATAGCGAAGCACTAATGCACGACCAAGTAAAATATTTCGAAAGTTTTGTCGCTGTAAAAGACGAACAGATTGTGGGGATGGCTGTCTATTTCTTTGCATATTTCACTTGGGTAGGTAAATCGCTTTATCTCGACGATTTATTTGTAGAACCAGAATTTCGTGGGCAGGGCATAGCCAAAGCCTTGATATCAAAAATATTTGAAGTAGCCAAAGCTGAGCATTGTGCCAGAGTGCGTTGGCAAGTGCTCGATTGGAATAAGCCAGCGATAGCACTTTACAAAAGCATTGGAGCCGAATTAGACGGTGCTTGGATCAACTGCGATTTTGATAAAAGTTTTATCGAAAAATAAAGTTCCATTCCATTTCCTGTTTTTACAACAACTTGTATATTAAATATTTGATTTATTTGAAAACGACTTCTTTTAACAAAAATGAATACAAAATTTACACAACTTTTTAATACAGAATATCCCATATTAATGGCTCCCATGTTTTTGGTATCAAACAAAGACATGCTAAAAGCAGCTATCGATTCGGGAATTGTGGGAGCTATACCAACTTTGAATTACAGAGACATGGAGCAACTTCGTGCCGATATTTTGGAACTGACGCAATATTCCGAAGGCAAAAAAGGGAGCTTTGCATTAAATCTGATTGTGGTTGGAAACCCACATTTTAAAGCCCACTTGCAAATAATCGAAGAAACAAAAGCACCCATTGTAATTACTTCCTTGGGAAATCCCGATGTCGTAATCGAAAAAGTGCATGCCTACGGTGGTATAGTTCTAAGCGACATTGTGAATCTGAAATTTGCCGAAAAAGCATACAAAGCAGATGCAGATGGATTTGTGGTGGTGGGCTGCGGAGCGGGCGGACATGCTGGCAACAACAATTTATTTACTTTACTACCTAGCTTAAGGCAAATTTACCCCGATATGCTAATTATTGCTGCAGGAGGCATGGCATATGGCGAATCGATGGTTGCTGCTTTGGCTTTAGGTGCCGACGCTGTTTCGATTGGCACACCGTTTATTACCTGCCGCGAATCGAAAGTGAGTTCGATATACAAACAAGCCGTAATCGATGCCAGAATAGACGACATTGTATTGACACCCATTTTATCGGGTAAACCATCGGCTGTTATCAACACCGAAAAATTCCGTGAACTTGAAAAATCGTTACAAAACACCGAAATGACCTTTGCTTCAGGTATGAAAATTTTAGATAAAGTAAATTATGGCGATGTATTTATGGCTGGTCAATCGGTCGAAGCAGTGAAACAAGAAATGAGCATTGCCGAATGGATTAAGGGATATGTAAATCGTGCTAAGGAAAAAATGAGCTAAAATTATTTCCAAAATATCTTACAATGTGTCGAGTCACTTTTTTAATTTTAACATAAAACTTAAGATCGTCGAATAAAAGAATAGCAGGAATAATAAATTTAAAATATTGATAAATAGATAATTACAAAGCTAGGATAAGTCAAAAACATTAAGTTTACTGAACATA
>DYOK01000305.1 GCA_020720565.1 Acetofilamentum sp.
TTAGTTATACATTCTCCAACTGATTCCAAAACGGAACACACGGGGATTCATAGGATATCCAACAGTAGTGTAATATTGGTTGCCGTTAGCCCCTTTGTTGATGTGCTCTAGTTTGAAGAACATAAGCGACCGTTTAAGTTTGAGATTGATAAACAAGTCGATGTACGGATAATCGCCCAGCATTTTTGAATATTGGTTATAAAATAAACCCGTGGCGGGCATAAACCCATCGGCTAAGTAGACGGAATGGTATCTAAGATCGAAACCCGTTTGGGCCGTTAAAACTTTTTTGAAAAATCGCATCTCGAACCAAGTCGAGTTATAATAAACCCACGTCGGGAGATGCAAAACCGAATCGTTCGATATTTTTTGATAAGTAAGCTCGTTTTTCATGTGGAACGGCCCCCAATCGAGTTGGTGACTCAGGTACGCACTTAGTATATTAAAGGTTGTCGTTTCTTGATGTGGGTACGCATTAATCCAACCAAGCGAGGTATAGGTGCTGTCGCCCCAAATTGAATCTTGTTTTGCGGCAAAATACACATAATTGTCAATAATTTCTTGTCGTACTCCAATTTTCAATTTGGCTTTCCGATGCTGATAATTCAAATCGATGTAGCTAATGGCTTGTTTCTCTGTAAATTGATTGTCCCACCAAAAGTAATTAGAATGGTAGGTTTGCAACATGTCATTGGGGTCGGTTTGCGAGAATGAACCCGAAAAGTTGATAAAGTGGCTTTTTCGGTGGCCTAAAAAGTACGACACTTGTCCATTAATGATGAGATCGGATGACACTATGCCATACCGACCATTTAACTCCCAATTCCAATGCTCGAAAATTGGGTTCGAAAGTTGAAATGCCAAAAAATGGTCAGGCGATGAAAAATTATGTTGATACGATTGAAAATGCTCCATTTGCCACAGATAACTCAATGTGATTTCGGGTAAAAATCCACTTGAATCATCGGGAAATTTAATAAAAGCACGGTTTCTAAAACGCAAATACGAGGACGAGTCTGAGGCAATCTCACTATCTAAAACATCAGAATCAATAAAATACTGCTTGTAGAATCCGTTATTACCTTCGTTGGTGTATGTTCTTTTGTTGTATTCTAAGTCGAATTCGTGTCCAATTTGAGCATACGTTTTTTGTCTTTGGTTCGTATTAATTGTGTCGGAAGTCGCTTGGTGTGGCATCAAATTATAATGATGTTTTAAGTTGATGTTGCGCGATAAAATGGCGTTTTTAGATTCGCTCAAATTTACGGGGTGCAATTTGGTATCGTCGTAACTTAGATTTGGATTGTCGAGTAGGGTATCTGAAGTAAGTCCGCCATTAAGGTACGAATTAAACTTGTTGTAGTTATACACCAAGAATGCTTGATATCTTGAACGTTCGTACGAAGCAAATGCTCTAAAAAAGTGATTCGATGTTTTTTGAGCTTTGTATTGCCCATCGGCACCCAGTAAACGGTATTGAAAACCCACATTGAGATGTGGTGCAATATTTTGGCTGTGTTTAAGGTCGATGTTTTGGAGGTTATTTTTTTTAGTAAAATTGGTTGTGTATTTTGTTTGGGTATAATGTTGCTTATGATGGTAAAAGTTGACATTCTCAGGTGTGAATAAATAAGGTGTATAGGGCGTAAGAAATAAAAAAGCATGCGAATTTCGATGAGCAAAAATGGTATTTTGAGCAGCTTGTCCAGTATTTCCTAAGAAAGCATAAGAGTAATCGGTTTGGTAAATAGGATTGTAATTCTGAAATCCATCTAAAAAGGTATCCAGTTGAACTTCCATTTTTCGCTGGTAGGTATCCAATGTCCATACATTCATCGAGTAGTCGATGGTATCTTTTTGCGACCAAGCTACGCTCGAAAGACTCAAAAACAATATCGTGCTGTATAATAGTTTCACGCTGCAAAAGTAACCAAAATAGAACATATTTTTTCAGAAAAATAAAAAAGGTCTTCGGTCTATTTGTTAATTCTATAACAGGCTAGATGTCAAGTTTTTATTTAAATTAAATGCGAGATAATGCCATTTAAGTACTCACGTTGATTGATGTCGACACGTTTGATCTTTAACAAGTGATTAATGTAATGATATTCTATTAATGCAATTCTTCGCGAATTGATTGTTAGTGTAGTAGTTAATAAAATGTTAATAAGAAGTGGAGCAAAGTGGAGT